>JAAURB010000035.1 GCA_012033335.1 Oscillatoriales cyanobacterium RM2_1_1
TGACCGGACTGTGGATGGCTTCCATTGGTGTGGTCGGTCTAGCGTTGAACCTGCGGGCCTATGACTTTGTGTCTCAGGAGTTGCGGGCAGCGGAAGACCCTGAGTTTGAAACCTTCTATACGAAGAACATTTTGTTGAACGAGGGTATCCGAGCCTGGATGGCTCCAGCGGATCAACCCCATGAAAGTTTTGTATTCCCTGAGGAGGTTCTACCCCGTGGTAACGCTCTCTAGTCCTTCATATACTGGCGGTCGCGACCAGGACTCTACCGGGTTTGCCTGGTGGTCTGGTAACGCCCGTCTGATCAACCTTTCTGGTAAGCTGTTAGGTGCTCATGTTGCCCATGCTGGACTGATTGTCTTCTGGGCCGGAGCAATGACATTGTTTGAAGTGTCTCATTTCATTCCTGAGAAGCCCATGTATGAGCAGGGCTTCATTTTGATTCCCCACATGGCGACTCAAGGTTGGGGTGTGGGTGCCGGTGGAGAAGTAATTGATACTTTTCCTTACTTTGTTATCGGAGTTCTGCATTTGATTTCTTCAGCCGTTCTGGGTTTAGGGGGAATTTACCACGCTGTCCGTGGCCCTGAAGTCCTAGAAGAGTATTCTTCTTTCTTCGGCTATGACTGGAGAGACAAGAACCAGATGACCAACATTATCGGATATCACCTGATTTTGTTAGGCTGTGGTGCTTTCTTGCTGGTGTTCAAGGCTATGTTTTTTGGAGGTGTCTATGACACTTGGGCTCCTGGAGGTGGAGATGTCCGGATTATCAACAACCCGACCCTGAACCCAGCGGTAATTTTTGGCTATCTAGTTGGATCTCCCTTTGGAGGGGATGGCTGGATCATCGGTGTTGACAACATGGAAGACATCATTGGGGGTCATATCTGGATTGGCTTCATCTGCATTGCCGGTGGTATCTGGCATATCCTGACTAAGCCCTTTGGTTGGGCCCGTCGTGCCTTTATCTGGTCTGGGGAAGCCTACCTTTCCTACAGTGTTGGGGCCCTATCTCTGATGGGGTTTGTTTGCGCGGCCTATGTCTGGTTTAACAACACGGCCTATCCCAGTGAGTTCTACGGCCCTACCAACGCCGAGTCCTCCCAGGCCCAGTCTTTTACGTTTCTGGTGCGTGACCAAAAGCTAGGGGCGAATATTGGTTCTGCCCAAGGGCCTACTGGTTTGGGTAAGTATCTGATGCGTTCTCCAACTGGTGAAATCATCTTCGGTGGTGAAACCATGCGTTTCTGGGATTTCCAGGGCCCTTGGTTGGAGCCTCTCCGGGGGCCGAATGGTCTGGATCTCAACAAGCTGAAGAATGATATTCAGCCCTGGCAGATTCGTCGTGCTTCTGAATACATGACCCATGCTCCTAACGGTTCAATCAATTCTGTGGGGGGAATCATCACTGAAGCTCAAGGATTTAACTACGTTAATCCTCGGGCCTGGTTGGCTGGTTTCCACTTCATCGTGGCTTTCTTCTTTCTGATCGGTCACCTCTGGCACGCTGGTCGTGCCCGGGCAGCGGCGGCAGGATTTGAGAAAGGAATTGAGCGCGAAACCGAAGCCGTATTGTCTATGCCAGATCTTGACTAATGGAATCAACCGATTCTGGTTAAGTTCTAGAGTTTAGAAAGTCTAAATGGCGATTTTTTACCTCTATTCAGACTATCTGAATAGAGGTTTTTAGCTTAAAGTGGCGATTCAGAATCAGGCGATCTGGAACTAATTGAATTGAGAGGTAGCAACCCGTCCTGCATCTGAATCAGACCAGATCAAATAATAATAATTCCGATGCTTTATGGGCCTTTAAGAAAATTTCGGGGCGATCGCTAATGGCCATGCCATCTCCGGCAGTCAGGGTATTATCGGCCAACTCAACTTCCCCCTGAGCCACTTGGAGCCAGCCATGACGTTGGGGAGTGAACCTGTAGGAAAGCTGGTCACCAGGCTGCAAGACCGCTGCTGAAAGGGCAACATCTTGATGAACCGTTAAAGAATTGGCCCGTCCATCCGGCGACGCAATCAGATGAAACTGTCCTGGATGGGTTAAAACATTAAACGCTTTTTGCTCATAACTGGGGGTCAAACCAGATGCTTGCGGCAGCAGCCAAATCTGGAGCAGATGAACGGGCTCTTGGGGAGAAGGATTGAATTCGCTGTGCTGAATCCCTGTTCCCGCCGTTATTCGCTGCACTTCTCCCCGATGAATAATTGCTCCACTTCCCAGGCTGTCTTGATGTTCTAAAGCCCCGTCCAAGACATAGGTGATGATTTCCATGTCCCGATGACCATGGGTTCCAAATCCCCGACTAGGACTGACCCGATCTTCATTAATCACTCTCAGGGCCCGGAATCCCATCTGGTCTGGATTATAATAATGAGCAAACGAAAAGGTATGATAAGTATCTAACCAACCATGGTTGGCATGACCTCGATCTGTAGATTTTCTCAGGGTTAGCATCTCTTAACCTCCTGCATAAATGGCTGTTAATTTGACTGTAAGTTAATTGATTCAAACTGTGTAGTACGCACTTTCGGGTGAGGTAGTTACTTTAAAGTAACTTCTCAAACTAATTTCTCAAGTCACTTCTCAAAGTCACAATGCAATTCCCTGAACTCCAACCTGAGAAATCCGAGTGCCCAGCGGAGACTACCCTGGCAATCCTGAGTGGTCGATGGAAACTACTGATTTTACGGGAGTTATTTTCAGGGGTCAAACGTTTCAATCAATTGCAGCGATCGCTAACCGGAATCACTCAAAAAGTGCTGACTCAACAACTTCGAGATTTAGAGGCAGATGGCATTGTTTATCGGCAGGTCTATCCGGAGATTCCTCCAAAAGTCGAATATTCCCTCACTCCCTTGGGAGAAAGTTTAAAGCCTATCATTAGTCAGATGCATGAATGGAGTGTTCATAGCAGAAGAACTTGATTATCCTAAACTCGCCCTTGTATAGCAGCGGAGAAAAAATAATTGAAAACCCAATCCCTTTTTTTTCACATAGCTATATCTATCTATAGCGATTTCTAATCACATGAGGTACAGATTTGAGAGGTGGCGGCGCACCGAGCCGCCACCTCTCATACTCCAGTAGCGTTGGAAACGCTGTATGTGATGAGTAGTTAAATTTTGAAAGAGAAATTCAGCTTCTTTCGCTTGACGATATCGTTCTTCCAGTTCTTCCAGACTCAGGTGAGCCCTAATTTTGAGCCGTCTAGCCATTGTATTTCAACAACTCTTCTGACAACATTATGACTCTTCATCCGGATTTGATATGAGATACATTTTTAGTTGCCATCCATAATGGATATACATCTTGATACTCTACTCAATTTGCCCTACGTAACGGTCGAAAGCTGTATCCAAAAGTCAGGTGAGGTGTACTTGAAGTTGCGGCTATTAAATGAGGAAGCCAATTGTCCTCATTGTGGGAAGGGGAAGGGCTAGACAATCTCAAGCCTGAATATCTGCAAGGAGCTTTATCCAAAGTTCAAGAAAGTATTGCTGATGAACTATCTCAACAGGAACAAGCAGATAGTTTAATCCTTCCTGACTCTAATCAAGTCGTAAAGCAAGTGTTCTTGATTGAAGAAGGAACGTTATTCCATCCGAACTTCAGGAAGAAATAACTGGAGATGAAGTTTTCTTCTTACCTAATGGATGCTTTACTGATTCTACCTCTGAGGGTTTGTTCTAATCTACTTTAGTTCAGCAAATCCGCTTCACTGAACCCGAAAAAATCAACCGCTAGACCTTAGCTATAATAAGGGTTTTGGGGTTAATTGTATCTCATGACAGCAATCCCTCAATTGCCCCTAATTATTGAAAGCTGCTGTCAATAAAGTCCTCTACTGAAATTGAATCAACAGTTAAGCCCGTCCCATTACCATTCAGCACGCTTAGAACTTCTCCAGAATTTGCCAAGCGAATGACGATGTCTGTTGGTTCATTAAACCACCGAGATCCTAGTGCATCCAAAGCGGCTGCATCTTCTCCGACCTGGGCAATCACTAAATCTTCAAACAAGACACCCGCTGGAAGAATCAAACGGTCAACACCGTCCTCAAAGTCAGTAATTAGATCAAACTGACCAGTGATTTCTAAAGCAAACAAGTCCTGGGCCTGGTCGGGTGAAAAGCCAAAGAAGTCGTTTCCTGTCAAAATGTCAAACCCAGAGCCGCCCGTCAAAGTATCGCTTCCGGTTCCGGCGGTTAGATTGTCGTCTCCCAGGTCTCCCCAGAGGCGATCATTTCCATTCTCGCTTTCAACGCGATCATCCCCCTGCCCTCCATACAGCAAATTCTCATCACCCTCTACACCACCCCTGTCACGGACAACATCGGCTCCCATTCCGCCAAATAGCGTATCACTTCCGGCTTGACCATCTAATCTTTCTCCCTCTAACTCCCCAAATATCAAATCATTACCATTGCCACCTTCAGCACGGTCAAATCCGGCTCCACCATAAAAGGTGTCGTCTCCGTCTCCACCTGTGAAATTATCCTCTCCAGCATTCCCAAAAGCTGTTACCCCTGATCCGGAAATATAAAAGTTATCTCCATCGTCTAGACTAAATATTGTTTTTTCTCCATCATCAACAACCACAATTTGATCCAGTAATGCCGTCCCAATGAAAATCCCTGACCCTCTTAGCTCCACAGACCTTCCGAATCCTGGCGTTCCATCTGGTGTTATTCCGATTAGTCCTCCACCTGGCAGGGGAACTTGAACCTGACCAGATGTTAATGGGATGACTTCTAACATTTATTTTTCCATAATTAAACTCATCAAATAATAGTTTAACTCGGTTTATTTACACCGAAAATGAGTAATCAGGATTTAACCTTATCTTTGCCCAGCCTTAAAAATTTGTATTCTGTATATAGTGTTATTTTACAAAGTTAACAAAGAAAAGCGCTATTACTGTTAGTAGAAAAATCTTTATTTGTATGCATTATTATCGGGATTTTTATTGTTACAATTTTCCTTGTGGCAGTTCAGCCACGTTGTCTTAAGGAGAAAAAGAATGGCAAATTATTTTGGGACTCCTGGGCCTGACAGCTATACAGGTACTACGGGAGCTGACAATATCTATGGGTTTGCTGGAAACGATCTCTTAGTTGGAAACAGCGGTAACGACCGTATTGATGGGGGTGCAGATAATGACGATGTGATTGGAAGCAGTGGTAACGACTTATTGTTTGGCGGTTCAGGATTTGACGAAGTGTTCGGAGGAGCAGGATTTGACACTGTTCAAGGAGCCGATCAAAATGATCTCCTATTTGGCGACAATGATGCCGACCGGGTTGAAGGTGGTAACGGTAACGACATCCTGACGGGCGGCCCCGGAAATGATTATCTAGCCGGAAATGCAGGGACTGATAGTTACACTGGAAATTCCGGTGCTGATACATTCTTCATTGAAGCCGCAGAGCTTGGAGGAATTGGGGATCGAAATGCTAGTGAGGGAGATCAGATTGTATTCGACGGCCCTCCACCACCATTACCTGCTTCTGCTAGCATTAGCTCTTTTGCATTAAGCGGGAGTGAAACAATATCACAAGAGCCATACATCATTGAATTCGCACGACAGGGAGATGACCTGTTGTTCAGAAGTTCTTGGTGGGAAAAAGGCGAATACGATGTCATGCAAAATGCGGGTCATGAGATTGACGACATTCCGTTGCTCTTAAAGTCTATAGGCTCGTTTATCAGTGCAACTCCAATTGAGAAAGCTCCCGAATCGCCTGAACCAGAGATAGATATTCTGACTGGTCTTTTGGAGACAAGAGCGTTTTTCCAGGAACAACTGGATAACTACGTCCCTGATGAGACTGGTTTCACTGAACAGGATCTCATAGATATAATTGCCGAATTCGATGCTCGAATCTCTGGGGACAATGCTTTTATCCCTGTTGAGGAAGTCGAGCCAGATTTCTCACTAATTACAGAACAAGTATTTTTGATGGAAGCTCCAGCAACCGAGGGCTTTGCAAGATTGTCCGGTTTCAGTGATTCAGCCTTGGCAGGCGTTGCAACAGCTAATCTTGACCTGCCTGAAGATGCTCAGGTCTTCTTCGTGCCGACCGGATACTTTGATTTTGTGTAAAAGTTTCACCTGACGGCCTTTGTATATGACAGTGTATGCAAAGGCTAAATGGTTCTTGCTCCGGCTCGGTCGATTCACTCATCGTTCAATATCTGGAGAAAGATGTAGCAATCTCAAATGGCTCATGAAAGCTCGTAGTGGGGCATCTTGTCTGCTAGGACGAATTGCCCAACACTATGGGATATGTCAATCTGTCAATCTCTGTTTAAATCATCTTTATTTAAAGCAGATTTAAGATTTAAACAGAGATGGCATTACTTCGATCCAGTTCTAATTCAGAGGTTATTACTGGAAGATACACAGTAAATACGGAGCCAATATTGGCCTGACTTTCTACAGTAATTTTACCCCCCATCATTCCACAAAACCTCTGACTGATTGACAGTCCTAGTCCTGTTCCCCCATATCTCCGAGTCGTAGAAGCATCAGCTTGAGTGAAGGGCTTAAAGACTTTTTGAATTTGCTCAGGGGTCATGCCGATTCCCGTGTCCGTCACGCTGAAAGTCATCCAATTTCCCTGGGAATCTGCGGTTGATTCGATCTTCGAGGGAAAATGACCTTGAGGATAATTCCCATTACTCAAGGCCAAGGTTTGATGCTGAATACATAATTTGACCAGACCATTTTTAGTAAATTTAGCGGCATTGCTGAGGAGATTCAACAGCACTTGTTTGACTTTTGTGCGATCAGCATACATGAAATCAACGGCTGTGTCATAGTCAATTTCCAGTACATTTTGGTTGCCTTGAATCAAAGGCTGGACAGTGGCGTTGACCTCATCAATTAGAATTGTTAAATCAAAATTCTCCAGGTAAAGGTTCATTTCGCCAGATTCCAATTTAGAAATGTCCAGGATATCTTGAATAATGGCTAATAAATGCATTCCAGAGGAGCGAATCTGCTCTAAATCAGGCAGAAAATTGGCATGACCTAAATCTCGTGCCTCTTCCTTGAGTAAGTCGCTATAGCCAATAATGGCATTTAGCGGGGTGCGAAGTTCATGACTCATGCTAGCCAGAAACTCACTTTTGGCATTATTAGCAGATTCGGCGGCTTCCTTAGCCTGTTGTAACTCGATTCGAGCCAGCTTACTGTCTGTAATATCCCGAACTATGGCTAAGACTTCATCATCTCCACTGATAACAATTCGAGTCTCATAGTGGCGACGTTCTTGATCAACTAACCATTCATATTCAAAAATCTGAATTTGATGAGTTTTGAGGGTGGCTTGAATATGTTTAATATAACTCTGGGCAACATGGGGAGGAAACAGATCATGAACTGTTTTATTCAAGTACTTGGTTAAGGATTCTAATAGATTACTATTGCGAGAAATCTTAAACTCTACAAAAATTCCAGAGCGACTAAAGCGAAACATTAAGTCAGGAATTGCATTCAACAAAGCCCGGTTTTTGGTTTCACTCTGGCGCAGGGCTTCTGCTCGATGTTCTAGTCCTTGAATGAGCTTTTCTTTGCTTTCAAGCAGGGTTCGCAGTTGATCTGTCATCAAATTGAAGGAGTCTGCTAAAACCCTCAGTTCATCTTGACTTTGAATATTAATTTTCTGAGTCAGATCCCCAGCAGCAACACGCTGGGTTGCCACAATCATCTGCTGTAGCGATCGCGTCACAGACCGACTCAATAGTGAAGAAATTAGAATTCCAATGGCTGTAGTCAGACAGGCAGCGGTGTAGGCTTGATAGCGAGCTGTATCTATCTTAGCATTCAGGGGATCAGTGGAAAATCCAATACTGATAGCCCCCAAGTTCTGACGGCCTGCCATCACCGCCTTACCCACCAGCAACTGATCGGGTTGCCATCGCAGAACAATATCACTAGCTTTGACCAATTCCTGACCCCAGGGATCCGGTTGAATTTTATCTAAGACATCACGGCTATAAGCATCAGCAACAATTCGCCCCTGTTTTTCATAAACTCGGCCCAGGGAAACAACCTGACTCACTCCCAATTGTTCCATCAATTCCCGCATGGCCCGAGCGTCAAGTCTATATAAGTCATCCGTAATGGTGGCAGCCAGGGTATGGACTAAAATTTCAGCTTGATCTTCTAGCTCCTGATGCAGTGCTTTTTCTTCTCGTTGAAGCGATAGCCAAGTCAGGCCAGCTACCACAGAAATAACTAAGCTGGTCATAGCTACAGTGAGTTTGGTGGCTAGCGATACTCGTCCCATCCCAAAGCTACCCCTCTCAACCTATGGACTCTGAAATGCTCCGAAGCGTTCTCGCAACTCGGCAAGATCGTCTGGAGATAGTGTATTGTCGAACTTAGCCGGTTGCTCAAACATATTCAATGCCGCTTTCCCCTTCTCAGTCCCACTCATCTGTAATAACACTTGCTGAATAGAATCTACCAGGGGTGCTTCTGAATTAGGTTTGACCAGGACTAATTGTTGAGGAACCGCTTCAGTTTTTGCCAGAATTACCATGGCATTTTGGGTGGCAATCGGAAGACTTTGAAAGCTCTGGGAACTGATAGCTGCAGCCTGAACCCTACCACTAATCAGCCATTGAATACTATTCTGATCCGCTTGAGTGAAACAATATTCAAGTTCATCCTCCTTCGCTGTATTTTCAGATGACTGCTGCACCAGCTTGAAATCTGCAGCCTGAAGATAAGCTATCGGTAAAACAAATCCTGTGGTTGAAGTCGGAAACGAAACGGCAATTTTTTTTCCCTTGAGATTCTCCAAAGTTTTAAGCTGGCTATTTTTGAGGATCACAATGAGTGAAGATTCCCCAGCGCTATTCCCTTGAGAGAATTCTAGCAGCGGTCTAGCATCAGCTTCCTGACTAACATTTAACGCTGCATAGGGTTGATCGATATAAAGATAAACGGTTCCGAGCTCGAGCCACTTTGCCATCGTTTGGATATCAGGAGCCACTTTCACCTCCCCAGTTCCGATCTGATAACCATCAAGTTGGCTAGCTAGATAATCCACCAGCGGTTGAAATTGCTGAATTGTCCAACCGGGATTGGCGGCAACCGTCCCGATCACAATCCTGTTTGGTAAGGTTGACAGTTGAGTAGGGATCGGCTCAGGAAGAGAACTCGATTGAACAGTACAGCCAGAAACAGTACATAACAGAGCCGGAAGCACCGTCTGCTTTAAAAAAAGTTTTAGCATCTGAACCTGCGTGGTTGTAACTCAAATCAACACCCACAACCTCCGAGCTAGTATCGGCCTCAAGGGCTCAGGTTGATTGAACTCAGCGAAAAGGATTCAGTAGATGCGAGAGACAGAAAATCAACCTCCACCTCAGAAACCATTCAGCATTAAAACTATTGAATATTAATGGTTAAACATCAATAATTTTAGAGTAATGGTTCTAGAGTAATGGTTTCAGGGCGAACCATCTCAGAATGAGATTGAAACAGGCACGGGGTGAGTAGAGATTGCAGAACTTACCCCGTGATCATAGCAAACTCTTCGGAGCTTCAGTTGTTGTGAAGGCTAGATCGGCTTTACAGGTAGCGAGGATCCGATGATCATTGTCACTGATGGATGCAATCGGATGAAATCCCTCCAATGTGATTCCGGGCTCCGTCCCGCTACCCTGATGAGCCGCCACCATAGCTGAATGATGGATTGCAATCCCATAGGAATGAGATTCCTGGGTATAGCTGTCAACAATGGTCAAGGTTAGCTGATTGCCTTGGGGCTTCCCAGAGAAACAGTCAAAGGAGGAATTGAGCATATAGAACGCTCCAATCACTCGATCTGAGGTTACTTCGAATATCATATAAGCCTGTCCCACCTGATTTGGGACTGGAGATTCCCCATAGAGATAAATGCCCTCCTGGAGAAATCCTGCAGGAGCCGTGGATTGGGCGATCGCCGGGATCTCCAGGGAAATGGGGAACTCTACAGGGGACGCAAACCCCTTAAGGTTTTCACTGAGTAAAACTAAACATAAAAATCCCCAGGAAACAATTTTGAGCTGAAGAACTCCTCGCTCCCCAAGCTTTGATCGAGGTAATTGAGCGACTGGAGATTCAACAACGGCAGATTCGATCACGGAAGCTTTCATCTAAACATTGCACCAATAACACCATGACAGCCAGAAGATTTACGGCTAAAGTACATCGCCCCTCACTCAACAACCCTGAATCAAACCCACCGTTTTCCCTGGCTGATAGCAAGATTGACTGGGTTGTGATTGGCGGGCGGAAGAGAAACGTCTAGATTCACTCAGTAGGTGGTTGTCATTAATCGTTAAATAGAAGGGGGTCTGGCGCTTCGCCCTAGGATGGGGACACTGCCCCCTTTGCCTTCCCATCAATCTTCTAATTAATTGCGCCAAGCTACTTCAGTAGCTAGCTGATTGAAATTTAGAGGCTATTAATTCTGATTTCACCATACAATATCTGGAGTTGGAATAGGATAAAACTGAGTTTAAGAATTATCAACTATTACGGAGTGCTATAAGAAGCACCCTGACCCGGTATGATGACGTTACGGAGCCTTATAAAGGACGTAAAAAAATTATTATGCGAATTCTATTTGTAGCTGCGGAAGCTTCTCCTCTGGCTAAGGTTGGTGGCATGGGAGATGTGGTCGGTGCCTTACCCAAGGTATTGCGGGCGATGGGGCACGACGTTCGGATATTTATGCCTTACTATGGTTTTTTGCCGGACAAACTGGAAATTCCTCAAGAGCCAGTTTGGTGGGGAAGCGCCATGTCTCAGAAAATTGCAGTCTATGAGACCAAGCTGCCCAAAACAGATGTTCCGCTGTATTTGTTAGGCCATCCCTCTTTTACCCCTAGACGGGTTTACTACGGGGAAGATGAAAGCTGGCGGTTTACCCTATTTGCGAACGGGGCAGCAGAATTTGCCTGGAATTACTGGAAACCCACGATTATCCATTGTCATGATTGGCACGCTGGAATGGTTCCAGTCTGGATGCATGAAACGCCGGATATCGGTACAATCTTTACGATTCATAATCTGGCCTATCAAGGCCCTTGGCGCTGGTTTCTGGATCGGATTACCTGGTGTCCCTGGTATATGGAAGGTCATAACACCATGGCGGCAGCTATCCAATTTGCCAATCGAGTGACAACTGTCTCCCCCACCTATGCCGAACAGATTCAAACGGCGGCTTACGGAGAAACCCTGGAAGGACTGTTGTCTTTTGTGAGTGGGAAAACCTCTGGGATTCTCAACGGGATTGATACAGATGCCTACAACCCAGAGACGGATCGGTTTATCGTCGAGAATTTTAGTGCTGACTCTGTGGAGAGTCGCAAAGCTAATAAGATTGCGCTTCAGGAAGAACTGGGGCTAGAGGTGAACTCAGGCACATTTCTGGTGGGATGGTAAGTCGTCTGGTTGAGCAAAAGGGACTGGATTTGTTCATTCAAACCATGGATAACTTTCTGGCTTTCACTGATTCTCAGTTGGTAGTTCTGGGAACGGGCGATCGCTATTACGAAACCCAACTCTGGCAAATGGCTTCCCGATTCCCTGGACGCATGACCACCCAGCTTTTGTTCAATGAGCCCTTGTCTCGCCGGATCTATGCCGGATGTGATGCCCTGGTGATGCCCAGTCGATTTGAGCCCTGCGGGATTAGTCAGATGCTAGCCATGCGTTATGGCTGTATTCCAATTGTGCGCCGGACAGGGGGCCTGGTTGACACGGTATCCCACTGTGATCCGGTGAATGAAACGGGGACAGGGTATTGTTTTGATCGCTATGAACCGATGGACTTCCTGACAGCCCTGATTCGAGCCTCAGAAGCCTTTCGCTACAAGAGTAACTGGCATCGTTTGCAGCAGCGGGGAATGCGGGAAAACTTTAGTTGGGAGAACTCCGCTAAGGAGTATCTCAAGGTCTACGAGGAAGTTGCTGCAACCCTGACACCGCAGATGTCTGAGGAACCTGCCGTGTAACCTCAAACCGAAGTTCCAGCTTGAATACTGCTACTCAAATATTCCGATGAATTTGGGTGATGGTGATGTAGTGTGCTATCACCTCCCAGATTCTAGCAGGGTGAGAAAGGCCATAAATATTTCTGCTTAAATACTATTCGCTCTGATTCTGGTTGGTTGTCGAACTTAACTCCATCTGCCGGGCATAACGGGGCAAGCAGGGGGTTCCCAGACAGACCCAGCCCTCCGGCATATTTCCAAATACACTACTGCGGGCTCCAATCACTGCATTGGCCCCAATCTCAACTCCCGGTGCAATAAAACAATCCGTGGCAATCCAGGCTCCATTATTCACAACAATTGGAGCCGTTTTTAAGCCAAAAGCAGGATCCTTAATATCATGGCTCCCGGTACAGAGGTAGGTTTTTTGCGAGATTACACAGTGCTGTCCGATGGTGATTTGATCCAAGCTATAGAACACCACATCATCCCCAACCCAACTGTAATCCCCAAGGACTACCTTCCAGGGAAATGTAAACCGGGCAGTCGGACGAATCACCACCCCCTGACCAATTGTTGCCCCAAAACTCCTGAGAATCCAGGCTCTCAAACCACTAGCAGGATGAATCGTCAGGGGAAACGTAATCCCCTGAACTAGCCACCAAATCAGGACAAACCAACCCGGTCGTCCTCGGTCAAACGAGGACTGATCGTATTGCCGCAGATCAACCCAGGAATCCGTCATCACTAGCTCTGGGTAACTTTTTCAGGTTCTTCTGCAAGACCAACTGGAGCGGTGGCCAAGGAGTCTTTGCTAACATTCAGCTTGCCCCCAAAGGCTTGCAACTCATAGAGTTTGACTCCGATTTGGTATTCATACTGGCTGAGGAGGCGACCGTAGATATAGCCCGCCTTGCCATCGAGGAAGCCCCACTGAATAAAATAGAACAGGATAAATCTCAGGGCGGGCTTGAACGGCAAACGTACCCAAATTTTCTTCAGGAATCGCTTGCGTTTTACCGCATCCCCAAACAGGCTGGCCCCAATCGTTTCAGCGTCATCTTGCCCCGTCAGCAAATTGAAATGCACCTGGGCTTCCCAATTGGAATAGCGATTGTGGCGCTCAATCCAGTGGAACATATCCCGGAAGTCTTCGTGGAGCATATCTTCCTTGAGATAGCCCACTTTTTCAGGCCCCGACATCACCACATGTTCATGGACTTCGTTGTCCCCGGTATTTCGCACCCCTTCTGTTTTGAGATTTTCATAGCGCCCCTGGGCGTGCTTGAACAGGCGCAGATTCCAATCGGGGTATTTGCCGCCGTGACGAATCCATTTCCCCAGGAAAAAGACGCGACGATTCAGGTAATAGCCACAATAGTCTGGGTCTTGAATGGCAATGGCAATCTCATCCCAAAGCTCTGGGGTAATCCGTTCATCACAATCAACAATCAAGACCCAGTCGTTACGAAAGGATAGATTGTCCAACGACCAATTTTTCTTTTTCGGCCAGCGACCATTGAAATAAAATTGCTCTATTTTTGCCCCAAACTGCTCAGCAATCTCAATGCTGCGATCACTACTCTGGGAATCAACGATCAGAACCTCATCCGCTCTAGCCACGCTGGCCAGGCAGGCCGGTAAGTTCTCTTCTTCATTCTTAGCCGGGATCAGAACTGAAACTGGAATCTTAGAGGCAGTCGGAGTCATGGCTATTCACTTCAATCCATTCATTCACGCCCATTCTAAGCTGATTGCAGTCAATCTGGCTACTGGTGTTTTCCCTGAAATAGCCCAGTGAGGACTGCCCCGAGGTAGCCAATTTGGCCATAGGCATAGACAAAGTTGTCAAATCGCTGGGCCGGATCGGGCCAGTATTTCAGGGATTTATACAAGCCCCGCACAATCCGTTCACTGCCCCGAGCGAACTGACCCATACCGGCTTCCCCCGCCAATTGTTCTCGATAGCATTCGCTAATTCCCTGCCACCAACCCCGCTCCATAAACCAGGACCGGTTGATCCGCTCTGGGGCAACATTATGGGCCACCAAGGCTTCCGGCAGATAGGCCACCTGCCAGCCCTTCTCTAAGGCCAGTTGAGTGGTCATCAATTCTTCATTGGAGAGTAACCGTTTCCCCACCCGGCCCAGGTTCAGGTCAAATCCACCAATCTGTTCTAAAAAACTGCGACGAATAGAGTAGTTTAAACCTCGGGGGGTCAGCCCTGGGGTTTGAATCAAAACCATCTCCGAACCCAGGTCATAGGCCCCCAAATTCCCGGCCAATCCGGGAGAGATCCACTTTGGTGGGCTCACGCCGTTGGGCCAGATCAGGGTCACTTTTCCCCCGGCGATCGCCAGCTTGTCATTGTCCTGATAGGCCCGATATAGTACCCCCAACCATTGGGAACTGGCAACGGCATCATCATCCAGGTAAGCCAGAATCGGGCTCTGGGATTCCTGGGCTCCCCGGTTCCGGGCAACAGATAACCCTGTGATCGGTTCATAGACATAGCGCAGTCGGGGGTCAGACAATCGAGCTTCGACCACCTCCCGGGTGCGATCGCTTGAGGCATTATCGATCACGATGACCTCAAAAGCCCTGAAGTCCTGGCTCAAGACACTATCAATGGCAGCACCGAGATAGTGTTCCCGGTTATGGGTGCAAATAATCGCAGAGATTTCAGGAATTGTGGGGGTTGACATGGCCAAAAACTTTCTAGGATTTTAATTGAAATTGATCAAATTTGATTACAGAGGAATTGGGTGCTTGAGTATCGAAATAGTAGCTGCTGACTGTCCCTGACCCTGTATCTAGAATACTGAATGCAGTGATGTCGTTACTGGCAATGTAGGGTTGGGGTTTACCGTCTTTGCCAGTCAGGGTTTCAGGGTTGGCATGATGGGCTTGAGTCCATTGGGATCTCCAACTGCGCTGTATGCCTCTGTGAAAGCAGGGGGAATAAATCGTCTTTTTTTGCCCAGATAGGCTCCATAGGTATTGCCCACATTAGAAGATTCCAAAAAGTGAAGGCCACGATCGCTGATAAACCGATTCCACAGGTGAGAATGGCCATAGTACACCAGTTGTACTCCAGCTTTTTCCAGCAAAGGCATCAGATCTTGAATGATATAGTCCTGCTGTTTAGGATACTCATAGCGGATCATTTTGATCTGGCCTGAACCATCTTGCTCGGTGAATTGCACAGGGTTCGTATAGGGGGGAACAATATTATCCCCTAGGGAATGGGGCGGATGATGAAACATGACAATTTTATATTTTGCCCGTTGAAATTCTGGACTTTCGAGTTCTTGTTGTAGCCAGGTGTATTGGGGGCTGCCGGGCTGAATCGGCTCAAAAATATGTTGGCCATAGCCCCAGTTTTTCATCTGATTAAAGTCCTGATCCCGTTCCCGATATTTTCCCCGCGCATCCTGACCCAGGTTGGGGGTTCGCCAGATATTAGTAATGTATAAAGCAATCAGTCGCACATCCCCAAAGGTAACCGCATAGTAGTTTTTCTTCTTATCCGGTAAGCTAAAAATCTCACTATAAGTATCTGAATTAAACGTGTAGTTCTTTAACTCCGTTTGATCCAGGTTGGAACCATAGGCTTTTTCCACTAGAGCCCTGGGATAGGGATCATTAAACTGCTCATTCAAACTTTTTTCGGGGGAAAATCGCCCCATCACTTCATGGTTACCAATGGCTGGAAATAGAGGGATGTGCTGAATCAATTCTCCCCCTGTATAGAGGGTTGTCACTCCGTCCTTCTCTAACTTGTAGTGGGCGCGACCCTGGAGAACCGGAAAAAACGCCCCCCCTCGATTGTCATCAAACCATTCTGAAGCCCGATCCGGAATATTGACCAGATCTCCCGCAACAAAAATAGCATCAAGTTGATCTACGGTTTCAATCATTTTCTGTAAATTGGTAGCGGTCATGGGTTTGAGTTGATGGTCGGAAGTCAGAAGAATTTTCAGCGGGGTTCCGGGTTGGGGATTGGGAGCCAGGGTAAAGGGTTTGCTGCTAATGGTTTGACCCGTTTCCATGGTGCTGGTGACTTGATAGGGAACTTTAATTCCTGGAGTTAATCCCTGAATTTCGGCTTCATGTCGCCAGATGGGTCGCCGGACAGGTTTGGTATAGATCTTATTGTCCTTCGTCTGCACCCCAACATAGGAATCTTGATCCTCATAGGTGCGACTGAGTTGAGTGGTATTAGCCTGGGCGTTTTCCTGGAACTGCTCCCCATAGATTACCCGATGCTCAATCCCAGGAAATTCCGTAAACCAGACCACTCGCACGGCATTTGCCGTCGGCAACTGTAGGAAGGGATCCGTTAAAAGCTGCGATTGAGGCAGTTGAGCAATCATCAGAACTCCTAAGGTGATAACAATTAACCAGAGCACTCCAAAAACCCAGGGATTTCGGGAAGACCTGAAAGAACCCTGGGGTGACTCAGACGGTGTAATCAACATAAATAAATCAATAGATAAATCAAGAGAGCTAAATCAATAGGACGAAGGAACGTCCATCAAATCAGGTGCAAATGTTCTAATTTATTTAATCCATAGCAATCACAAATGATTTGTGAAAAGGGGGTAAAGGGGGCGTTGCTACCTTCTTGGGGGCTTCGCCCCAAACCCCTCTCTAATCTTTTTCACGAATGAGACAGGATTGCCATGTAATCCCCAATCAATAAAAATCCCCCCTTCTCGATTTCATTCTATCGAGAAGAGGGGTTCAAATTTTCAGCGTTGAGCTTTAAATCTATCAGCGCTGAGCTGCAATGAATAGCCTAGTAATGGCTAGCCACTTCACTGGTAGACACAGATTCTGATCCACCCATGGTCATCGGGCCAGCTTCCTTCAAGAAACCACTGTAGGCCTCCATGCCATGTTCAGAAATATCCAAACCAGTGATCTCTTGCTCAGCATGAACCCGCATTCCCACGGTCGCCTTGATGCCCAACCAGAAAATCGTACTCAAGAGTACGGTGAAACCACCAATAGATAGAATTCCGACTAGTTGAACCCCAATATTACCTCCATCGACGAAGATTCCGGTTGCCAGGGTTCCCCAAATTCCACAGACCAGGTGAACTGAAGTTGCCCCCACTGGGTCATCAATCTTGATCCGGTCAAAGAATGCGACTGAGAAAACAACAATCACACCGGCAATTGCGCCAATAGTAATGGCTTCCCAGTAGCTAACTCCATTACAACCTGCGGTAATGCCCACTAGTCCAGCCAGAATGCCGTTGATTACCATGGAGAGATCCGGTTTGCCATCTTTTACCCAAGAGGTGATAGTGGCAGTAATACCACCCGCCGCCGCCGCCAGGTTCGTGGTGACAGCAATGTAGGGAACGGCTTCATCCGCCGCCAATTGGGAACCGGGGTTGAACCCAAACCAGCCAATCCACAGAATCAGACATCCCAGGGTCGCAATACTCATATTATGCCCGGGGATCGCCCGAGGAGAACCATCCTCAGCGTACTTACTGATCCGAGGGCCCAGAATGGCCGCCCCCATCAACGCTGCCCATCCCCCCACGGAGTGAACCACCGTTGATCCGGCAAAATCAAGGAATCCCATTTGGTTGAGCCAGCCAACATCTGCGGCCCAGACCCAGTGACCGGTGATTGGATAAGCAATCGCGGTTAGAAGGAAACTAAAGAGCAAAAATGCCACGAATTCGATCCGCTCTGCCACTGCTCCAGATACAATAGTTGCCGCTGTTCCGGCGAAAGCAGCCTGGAATAGGAAGAAAACACTGGTGGGTAGACCTTCAGGATATTCCGCTAGACCATAAACCCCAGGCTCCCCTGATAAAAAGTAACCCCCGCCTCCGATAAAGGAGTTCTCTCCACCAAACATCAAAGAAAATCCAATGGCCCAATAGCTAAGGGTGCGATCGCAACACAATCAGGTTCTTGGCTAGAATATTCACCGCGTTTTTCTGACGGCAGAACCCGGTTTCTAGCATGGCAAAACCGGCATTCATGAAAATCACCAGAATAGATGCCACCAGAACCCAAATCATATTTAAAGCCCCTTGAACATCCTCAGGGGTCAGGGGCTCTGCATCCTGGGCTGAAGCGGCAAAGCTCCAGACCACAACAATCAATGCGGTTAGAGGAATACAGGCCAAGAGGCTCGGGGAAATCCATCTAGACCGTTGTTTCAGGATCGGCTGAGATCGGTGACTAGTCGGAGGTCTCTGACCAACGACATTGAACTGTTTGCTTTTGTACATTGACTTCAAAAATTCAAGGTTAAGGTAAGAGGATGAAACCTAGCGATTCAGAAGAGCTTTCAAGCTGGGAGAAAATCAGAGGCCCAAGGATTTTTCCCTCGGTCACGTTTGTCGTCAACTCGCAACGATAACGCCTAAGCCTCTCTGTAGATTAGCTGACCCGCGTAGCTGACCCATGTCAACCCAGCACCCTGTAAAACCAGATTCAAGATTGATGCTAATTTTGCATCAGGAATTTTCAATTTTGGGGAGGAAATGACCGTCAGTTCTGTATTAGAAGTTACATTTGTCATTTCAACTACCGACGTGAGCGAGTTGTGGCCAGCTTGAGTTCTATGACATTTTAGGCTAGGAATTTATGTCATGTTCGATCAAGTATTGAGCATAGCCCAACTGTTCCAGGCGTTTTTGTTTGTCAAGAACAGAATCTTCTAGAGTTTGGCGATAAGCCTGCACCTGCTGTAACAGATTTGGTTGCTGGGTTGCTAAGATTTGTACCGCCAGGAGTCCTGCGTTTTTGCATTGCCAATCGCCACCGTGGCTACAGGAACTCCCCCAGGCATCTGGACAATGGAATAAAGGGAGTCAATCCCCTGGAGATGGCGAGTGGCAATGGGGACTCCAATCACAGGGAGGGGGGTGAGGGCGGCCACCATGCCGGGGAGATGGGCGGCCCCCCCAGCTCCAGCAATAATCACTTTCAACCCGCGTTCATGGGCTATTTTAGCATACTCGACCATGCGGTCAGGGGTGCGGTGGGCGGAGACAATCGCCAGTTCATGGGGAACGGCAAATTCTTCACAGATGGCGATCGCCCCCTGCATTGTGGGAAGATCAGAATCACTGCCCATGATAATCCCGACTTGAGGTGGGTGCTTCGGACTGGAATCAGAAGAAAACATCGTTGCTTAATATGGGGATTGGGTTAACAGTTGCCAGTTAACCGCAATTCCCCGGCAGATGACAAATCATCGTTTCCTGAACTGAACCAATTTTTATGGATCGCCATCTTGACCTCAACCTTAATCTGATCAATGCAAACCTCCCTGGCTTCAGTTTTCCCCAAGGAGTTGGGATCCGTCAGGGCCAAATCGCTGAGATTCGGGCCGGGGATAATGGGCGAGATGACTGGGCTGGGGTCGAGGTGCTTGACCTAGAGGGGGACTGGATATCCCTAGGGGGTTGGGATTTGCAAATTAACGGAGCCCTGGGGCTGGCTTTTCCAGACATCCAGCGTTCTGACTGGAACAGGCTCGAGCAAATCTGTAATTTCCTCTGGGAACAGGGATAGACGGGTTTTTGCCCACTGTTGTCACCACCAGTCTGGAAAATATTCAGCGATCGCTCCAGGTATTCGCCGAATGGATTCCCCAGCAATCCCCAAACACCGCTCAGGTTCTAGGGGTGCATCTGGAGGGGCCCTGCTTAAATTTTCAGAAACGAGGGGCCCATCCCCCAGAATATTTGCTGCCCCTGACGGTAGACTATCTCAAGCAGATCTTGGGAGACTATGGCAGTATTGTAAAAATTATCACCCTGGCTCCGGAGTTAGATGAAACCGGAACCACCCTGAGGTACTTAAAAGATTTGGGCATGACGGTGAGCTTGGGCCACTCCCAGGCCACAGCCATCCAGGCCCAGGCTGCGTTCGATCAGGGGGCAACAATGGTTACCCACGGATTCAATGCTATGCCAGGTCTCCATCATCGGGAATCCGGGCTTTTGGGGGCGGCCTTGGTGCATCCCCAGGTTCATTGTGGATTTATTGCCGATGGTCAGCATATTGGCTCAACCATGCTCGATCTGCTAGTACGGATAGCTCGGGGACAGCCTAAAGGAACTCAGGACTCAACCCTCCACAATTCAGTGTGGGCCATCTGTTCAAAGCTATTTCTAGTGAGTGATGCCCTGGCTCCCTTGGGTTTGCCGGACGGCATTTATCCATGGGATCAACGGCAGATTCAAGTCACCCAGGGCACGGCCAGATTACCTGAGGGAACTCTGGCGGGAACTACTTTGCCCCTGTTGGCGGGGGTTGAGAACTTGGTTAACTGGGGAATTTGCGAAATGGCGGAGGCGATCGCCTTGGCGACGATTGCCCCCCGGCAGGCATTGGCAGAGTTTACCTGGGTGGGTCAATCAGCCCATCAGCTTTTGCGCTGGCAGTATTCCCAGGGAGCCTTGCACTGGCAACGGCTACGGCAAGATCAGCGATAATTTCTGATTTCAGGGGGCCGTTCTGGTTTTGCTATAGTCTAAGAAACTTCATGATCAGAATAAACCTCAGAACAGATTTTTGATATGCCATCAAGTCCATACCAACCAGCTTTGCTGCGGATTTTACATGGGGCTGCTGCGGGACTTGCAATTTTAGCCGTGATTTCAGGTTTTTGGGTCTACAACACCTACGACAAACGTTGGGGCAGGATGGCGCTACCGGATTTAGGGGATATTCAGGGTATTCATGGCACAATCGCCCTGACGTTCCTACTCATTCTCCCGGTTTTTGCCCTGTACAGCTTCCATTTGGGTTATGACGTTCATTCTGCCCGTCTTTAGGATTGAGAAATATCTTGCTTGCTGAGAAATAGTCAATTTTATTCCCGCAACCGGGGGATTAACTCCACCAGATTGCAGGGAGAATGGCGGCTGTCCAGTTGATCGCGGATCAGTTCATCCCAGCCCGTGCGGCAGGCTCCAGAAGAACCTGGTAGGCAGAAAATATAGGTACCATTGGCGACCCCCCCCAGGGTTCGGGATTGAATGGTGGAGGTCTTAATTTCCGAGTAGGAAATCATCCGAAAGATTTCCCCAAATCCCTGAATTTCTTTGTCCAGGAGGGGTTGAATTGCTTCAGGGGTGACATCTCGCTCCGTTACCCCTGTGCCTCCAGTTGTGATCACAGCCTGAACAGCTTCGTCTGCAATCCAGCGGGACACCACGGCTCGGATCTGGTAAATATCGTCAGGCACAATAACTTTCTCAGCCAGAATATGTCCGGCTTCACAGAGGCGATCGCACAAAAGCTTGCCGGAGGTATCCGTGGCTGCCGTCCGAGTATCTGAGACCGTCATTACGGCGATTTTGATGGCAATAAATTGAGCAGCGGATGGCATATTCTATTGATTCTATTGAACATCTCCTAAAACATTTGGGGTTCCGGCTCCGGCATAAACGACTCCCCGTTGCATATCCAGAGTGAGGATCACCCCATTGCGAATCACTTGAGTCGCATTCTTCACCCCTACCATAATCGGTACCCCCAACCGTAGACCAATAATGGCGGCGTGGCTGGTTAAGCTGTCTGCTTCCGTCACAATACCTTTGGCCTTCCGCATCACGTCAACAAAATCAGCATTGGTTTGGGGGGTGACTAAAATTTCCCCTTCGATAAAGTTTCCCAGTTCTTCCGCTGTCCAGGCTACCCTGGCTCGACCTGTGACTAAACCCTTGCCCACTGCTGTACCCCGACCCAATTCCGCCGTCACCACTTCCACCTTCACTAGGTCAGTGGATCCGGCAACCCCTTGCAGAGTTCCGGCGGTCATCACCACTAAGTCTCCATCAGATAACAGGCTTTTTTCCCGGGCCACATTGACAGCGGATTGAAAGGTTTGATCCGTTGAGGATAAATCTAAAACCAGCAAAGGTTTTACCCCCCAAACCAGACTCAACTGACGGGCTACATCAACATGGGGAGTCACGGCTAGAATCGGGGTTCGGGGCCGAAACTTAGAGACGTTGCGAGCCGTAGCCCCGGTTTTAGTCAGGGTCATAATGGCGGCAGCATCAAGTTGCTCGGCGATTTGTCCCACGGCTTGACTGATGGCATTAGGAATCGAGCGCCCGGAATAACTCGCCCCCGCCGGGAGTTTATAGGAAATACTTTCCTGTTCAATCCGCCGGGCAATTCGAGCCATTGTCGCCACCGCTTCCACCGGATATTTGCCTACTGCTGTTTCATTGGACAACATCACTGCATCGGTGCCATCCAGGATTGCATTGGCCACATCAGAGATTTCAGCCCGGGTGGGCCGAGGATTATTGACCATGCTGTCTAGCATCTGAGTCGCCGTGATCACCGGAATTCCCATACGGTTTGACGTTGCGATCAAGCGCTTTTGTAGAATGGGTACATCCTCGGCAGGCAACTCCACCCCCAAATCTCCCCGGGCTACCATTACCCCATTACACAACGTCAGAACTTCCTCCATCTGCTCGATGGCCTCGTGTTTTTCGATTTTGGCGATTACCGGAACTCGTTTTCCGGCTGTGGCAATCAATTCTTTGATTTCTAGAATATCCTGGGGATTCCGAACAAAGCTCAGGGCCACCCAGTCCACCCCCTGATCCAAACCAAAGATCAAGTCCTTGCGATCCTTATCCGTCATGGCTTTGACCGAGAGGTAGACCCCAGGAAAGTTGACTCCCTTGCTATTGGACAGGGGCCCCCCCACCACAACCCGGCAGTGCAACTCCTGGGTTTCTCGATCAACGGTTTCCACCTGCATTTCAACTTTGCCATCATCGAGCAAAATAGTTGCCCCCTCTGGAACTTCATCGATCAGGTATTCGTAGGTTACGGATGAAATTTCCTGGGTTCCGGGGAGCAGACGACTGGTCAAGATGAACCGATCTCCTTGATTGAGAATGATAGAACCATTTTCAAACTTCCCCAGCCGAATTTTAGGGCCCTGCAAATCCTGCAAAATTCCCACAGGTCGATTCAGCTCAAAGGAAATCTGCCGGATAGTTCGAATATTGCGCTGGTGATCCTCATGGGTTCCGTGGGAGAAATTGAGTCTTAGGGTGGTGGCCCCGGCTTCGATCAGCGATCGCAACATATCTGGATGTTGAGTTGCAGGGCCAATCGTGGCCACAATTTTGGTTCGGTGCATTAGTTCAGGAAATCCCATCAATCTGAATCCAAGGACAAATTAGGACTGAGGTCAAGCTTAAACAACAATCATACCGAAGCCGATGAACAGATCGAGCATTTGTTAGAAATTAATGTCAGTTTGATCCGAATGAGAAGTTGGGGAATTCCAGCTCCGGTCACGTTTGGGTTTGGTAAAGGCAACCAATCTTCCTGATTGTGGACATTCCGTCTTTCAGTTGGGATTCTAGGCCCCTACAATTCATCTGGAAAATTCACCTGGAAAATTCATCTGGAATCCGATTCTCCGGGTCAATCCTCTAAGATAAAACAAAACAGTTGGCAGAGGAGACGAGAACGATTACGCTTTTCTTGAGTAGGTTTTTCCAGTAATTCACCAGTAATTGAACCAGTAGTTAAAACAATACGAGCTATGACAGCAACTCAGACCCACTTCCCCATTGACCTAAGTGCTTATCAGAAAGTCACCCTTGACCCTGCTAACCCCCAACTCACCGATGACCAGCGAGCCGCCCTCAAAGCCAATATTCAGCTTTGCCGGGATGCCATTGTGTTTTTCACCGTAACCGGTGCTGCTCGAGGAGTTGGCGGACATACCGGTGGCCCCTACGACACCGTTCCAGAAGTGATGATCATGGATGCCCTGTTCCGAGGCAGTTCAGACAAATTTGTGCCCATTTTCTTTGATGAAGCGGGTCATCGGGTAGCCACCCAGTATTTGATGTCGGTACTTCAAGGCGAAATGCCCGCAGAACAGTTGACCCAATACCGGGCTGCTGGAGCTAAACTGCCTGGACACCCTGAATTGGGTTTGACTCCTGGAGTGAAATTCAGTTCCGGGCGCTTGGGTCACATGTGGCCCTATGTGAATGGTGTAGCCCTAGCCAATCCTGGGAAAACCGTATTTTGCCTGGGTTCAGATGGTTCTCAGCAAGAAGGGGACGATGCTGAAGCAGCCCGATTGGCTGTGGCTCAGCATATTAATGTCAAGTTAATCATTGATGATAATGACGTAACAATCGCCGGGCATCCTTCAAAATATCTCCCTGGCTACGATGTCAAGCGAACCCTGGAGGGTCATGGGCTTAAAGTCCTAGAGGGAGATGGTGAAGATTTGGATGGGCTTTATGCTCGGATTTGTGAAGCCGTTAATACCCCTGGCCCTGTTGCCGTCATTAATAAACGCCCCATGTGCCCCGGCATTGAGGGATTGGAAGGCTCAAATCATGGCCATGACGTGATTTCTGTAGAACTGGCCCTGAAATACCTAGAAACCCGGGGTCACAGCGCAGCCGTGGAGTTTATTAAGGGGATTCAAAAACCCAAGAATGATTATCAATTCCTGGGGATTGGGGATAAGTGGGATTCCAACCGGAACGTATTCGGTAGTGCCGTAGTCGGAATTCTAGGTCAGATGAGTGAGCAAGACCGCAAGGATAAAGTTCTGGTGATCGACAGTGACCTAGAGGGCTCCTGCGGCTTGAAGAAAATTCATGATGCCCATCCTGAAGTGTTTATTCCTTCTGGAATTATGGAGCGGGGCAATCTCTCCGCTGCCGCTGGATTTGGCATGGAGGAAGGCAAGCAGGGAATCTTTGCTACCTTTGCCGCATTTCTGGAAATGTGCATTTCCGAGATTACTATGGCCCGCCTGAATTATTCCAATCTGCTCTGCCACTTCTCCCACTCTGGGATTGATGACATGGCTGACAATACCTGTCACTTCGGCTTGAACAACTTCTTCGCCGATAATGGCCTGGATGATGGCTATGAAACTCGCCTCTACTTCCCAGCGGATGGCAATCAGATGAAAGCCTGCGTAGAATCCATTTTCTTTGATCGGGGACTGCGGTTCATCTTCTCCACCCGCTCAAAAACCCCAATTCTACTCAATGCGAGCGGCGACGAGCTCTATGGTGGTGACTACAAGTTTGTGTCAGGCAAAGATGAAATCATCCGCGAAGGATCTGCCGGATACATCGTCACTTTTGGAGATACGGTCTACAGGGCGTTGGATGCGGTGGAACGGTTAAAGCAGGAGGGCATCAATGTCGGTCTCATCAACAAATCTACCCTGAATGTTGTGGACGAAGAGGTGATGACTAAGATTGGCAAGTCTCCTTTTGTCCTGGTAGTAGAAGCCTTCAACCGCAAAACTGGTTTGGGTAGTCGGTTTGGTACCTGGTTATTGGAGCGGGGTTATGGGCCTAAATATGCCTATTTGGGAACCCACGAAGAAGGCTGTGGTGGCCTCTGGGAACAGTATCCTTATCAGGGAATTGACCCAACCGGCATCATCAAGAAAGTCAAAGCCATGGTTGGCTAGATGGATTTTGGTGAGTCGAAGACGGCTGAATGATTCATCCGAATGATTCAATCCCTATTTGGTTGAATGGGCAATCCGTTGGATTGCCCATTTTGTTTTCTTAAAATTCAGGCTGCTGGATGGACTAAGGTTGAGTTCAGGAAAAAACCTGCCTCTAAGGAGTTGCAAACTCCAGGGAACCTTGATAATCCGATAGCTGGGCCAAGGTTTCCAGGGTCTGAACCCCAGGATACAACTGACCATTGATTTCCCAGGTAGGATAGCTGGTAATTTTAGCGGCTTCACATCGCTGGGGTTGGGGATTTTGCCCCCCGGCATCGCACTCAATGTAGGGCATTTTCTTGACAGCCTCTGCCCCAAATAACTCCTTTTGGGTTTTACAATGACCGCACCAATAGGCTCCATACATTTTGGCATCAGCCTGACTCAAGTGTTCTGCTAGGGCAACTTGGGCGGAATTGGAAGCATTGGCGCTGACATTTTCAATTGGGGCGTAGATTGCCAGGGTACCGATCAACGTCACCATGCCCACAATCACACCGGTAAAGACCAATTGCCCCCGATCTTCCCAATCTCGACCCATCAGGGTCAGAATCAGCAAGCTCAAACAACAAATTGCCGATACGATGCAATACAGGCAGAATGACTGAATCTTAAAGGCCATCACGTAGATCAAGTAGCTGCTAAAGATGGTCATAGCAAAGCTACCAATAAACAGAAACAGCCAGGAAAGCTCCTCCACCTGCTTGCGGAGTTGTTTCTGGGACTCCGGATTGAATAGCCAGGGGGCGATCGCCATAGTCCCCATAAAGGCATAAGCCAGAAACCCGAAGACGGGCAAAGGCACCCCAAATATCTCAGCGTAGGAGCTATTCAGGACTTTATCGCATCCAGCTACAGGACAAGCGGCTTCACCCCCGATCAACTTGGTAACGGCTAGATAACCAGTCACAATTGCCCCGAAGGTGGCAATACCGGCAATTAAAAAACGAGATTTACGATGAATCCAGGGTGTTGCACGGGGACGAAACATGTCATCAAGTCTCCTTTCTAATCACTACAAATCCAATTCTTAACGGCATTGACAAATCTATTTGACAAATACAATAGAGTGTCATTCAACCAATGTAATCAAACCAGCACAACCTATATAGTAATCACAGATGATTTGTGAAATGGCCGGAAAGATTCATTGCTCCTTGCTTGGGGATTGAATGCTTGGGGATGAAGCCCCCAAACCTCCCTCGCTTCTTTCAGGATTGATTTAGGACTGTTATATTTTATATTTAGCCAGTACAACCTACTAAAAAGATAAGGAAATCCTGAGAGACAATGAACTAAACTATAAAACAAAATCCACTCTCAACTGCGACTCTGAACTTTATCGCCAATTAATCCATGAGAACTCTCTCCTCCATTTTAACCAGCTTAATCTTAGCGGGTTGGGTCAGCACCATTGCAATTCTGGCTATCCAAAACGCTACTCCAGTTGCGTTAAAATTCCTGACCTTTCAGTCGATTCAAATTCCGGTAGGGCTTATATTGGCATTCAGCGTCAGTACTGGTGGGATCGCCGGAGCGGTCTTGCCCTTACTGTTGAAGGCCCAGCGATAAAGGGCTAGTTCTGGTCTATCGGACTGATCAGAGAGGATTCATAATTTATAAACCTGACCATCAATCAAGAGTCGCGTGATCCCTTTCGCTTGTAAATGGGGGGCAGTTTTCTTGAGCAGCTTTGCATCAGGAATCTTCAGGACTCGCTGATTTCGAGCGGAAAAGCGACTGGCAACCCGATGGTTATCGAATACAGGCAAAGTTTTCTCTTGAACCTCCTCCGGAGGAATTTTTCCCAACTCTCCAAAGGCTTTGAGGGGACGAACCACCAACTCCCCCAAGCGATCCGTAACCAGATAACACATCCGAGGTAACGAGGCATCCGTCAGGGGCAGAATCTTCAGAATATCGTTGGAAGGCCCAGGAAACTTCTCCGGGGGAAAACTGTCATCTTCCTCCTCAAAGTCTTCTAGATAGTCTTCCTCATCCTCCTCATCGTCTTCTTCAAACTCCCCAAAAGCCTCATTGAATTCTTCGTCAATAAAATCTGGAATCTGAGCTGCATCAGTCGAGTATGACTCTGGCTCAGAAAAATCCTTTGTCCGGTTCCGTGAGGTCAATGGAGTCACCTGCCGGCGGGGTTCTGGGAGGGGCTCTGAAGTCAGCTCTGCTGGGGGGTCTAAAGTTAACTTTGGGGTTGAGGTTGGCTGGTCTGAAAAATCCTCATCAGAATGATCTGTCCCTTCAGGAGCAGAGGAACGTCGTCGCCGCCGCCGGGGCTCCGTGTCCCGATCTTCATCCCTATCTACAAGGAAAGGTTCATCATTCTTATTTGACTTACTTGACTCTTCTGGCTGATTCAAATCACTTGAATCAGCCGAATTGGCATCATTGTCGAAGGATTCAATCGGCTCATTTTCCTCAGGAGATCGCTTCACTGTCCGGTGCAGCCGTTGCTTTTGCTGAGTCAAGCTGTCGTAAATCTCTTTTGAGATTGCCCCCTGTAGGACTCGTCGGATCGTTGAACTGCTAACCCCATACTGATCGGCTAGAGTGATGGTTGTCTCTGCCGGTACGGCTTGATAGGTTTTAATGATTTCTTGCTTTTCAGCATCCGATAGTTTTGAGGCTGACATTCGATTGATGATTACTCCTACTTAGCTTTTAGCACTGGATCGCCGACTTCGTCTACTTTGCCGCGATCGAGTCGAAATGTCATACTCTAGAACCGCACCAATGGCCAGTAAGATGCCACTGAATACAAAAAATACCTCCAACAGCCCACCACTTTCGTAGTTTGCGGCCAGAGTGGTATCAGCCCATTTGGCATAGGTGTCAGCCACATACAGACAAATGATAGCAAAAGCAATCATCCGCCAGGATTGGGAAAACCTGCCCCCCCAAAAGGACAGGATCAATGCCGTTGCCAGCACCAGTAATACCACATCCGCAACCACGTAAAACAAGTTAAAGGCATAGTCAAATGGTTTGATGACGCGATCCAATGCCAGCACCCAGACCGGGGCCGAGGACTCCTCATATAACACTTCCTGGGGATCTTCAATCAGGGGGGTAATCACATCTGGAGTCGGAATAGCCTCTCCACCTGGGGTAGCCTGGGCAAGCTGAACCTGTGAGATTTGGGTAGCTCTAGTAGGAACCTCAGCCTCACCCAGTAGGCCAAAGAAAGAAGGATCCGTAATCCAAACGGCTAGGGCTGTTGCTGCGATCGCCACCCCCGCCAAGGCAAACCACTGCCAGAGTTGTAAGTTCAGTCGTTTTGAGAGAATGGCTGAACCGATTCCCCAGCCTAGGAACGTGTAGCTCAGAACGTAGAGGAAATCTGCAGGCGACCCTACCGGATCTAAACCCCAGACCAATTCCCATACCCCAAAGAGAATACCGCCAACGGTATAAGAAAGAGCCCCTAGACCAATCCCCAGCCAAACACTCTGACCACTGACCATCTGAGCACTATTCCAGTTCCGGTAACAGGCCAAGAAGGCCATGAAAAACGCACCCAACTCAAAAATATAGGTGCCGATGGAATACCACAGGGGTAACTCGTCTCCCTCTGGGGTAACACTGAAGAGTAGAAAAAATAGCAAAGCAGCGACCGCCCAGATCAGCGCCAAAAGGACAAGGTTCTGAGGGGATAGAATAGAAGATCGATGGTGTGAAGTGCTAGTCATAGAAGTTTAAGATAGCGCCCAATCTACAATTAACCAAAGACTCAATAAAGCAGCTCTAAATCTAGAAATACAAATTGCTACTGGAGTTTTTGCTAGAGATAGATTCCTCAATATCCACAGTGTAGCTTGTATTTAGCCTCCCATATCTAGAGAAACAATCGCAAATTCTCAACATTCTTTAATCTGACCTACAATCTGTGCCGTGAAACCCGGACAAAATATCCCTGTTGCAACGTTTTGAGGTTGGCTTCCTGGAGTATCCCGGATTTTGATCCTGTAGTTTGATTTTATAGCTGAATTTCTCAGTCAGAACTATCTAAATCAGGAATTTCTAGCTTTGAACACATCTTCAATTCGAGTTTATGGTTTTGAGGGCATTCCCATCCCTGTCCATTTCAGGCAGATCAAACCTAGGCCAGCCATAGATCCTTGAGGGGAGATTGATCAACCCAGGTAGTAAAGTAGCTCCGATCATCACCAGCTAACCCGTCTAAGACCTCCTCAATGCCTTCAGCAAAACTGGTATTGCCAAAATATTTTTTCCCTAAGTGATGTAACTCTTGCAAAAGAATATAGAGATGCTTTTCTTCCCAGGGAGGTACTTGCAAGGTATCTAGAGGATTGACCTTCAACACCGCGTGAACGACTTCAGGGCCAGTAACCTTAGGAAACTTAGCCTTTTCAAACATTTGAGCCAGATCTTTTTCAAATGAAGCGGCTTGCCGACTGCCTAAAAGATCCTCAACATCAAAATAAACGGCTTGCAGGATCAGCAAACAAGCCCGCGTCAGGATGGGTAATCGTTTATCCTCTTCGGTGCTGTCATGGCCAAGTTGATCAGGCCGAACCTTACCCCACACGCTATATCGATCAGGTTCTTCCAGGAGAACACAGGCTTTTCCCCGGTTATCAGTCAGATCTCGCCAGAATCCCCGGGCCTCTTCAGCCTGTTGAGCATTAAACATTTTCATTAAACGGAAGGTCTGCCCCTGATAGGTTAAAATCGGGATCTGCTGATCCCGACTCGGGTGCTGAACCATCTTAATATCAACATCCTGGCGCTTCAGAATAAACATGACGCTGCGTCCTTACTCCTGTCCGGGCTGAAGGCTGTGTTTGTAATTGTAATCTCTAACATTCATCTCCGGCTAGATCGGGGACTCTAATCCTATTTCTGACCACTCTAACGTACAGCATGAACAATGTTTAGTCCAAAGTATTACTCAGAATATCATTCAAGATCTTAAACAAACTAAAAAGACAAGTGATGGCAGCCCTAAATCAATCCTGAATAAAGCGATCGCCGGGTTTAGGGCTTCGTCCCCAAATTCATCCCAAGCAGAAAGCAACCTCTCCTTCCGGCCATGTCACAAATCATCTGTGATCGCCATAGAGATTGTTACAGATAATAGAAAAGACAGGTTAGAAATGGTTAGAGCATTTGTTACGGGAGCCACAGGATTTATTGGGGCAAACTTAGTCCGAGCTTTATTGCAGGATGGTTACTCGGTCAGGGCCTTAGTCCGTCCTCAGAGTCGTTTGAGTAACCTGGAACATCTAGACATTGAAAGGGTCACGGGCAATCTGCTGAGTCCCCATCTGGATTCTCTCCTACAGGGGTGTCAAGTGCTGTTTCACTGTGCCGCTCACTATTCTCTCTGGCAGCGCGATCGCCCATCACTCTATCAACAAAACGTCCTGGGAACCCGCTCCATTCTGGCGGCAGCCCGTCAAGCCGGGATTGAGCGCATAGTCTATACCAGTTCTGTGGCTGCTATTGGGGTGAAGCCGGGGGGAATTGCCAACGAACTGTACCAGAGTCCGGTTGAGCAATTAATGGGTCACTATAAACGGTCAAAATATTGGGCGGAACAGGAAGCCCGGGCAGCGGCAGCAGCAGGTCAGGATATTGTAATTGTCAATCCCAGTACCCCCATTGGCCCCTGGGATATCAAGCCCACACCGACCGGAGATCTGATTGTCCGGTTCCTCCAGGGCAAAATGCCTGCCTATGTGAATACCGGGCTGAACTTGATTGATGTTCGGGATGTAGCCCTGGGGCATTTGCTGGCTCTAGAACGGGGAAAAACCGGCGATCGCTATATTCTAGGTCATCAAAATATCAGCTTAAAAGCGCTTTTGGAGAAGTTGGCCATCCTGACCGGACGGGCAATGCCGACGATGGAACTTCCCCTGTGGTTGCCCTTGACTGTGGCCTGGATAGAAGAAAAAATTTTGGCAAACCTGGGAAAATCTCCCACTGTTCCCCTCGACGGGGTGCGGATGTCTAGGCAAAAATGTACTATGACCCTACCAAGGCCATAGAGGAGTTGGGGCTGCCCCAATCTTCTATCGATCAAGCGTTAAAAGATGCTGTCATCTGGTTTCAGCAGGGATTTGATCATCCGGAATGCAAGGATTACAGTCTCAAAAGTCTCAAAATGTGACGGTGCCTGAGGGGATCCGCCCTGAAAAGTACGAGTGCTGCATTTCTCTCAAAGTTATGGATTAGGGTTATGGATCAAATAGAGTAAAACAGCCGTCTCGGCTGTTGTCCAGCAGGCAAGATGCCTGCACCACAAGATTTGTATCTCCATTTGATAGACGTTCCTCAGGGTTAGGAAGTGCTGTTGAGAAAGTACTGCCCGTGAAGTATTGTCCATAAAAATCTGAAGGTTGTAAGAACTAATAAAATTCTATTTTTCTGTATTCTAGACTACAAAAATTGAGCTAAACTAAAAGTAATTCCTCACAATCTCGGAGTCTGCTATGAATACTCAGGAGCGGCTTAAGGTTCTTCGGGTGAATCCTCCAAGTCCGCGATTTCCCCTACTTTTGGCTATCATTTTTACCGCTTTTGCCTTGGGGTTTTTGCCCTTAGCCCTGCTGCTATTCCTGCCCCATTCGTCTGAGGTTGTACCTCACCCGGCGGGTATTTGGCAAACTTTATCAAAAACTTCTGAATCAAGGATATAGATAAGTCAAGATACAGCTTCAAAATGCGGAAGGACGGGAATTTTGTGTAACAATATCCCCAACTTTAGTGTTTTGATTTGTAGAGGCATTGACGATGAGATCCGACTACCCGACCGAGAAGACCCATCCCATTGATTCAGTAGCAACTTCAGAGATGTCGTCAGGACTGAAAACCGGTTCAATTGTTGCTTTAATCGCTAGTGTTATAGGGCCATTGTGGGCATCCCTTGCATTAAATCCAGTTTCTAATGTAACCGCTAGTCAGACCAGTACAGTTGAAGAAACTGCCCCAGTAGAAGTTGTAGAAACCCCCATCGAACCGATAGCCACTACCCCAGCCCCGACGTTAACCCCTGAACCAGAAATTACGACAACCCCTGATGCCGGTCTAACGACAGCACCAACCGTTGGGCTCACTCCTGATCCAACTTCTACAGCATCTCCCGACAGCTTGACGACTACTCCTACCCCCAGCGATACTGTCATCTCCCCCAGCCCAACCGTTTCCCCAACGGCTGCGACTCCCATATCCTCCGACACTACTACCTCAGCAACAACTACAACGTCTTCCCCAATTCCTGAAGCAACAGGGTCTCCAACCATCGACAGTACGGCAACTCCTGCGGTTACAGCCTCACCTACTCCTGCAACGGAGACCACAACGGCATCTGCAGCGGTTGATGTCTCTCAACTGAGTCAGACCGTTTACGACACCATTGACAGCGAATGGACAAAGAAGGCTACTCCAGTCACAGCGGAATCAGTCTATACCATTGAGGTTGCTCCGGATGGGGCGATCGCCAAGGTAGAACCTCAATCCCAGGCTGCCAGGGACAATCTGAAAAATACTCCCCTACCTGAGTTGCAAAAGACCGGCAGTGCTACTGCAGGAGAAACCACTAAATTTGAAGTCAAATTCACCGATAATGGCTTGCTAGAAATCAATCCTCAGTAAACCCTCAATCGATGGGCTTAAACTAGATTTTTTTGGAGGCTCAATAATTGCTCTATTTTGATATCTCCAGTCCTGATCACTGACGATCATTAGTAATTCATCTCATAATCATTCATATAGAGAGTTAGATTGGAAGGATTTTGATATCAGATATTTCATCAGAAAGCTTGGACTCAACCATTGCGATTGAGCCTTCTCATCGAGTTTTGGTCTGTCAGCATCAATCTTGTCTGAGAAATGGGGCGGACGCAACCCTGCAGGCATTTCAGGCCCTTACAACTCCGGAATCTAACTCGGAATTTAAGGTTGAGTCGAGTGGTTGTTTGGGCCAGTGTAATATTGGCCCCACTGTTCGGGTGTTGCCGGATGAAACCTGGTATGCCTGGGTGAAGCCCTCTGACGTGCCTAAAATCGTGCAGCAGCACTTACAAAAAGGTCAACCCGTTCAAGAGAAGTTGAACCCGCGCATCCATGGCCGGTTTTTCGGATAACGGCTGAATGGCTCTCCCTGCTTTCGATCTCTGCTTTTCGGTTTTAGAGCATTGGTCAAGTATTCCAAGTCGGCCAATCTGTCTTCCAAGGAACTTGGGCGAATCTGGGGTTATGGAACCAGTCTGCAGCATCAACCCCTAGAGCAACCATCGGGAGAAAACTATAAATAAGCGACAAACTAACTTACTTTACTCAGATGGATTGGAATTTGAATCGTAAACCTGGCTCCTGCTCCCCGAGAGGATTCAACGTCTAGCTTGCCCCGATGCTTTTGCACCACAATCTGATAACTGGTTAATAATCCTAAACCTGCCCCTTTGCCGACCGGTTTTGTCGTGAAGAATGGGGTAAATAGGCGGGGCTTAATCTCCTCAGAAATTCCCCAACCGTTGTCCTTGATCGAGATTTTAACAGTATTGTCAGAGTTTAGTTCGGTCAGGATCCAGATGGTCGGCAAGGCTTGGGGAGGAAATTGATCGCCAATTCCCGCCTCTAGAACCTCAATCGCATTATTAATAATATTAAAAAATACCTGATTTAATTGACTGGCATGGCAAGTAACCAGGGGGAGATTCCCATAATCTCTTACCACCTGGATTTCAGGTTTATCTTGATCCAGGGGACAGAGTTTATGCTGAAGTAAGACCAGGGTACTATTCAATCCTTCGTGGAGATCAACGGCTTTAATTTCCGACTCATCTAACCGGGAAAAAATCCGCAGGGCCAGAACAATTGTTCGAATTCGATCCACTCCCGTTCGCATGGAACTGATCAGTTTATCCAGATCAGAAATGATAAAGTTCAAATCCATATCCTGGGTAAATTCTTGGATGAGTTGGGTGGGATCAGGGTATTCCGTTTGATAAAGTTGAATCAGATTCAGTAAGTCCTGGATATAATTGGTAGCGGGCTCTAAATTACCAGAAATAAAACTGACAGGATTATTGATTTCATGGGCGATCCCGGCAACAAATTGCGTCAATCCCTCCATTTTCTGTTGCTGAACTAGCCGTGCCTGGGTATGCTGTAACTCATCTAAAGTCTCCTGTAACTGTTGATTTTGCTGTTGAAGCTGAACTTGCAGTTGCTTGATTGAAAGCTGATTCTGGATGCGGGCGATCACTTCCTCAAACTGAAAAGGCTTGGTAATATAATCAACTCCCCCCACTCGAAACGCTTTAACTTTGTCTAAGGCATCATCTAAGGCACTTAAAAAAATCACTGGAATTGACCGACTTACTTCATCTTTTTTAAGCTGTTCGCAGACTTCATATCCGCTCATTTCAGGCATATTAATATCTAGCAAGATCAAATCCGGTTGAGCTGTTTTAACTGCAATCAACGCCATTTTTCCACTAATTGCCTGACGAACGTTATACCCATATTCGGCCATCATTTTTGAGAGTAAACGGAGATTGGCCGGGGTGTCATCAACAATTAAAATATCAAGTGGAATTTGAGGTTGTGGCAAAAAAACCATGATTTATAATTTAACTTTATTATCTAATCTTAGTTATCCAACTTTATGCAGTGCTTCTCGCATTGCTGGAGTCCGAGGAGTGATGGCCCGGTGTGCCACTATCTCCAAAATCTTTACCTCACGGGATTGTAAATCGCTATCTAGCATTTACAGATCGGCACGAGACATCTTAAGTCCCGCTTTTTCCAGGCTTTGCCTTGGCATTAGGGCAGGAAGATGTAGGGGAATTGTTTAGATCAAACTCAAACGAAAACTGCTGTCACTTAATTCTGTAACTTAATCTAAAAGCCAACTCCAAACCTTAATTTTAACCTCAACTTTTAGAACTCTAACTCTGAACTCCAATTGAAATAGAACTCGAAAATAATACTTAGAACTAACACTCACCAATAACACTCACAAGGATTGAAGCAGCTTAAAACTCTCTTCCGTAGGCAGAGAGGGGGAAAACAAATTGCCCTGGCCAAAATCGCAGCCCCAGTATTGTAGCTGTTGGAACTGAGCATCAGTCTCGATTCCCTTCGCCACAGCACTCATTCCCATGGTCTGGGCCAAGCTGATAATCACAGGTAGCAGATCAGAGCTTTCATCTTGACCGATTACCCGAACAAAAGACTGGTCAATATTCAGAGTATCTACGGGCAGAGAATCAAGACAACTTAGAGATGAGTAACCTGTGCCAAAATCATCAATCCCCAGGCGAATATTGCGGTTGACCAGTTGTTTTAAGATGACTGTCGTCAGGGCCGGATTATGCATGATCACATTCTCGGTCATTTCTAGTTTTAAACATTGAGGATTGATCTGAGTCTCAGCTATAATCTGGTCAATCGATTGAATCAAATCCAACTGGGCAAATTGCCGAACCGAGAGATTGACACTAATAAAAAATGTCTCTGAAACTTCCGGTTGTTGGTGCCAGGTTTGCAGTTGGTAACAAACTGCTCTGAGTAGCCATTGACCCAGGGGCACAATCAGACCTGTTTCTTCTGCCAGGGGCAAAAAAATATCAGGATAAATCAATCCCTGGGTCGGGTGCTGCCACCGTACCAGGGCTTCAAAGCCAGAAATTTTCAGGGTTTTCAGGGAAACAATCGGTTGATAATGAATGACAAACTCAGTCTGATGAATGGCTCGATGTAACTCCGTTTCCAGTTCTAGAACATTGACAGCGGCTTGATGAAGTTTCAGACTGAAAATATGGTACTGACCTTTGCCTAGAACTTTAGCTTGATACAGGGCCAGATCTGCATCCCGCAGCAGATTCTCTGGATTTTGATATTGAGATTGACCCAGGGCGATCCCAATACTGGTATTGACAAATATCTCATGGTGATTGAGCTTAAAGGGTTGGGAAAGCTGTTGCAAAATCTGATTGGCAAATTGGCTGGCCGCCTTTGGGGTATCGAGCCCAGTCAGCAAAATTGCAAACTCATCTCCCCCCAGGCGTGCCAGGGTATCTTGAGGGGTAATCAGGGACTCTAACCGACGGCTCAGGGCGATTAACAGCTCGTCTCCCACCAGATGACCCAGGGAATCATTCACGACTTTGAAGCGATCGCAGTCTAGCAACAACACCGCCAGGGAGATATTCTGCTCCGATGGCAACTGGTCAATGGCAACCTGGAGTTGCTCCAGAAACAGACGGCGATTCGGCAACCCGGTCAGAGAATCATGCATGGCCATCTCCAGCAAGGTCGCATTTGCCAGCTTGAGTTCTTGAGTCCGCTGGTATACCCGTTTTTCCAGTTGCAGGTGAAGTTCTCGAAGATGCTGTTCTGCTACTTTGAGGGCCAGTTGGTTCTTGACTCGAACCAGGACTTCTTCTAGCTCAAACGGTTTAGTCACATAGTCAGCCCCCCCGGCTTCGAACGCTTTTACCTTATCGGATATGTCATCTAGAGCACTCAAAAAAATGATCGGAATGGCCGCAGTTTCTTGATTTTCTTTTAACCGGGCACATACCTCATATCCGCTCAAACCCGGCATCAGAATATCTAATAAGATCAGAGTTGGCGGAGAGGACTGTACGGCTGTCAGGGCCATTTTACCAGTAATGGCTTGACGAACTTCATACCCCTCATCACTCAAGACCTGGGAGAGCAATCGTAAATTTGCCGGGGTATCGTCAACGATTAAGATATCGACTTTAGGAGAATCGAAAGGATCCATGTCACCTTTACTAAATCTAAATCAGTTGAGGAAACTATTGAGAGGGAGTTTGAAAAGGACATGAGGGGGAGCAAGTTTACTAAACTCACAAGGGAAATATCAGGAGTCGTAAGCTGCGCTGTGCAACTATCGAGTCATAAATCCGACTTTTCACACACCCTCTGAAGCAAGGCTATTCAGCACTCCTTAGGCTTTATACACAGTCTATCTCAGTGTATCGGATGAAAGATCGAACCGCCATGACTTGAGATAAATCTATTTGAGATAAATCAACAGGTTTAGCCCCGGAATGGTGCGAGAGAGTGTCCAGAAGAGCAAGCTCAGATAAACCACTCCCAAACTCCATTGATACCAGACCAATACTGTGACTAATCCGGGTAAATACTCATCTCGCAACCGCAGATCATTAAAACCAAATTTTAAAAAATTGTTCAAGCTAAAGTCGTAATAATTTAACCAGTTCCATCGGCGTTCCCAGAGAATAGGCATATAGCGTTCTCGAAATAGAGGATATCGCGGGATGATCGGTAATCGGCCAATCATTAATCGCAATTGTCTTAAGCTGGCATCTTCTGTCAGATAAGAAACGTTCATCAGGTTGTGATAGCGTCCCTGCCAGTAGATCAGGCCCAATACCAGGATGGGCAGGGGAAATAAGATCAGTCCCATGCAGGCCAGGGTCAACGGGGGCCAGATAGCTGTGCTGAAGATTTCAAACAAACTCAACATCAGCAACAGACTAAAACTAATCCCCATGGCAATAGTTTCCAGCATCGTTGGCAAAATCGGTTTGGGTCGCCATTTGCGACAGCGATCCACCAGCCAGAACAGCCAGCCAAAATAGGCGATCGCCAGAATACCTACCCCAAAAATCAGCCCAAATTGAGTTCCATAGCCACTGAGCAGCAGCAGTATCCCCAGCCCCAACCATTGCAAACCGGTAATGATCCAATGGACGATAGGCAAAACAGAGGCTCTGAACCAACCCATTTGTCTATCGGCCCGTTGGAGTAACTTTTGAGGATTCACCCTGACGTGATCATAGACCTTGAAATAGGTGCTCAAGTCAATCGCGTCCAGCTTGAGAATTTCTGTCAAATCCCGCAGAGGTCGTTCTATTCTGGTCTGAAAAATAGCTTGGGCCTGGTCTTGATTGAATCCGGCTCGAATCAATTGGGGGATAGAAGCGGTATTCAGGTTGATTCCTAAAAGATTCCGTTTAAGCGACTTCAGTAATAATTCGGCCCTGAGCAATTCGATCTGGTTGGCATCTCCAATCTGTTTCTGCTGGCGAAAATTTTGAATTAAATTTCGCAGGAGATTCTCGTTGCCCTGTAATGTCGGCACAGAAATCACCTGTCCAATGAAGCCCGGATCTCCTAAAATCTGGGCCGAAGTCGAATCAAACATCAGATTGGCCAGATCCAGGGTCTTCGTTCGATTAAAACTGACATCACTAAAGTCAACCAGTTCTTGAATACTAGCTTCTCGTAAGCTAATACTCTGCTTAAACTGAGCGCCCCGAAAGTCTAGGGATTGCTGAAATAGAGCCTGTTGAAAATCTGGAGTTTGAAAAAAGCGAGCCTTCGAAAAGATTGCCCGTCCCTGCCACCAAGACTCACCAAAATCAACTTCATCCTGCCACAGGGTGGATTTGAAATCAGTAATTCCCTGAAAGTGAACCTCATTGAAGTCACCCTTTTGAAATTGACTCTCTTCAAAGTTGACAGACTTTTGAAAGTCTGTGCGCCGAAATCGAGCCTGGGCTAGAAAAACAGACTGTTGAAAGTTGGCATCTTGTTCAAACACCGCCTGGGAAAAGTTAGCCGTTTGACTGAATCGAGCCTCTCGCCAATCCGTTTCCTGAAGAAATTCGGTTTCAATCCCATCAACGCCTCTGAGAAAAAAGCTACGGCGAAAGTCCACTTCCCCGGTAAAGCGGGTTTGATTTAGGGCGACTCGTCCTCGAATCACAGCAATTTTCGGCAGGGCGATCGCGACTTTGTCCCCGGATTGATCCTGGAGGGCCAGTTGAGCGGCGGTTGAGGTCAGGTCTGCTAGCTCCGCCTCGGAGAACATCGATTGCAGGGTTTCGACTAACAGCGGGACTCGGATTCCCAGGCGACTACCCATAAACTCCCCTTGGATCAGGGAGCGACTCAGGTTCAAACCCAGCCGTACTTTGGACTGGTTCAGGGCCGTTTGCAGCAGTTGATAGAAGCGATCGCGAAATTCGGCATTTTCAGGTTGTAAATCGATGGTGAAATTCTGTAAGTCAATCCACAGGGCCCCCTCTTGACTCACAGGATTCGTCAGGCGATTTTGTAATTCTTCCAGGGTGAGGCGGGTGCGATCTGGAGTAGGTTCGGCGGCCCAGGTCGGGGATAAAAAAATTAATCCCGCCAGTGTGAAAGCCATCATCCAGGCTATCGTAATGGCCCAGAACTGGGCTGGATCCAATTCACCGTTTTTTCTCAGGAACTGGCTAGCGGATGCGAATCTAAAATTTCTGAAACCAAACGGGAACTGCCCCGGGTCGGCATTCTGCTGAATTCCGGGGAATCGCATCGGATCAAACCTTCCCTGGGGAATCTCGCCCGGAAAAAGGGACTGACAGAGCCCCCGTAACCACCGAAATGGCCGCAAATACTGGGGTGCAATTAACACGGGTTATGGATTTAGATGGGGACAATCCGCCCTAATTCTACAGGTAAATTCGTTCAAAGCCATGGGCTTTGGCGGTGGCCATGGAACCTAGAAGCAGTTGCGATTTGACCCAGGAACCCCTACTTGAGCTTATCCCAGGCAACTTAACATCAACCCAGGCTCAATCCCGATAAACTTGCTGTTCCCACAATCACCTGCTCAATTTCCGAGGCAGTCAGGTTGGGATTGGCCTGTTTGATCAGGGTCGCAATCCCAGCCACATGGGGAGTTGCCATGGAAGTTCCAGCGAAGGCAGCATAGGGAACCCCAGCAATGGCAGGGGGAACCGTAGAGTAGATATCCCCCGCATTGGAAAATCCGCCATCTCCCCCCGGAGCCAAGACATAATCTAATACCAGCGCCCCAGCCTGATTGGAGAAGCTGGATAGGGCCTTAGTTTGAGTCACAGAACCCACCGCCAGACCAACGTTGCTGGCAAATCTAGCCGGGAAATTGGGTTGACTGCGGCTTTCATTCCCTGCCGCCATCACCACCACCACCCCTTGCTGAGTGGCCCACTGAATCGCATCTAGCTCAGCCTGGAGGAAGCCATCTCCCCCCAAGCTGAGATTGATCACATCCGCCCCATTCTGAACGGCATATTGAATGGCGGAGATCGCATCACTGACCTTACCAAATCCTTCCCCATCCAGGACTCGAATCGGCATAATTTGAGCGTTGGGGGCGACACCCGTGATCCCAATACCATCTCGCTGGGCTGCAATAATCCCCGCTACATGGGTTCCATGACTATTCAAATCCATCGGGTCATTGTCCCGATCCACAAAATCCCACCCTCGGACATCATCAACAAAACCATTACTATCGTCATCCAAACCATTGCCGGGAATTTCACCCAGGTTGATCCAGATATTGGACAGCAAATCCGGGTGAGTGTAGTCTACTCCAGTATCGATCACCGCCACTGTTACCCCAATTCCTGTGGTTCCAGTGGCCCAAACCTCTGGGGCATTGATCAGATCTCGGCCCCAATCATCCCCTCCCAAATCCGGGACATCCCCAAAGACAGGCAGTCCCACCGCTGCAGCGATCGCCCCTGCCCCATTGACCAGCCCATAGCCAAATTGACTATCAAATTGCCCCACCACAATATCTGGATTCGATTCAGGATTGGGCAAGGCCGATATATTCAAGGTGTAGAGGGTGTTTCCCTGGTGTTGGTAGACCACTACATAGTAGGTTCCCCCAGGCAGGGCTGAAACGGCTATGGACTCTGGTAAACTGCCGGGTTCCTCGGAGCGATCCACAAAATCTGTGACCTCGATTGCCCCATTCCCGTTCAAGTCCTGTACCAGCACAACATCCGCATCCGCTCCCAATCCTGTCAGGGTTAAGTTCAGATCGCTGGCACTAGTCAGATCAAACCGATAAATATCCTGGGGATTGAGATCATCTATCGCCCCATTCACCGTCAGATCTGCGGTTAAGGGGCCCAGGTTGACCGCCGTCGCCAGGGTGGGGGCAGCGGTAGCAGCAAGAACTGAGACGATCAACCGATCGATAACTTGTTCTGCCGGGACATTGCTGACGACTCCCAATAATATATCCGTGGCCGTGTACCAGATCAGGGTATCTAATGTCCCCGGTTGGAGCGCAACTGACTCCAGAAAAACGCTTTCAGGGGTTAAACCTCCGGCGAGTTCAATGAAATCAGCACCGGGCTCAAAATCCAGAATAAAATCAACGCCAAAAAATACTAGGGGAGGCACTGGAGCCAGGACAAAGATGTCGGCCCCCTCTCCACCCAATAAAAAGTCACTATCCAAGTCTCCAGAGAGATAGTCATTTCCTGCCTCTCCCTGCAATATATCCAGCCCTTGACCGCCATACAAGCTATCATTGCCCCTATTGCCCAGGAGATCATCATCCCCAACCCGACCCCCAATCAAGTCGTCAGCCTCCGTCCCCGACAACGTATCATTGCCAGGGCTACCAAATTGTTCAGCCCCTGCCTGAATATTGAAGTCCAGTCCTATGCCCTCAATACGGGAGCAGATCTCTGAGGAATGAAAACAGGAACAATGATTAAAACGTCCTACGCCTTCCTCTAAAAGGCCCCCTAGGATTCCCTGGGCATGATCAATAGCGATCGCTCGACTGGGAATAAGACTGTTCTGACCGAAATCTAACATGACGACTTTCCGATAAGCTTCGGGGATCAACTTGAGGTCTGAAAGGGGGATGCTCCCCATTCCACTTTAACGTTGAAATCAGCTTGCCTGATCCGGTTGCGATCAACTCTAAAATCAACTTTGAAACCTGTTGAAGTTGTAGCCCTGGACTTCCTTTAGGAACCTCTAACCAGACAAAACCCTCTCCCATCCTGAATAATCAAGAAGCCCTAGGGCAATCTGATCTCCGAATCCTGGCTTGACTCCAACCTTAACCGTTACCATTGATCAGTTCCCTCAAAATCCTCATCACTGGCATCGGCATTCCCAAATAGAGACTGATACAACGCTTCTAGATAAACCAGGGGCAGCAGCAATACCACAACAAGACTGGCAAGGATCATCACCAGGAGTAAGTACAGATTTTTTTCGACGGAGTAGGCAAAGTTTCGTTCAATCAGACCAGCAGGCTGCTTCCTGGCGATTAAGTCAGACTTAACATAATAAGCTTTTAAGAAACTGGAGGGTAGGACTATCATCTTAAAAATCTCCCGATAGATGCGTTCTCGTAGTGTGAGTCTGGTCGGTGACCTTTGTCGGTGATATTGATCAAGTCAGTGAAGACTGGTCGTTCATGACTGATGGTAAAGACTGGTAATGATGCAACCAAGCCCAAGCTTGCAAAGGAAAACGGTGTCTTTCCCAGGGGTATCGGCGGTGTGGCCTGATTTTCTAGACCGGGAAAGCGACATAAGAGTTTGGTTGTGAGCCAAATGAGATTGGCTAAAAGTCTGTGCCATCTCATATCTATGCTTGTGCGTTCATTGGCTAGAAAGACAAGATCTAACCCTCCAGCTAAATTTCCTGAGAAATTGCTATTCTCTGTTTAGACATATGTGCTAGTGGTTCTAGCTTATGCACTAACGGTCTAAGCTAATTGCTAAAATACTTCTCACTCGTTTACACTCTCATTGACACTTCAGGAATAAAGCAAAAGTAAAGCGCCTGAGGATTATTCAAACTGACCATCTAAAACTAATCACTCAAAACTGACCATAACTACGCCCTGTATATCCTGAAGAGGAAGTGAGATGCTGATGGTTTGCTCCGGGCTCCCAGCGAATTGCCCCTGAACTATCCCGTTCTAGACATTTCCATTCTAAGGCTTGATTGGGGGGAAGATTGCCAACGATACCCGTCCAGATTGTAGCCCTAGGGCCCGGGCGATCGCCCGCTGTCGGGGGATGGGTCATGTATTCATAGTCAATACTGGGATTGAGGGGAATCGCCTGATCCAGATTCCAGTTGCCTAATTCAGGGTGATTGCCCCCAATATAAACCGTCCCTGCCGTAGCCGTTGGGCCATTTCCGCAGACAAAATTGACTGAGGTTTGAGCCGGAATGGTTTGCAATTGAAACTCGAACTGTTTTGTCCGGTCTACGGACATTTCCCCGGACTTGGCCAGAATTTTGTGGTTGCTGGCATTGTACCAACCGCGATCGCTCAGACGAAACTTGAGCAAAGAGGTGTGCTGCTCCAGGGCTCGACCATTGAATTTCACGTCAGTGGCTTCAGCTTGATTGACCATCAACTCCACCTGATTATTCCGGCGCTCCACTGCCCCAAGAAAAGGATATTGACCGTTGAGATTGATTGTGGGTTCGATGATTACCCTGACTTTTTGATCGGATGGAGTTTGATGAATAGTGGTGGTGCGGTATTGATAGATAGGACTGCCATCGGGCAAGTACTTCAAGGTCATACCATCATCCTCATATAGGGTAAAGCTAGAGGGCTCTGAACCTGAGTAAACTCGTAAAATCAGCTCGTTCCGGGGGGGATCTCCAGGAGGTCGATGGCCAAACCCATCTAAGGTATTTTCATCCACCGCCATCAGGGGTAGGATTGCTCCGGCGCGGACAAAGGTGGGCAATCGCAAGATCTCCCCCCGATAGACCGGGACATTTTTTAACCATTCCCCCTGACTACTGCTCCATTCGTTGGAATGGTAGTTCACCCATTGACCCTGGGGCAGATAAACATCCCGTTCGTATTCCCCATGCTGAGCCACAACCCCCACTAAAATATCGCGACCGATTAATTTCTGGTGGCCAATTTGCCGAAGATTTTGATCGGTTTGATCATAAAAGACGGGAGGAGGAATCAGAGGTTCCCCGAAGAGATATGCCCGATAGGCCAGGGAATAGTAATAAGGAATTAGTTCATAGCGTTGGCGCAGGTTAGCGAGGTTGCTCTCAACGTTGCCGACTCGGTCGGGCGAAGTTTCATAGGGGGGATTGACCACAACAAATTCATTGTCTGTGTGGGGTCGCACCGGCAGATCAAACCAGGCTCCATTGGCAAACCATTGGGTATAGAGCTCGGTTTCATAGCCCCGGTAGGAACCCTGTTTGTCATTGAAGGGCATGACTTCCCGGCGAAACCCGCCAATGTCAGATCCATAGTAATCAATTCCCGAAAAAGCCAGGTGCATCTGGGCGTTGAAATGGGTAGCTAGGGATTGCAGATTTGAGGCGATATCCCCTGACCACATGGCCGTCCCATAGCGTTGGGTTCCGGCGGCTCCGGAACGAGTCAGGATAAAAGGCCGGGGATTGACAGTTCCTAGGGCATCAGCCCGGCCTCGCTGAGCAAAATAGCCCTGCCAGATGGACTGATTCCAGAGCAGGTTGTAGAGATTGTGCAGGTCAGGATGTTCATTTTTGATACCGGATTGGGTCATTTCCACCCCTTCATAACAGCCCCGTGGATCGAAGGTTTCCGGCTCCCCCAAGTCTGTCCAGTGACCATGAATTCCCTGACGCACTAGGTTGGGATAACGCCGTTGCCGATGAATCCAGATGCCAGCCTGGGGATCTGACCAGTCAATCATCCGACCTATCCCCCAAAACCCGGCGATGTCCGTAGCCGGTTGATTTTGATTCCTGGCATGACAGTTGCCTTGAGTCCGACGATAAACCGTTAGATCAGGGGGCATCTCCTGAAATGTATCCACGGTATTGGCCAGATAGGACTCCTCAATGGCCATCAACCCAATATAATCCTCTATATACTCCTGAATTTTGCGACTGGGATCTGGGAAAAAGTAATTGTTGTTGCGGAGAAATTCACTCTGATTTTCATCCCAGTCTAGACGACCCATATTGCTTTTTGCCGGGTTTTCCAGGGCAACTCCCCCAAACCAGTTGAGATCGAGGACAAAACCATCTAGGGGAAAATGATTGGCCCGGAGTCCCGCTTTCAGGGCATCCACCTGTTCCCAGTTGTCATAACCAAACTCCGAAACCCACAGCCCAAATGCCTTTCTCGGTGGCACAGGGGGGCGACCGGTTAGCTCCATAAAGTCGGCCCGCAGATCAGGCAGGCTCGAACCGACCATCAAATAAAACCGCAAGCGATCGCCAAACATCCGGGCCTGCCAGGGGGATTGACGAAAGTCCCATTGTTGCTTGTAAACATTGTCCACGAATAGGGCATAGTTGAGGTTGTCTGGCCCCAGGGCGTAGTAAACCGGAATCTGGACATTGCCCACTGCTGCATTCTGAAAGCCCTGAAACCCGTTGCCAAACTCCATGCCTTCCCTTACCCCCAGGGTTGTCCAGTCTCCATCTGCCGATCCCAACCGGGTAAATTGCTGCCCTAGCCCATAAACATGCTCCATGGTTCCAGGTTCGATGCTAAACCCCTTAAATTCCTGCTCCAGATCCCGGGGACAAAGGCGAGTCAACAGGGCTGCGGATCGGGTTTTATCATAGGCACTGATGCAGAGGGTCTCCGGGTCAATGGTGAGCTTGATCGCCTCTGTTTCCAACTGATTGAACTGCTGAAATAATCGAGACGGCCCTGAATAATCAGTCTTGAACACCATAGGGGAGGTGTAAATTGGTCGGGTCAGGGACGGCAAAGGCTGAGTTGAAAGTTCAAAGTGAATTAAATCATCATCTAAAACTTCCACAATCAGGTAGGCTGAATCTGTTTTAAACCGGGTACGAAATACTTCAGCCGTCGCAGGCTGAATCACAATACCATTGAGCAACCCCAGGAAGGTGCTGAAGGTCAGGCCAACGGTCAGGGTGCGGAGTTGATGAAAATTCACTTTACTTGCTGATATCAACTAAACTCTAACAGTCAAAAGATCAAGAGACTTGACTTAAATCCTAAATCAATCCTAAATGTAGATAGCCTGTCTAACAGACTAGAAACCTGTAGAGTTGCTCATACCAATTCTTTTTTATATTGCTACAGATAGGAACTTGGAACATAACATGCCGCGGTGTGTTCTAGATTTTATGTCGTGCCAATTTTAAGAGTTGGTATCAGTATCTTGATTTCAATTTTCAATATTTCTATATTCAATTCCGTGAAGTAATATCGAATCCGTTTAATTGCCCATAATTACCCAACAGCCTCTGCCCACCAATAAAAATTTGTCAATCCTTGAATCAACTCGGTGCGCTTGAGCAATACTCGGCATCGATGAGCGGTGATTTCTT
>JAAURB010000036.1 GCA_012033335.1 Oscillatoriales cyanobacterium RM2_1_1
CATTTGAACTGTCCCCTAGTTGGTACATTGAAGCTCTGAAGAACATCAAAGCCAGCCATGGTCTGAGTGGAGATGCGGCAGTTGAAGCCAACTCCTATTTGGACTATGCCATTAACGCTCTGAGCTAGTTACCCCTTGCTCGGAACCACAGGGTAGTCTTGATTGTGGAGAGATTCTACAGGTTGGGAGTTTTCTGGGGTTCCGAGCATCTTATCTCAAATATTGTTGTAAGCCAGTTATGGTGAACTTATTGTTTTAACCTGTTACAGGTTTCTGACGCTGCTAGAGTACGGGAGGAGATAATATACCGCACCTCACTTTCCAAGTTTTGACCTCACAGAATTGAAAATCGCTGTATTTCAAGTGTATTATCTGAGACCATTTAATTTTAAAGTAGCGATTAAAGTCAGTTGTTACTCAGCTCACCACCAGGGACTAAGCCCTACAGACAGAGGTTATCCTAATGGTCAGCCATAGATCCGCAAATGTTTTGGGAATTGCTCCATTGATTGAGTCTCCTCCCGCCACGTTGCCGGATAGTGCCTCAGAGACTCAAATTAATGCTGTAATTACTGCGGCTTACCGGCAGGTTTTTGGCAATGTCTATTTGATGAAGTCAGAGCGGTTAATTTATGCTGAGTCTCTTTTGCGCCGGGGCAGTATTAAGGTTCGGGGCTTCATTCAGACCCTAGGGCTCTCGGAACTGTACCGGCAAAAGTTTTTTTACTCTGTGCCCCAGATGCGGTTTGTGGAATTGAATTGCAAGCATTTTCTGGGGCGGGCTCCATACGATCAACAAGAGGTGGCTGCCCATATTCAGTTATTTAACCAGAAAGGCTACGAAGCTGAAATCAAGTCTTATCTGGATTCTGAGGAATATCAAGCCACCTTTAGCGATACCACGGTTCCCTATTATCGGGGATTTTTCACCTATACCGGGCAGAAGTCGAGTGGGTTTTCGCGGATGTTTCGGCTCTATCGAGGCTTTGCCAATAGCGATCGCGCTCAGCTCGGAGGGCAGTCTTCCCGATTGATCCAAGAGCTCGGCGATAATGCAGTTTCAGCGGTGGTTGAAGCCTCTGGGAAGCAGGAAGGTTGGCTTTATCGTTCTGCTGAAAAATCTACCCACGCTGCTGCTGGAAATCAAGATTATTCCACTGACCCCATCTATCGGATTGAGGTGGTTCAGACCAATCCTCAAGCCGCTAATCCCAAACGAGTCTGGCTGATCCCAGCCCTTGAACTCTCTAGTGCATTGCAGAGGATTGCTAATTTAGGGGGCAAGGTTATCAGTATTGCCCTGACTTCATCTCCCGATTGACTTGGGTTCAGGGACTCTGGCTTCAGTCAAGAATGTCTATCAGATCAAATGAAAATTTGTGGCGGGGCTGTCTTGCGGCTTGAGAAACAGCCGTCTTGGCTGTTCCACCCTATTGACTTTGAGATTCGGACTTAACTCAGAATTTGACTTGGAATTGACTACTCAAAATTGGTTAACTGCACCATCGGCTCCCAGGTCAGAACATCCTTCAGGATTGCCTGATATCCGACACTATTGGGATGGAGTCCATCTATACAGAGGCGCAGTCGCCACCATTCCTCTCCCCGTTGCAGCCAGGTTTGAAATAAATCCAGATAGGGAATTCCCTGCTCCATACAGATCAAACGAGTGGCCTCTTTGTAACGGTATTGACTGGCATGGTCATAGTACAAGCATCCCTGAAACGGCATTCGGGCTTCATCCACCGGAACCATCCCCACAAACAAAACGGGACAGAGTTGCTGGGCGCGACTCAGCAAACTATCCATTGCGATCTGAAATCTATCAAATTCTGTGTAGTGCTTTCCCTGGGGTGACTGAACTCGAGCTGAATCATTCAAGCCCACGGAAAGAACAATTAAATCCGGAACGCGGTTGCGCAATTCCCCTCGATGCCTGAACTCGGCTTCTAAGCGCTCGTGAACTTGAGTGACTCGATTTCCCCGGACTCCCAGGTTGTAGAGGACATGACCTGAACTGTCTGGAGACAACCATTGCCTTCTAAGACGCTCAACCCAACCACCCCCTTCCGGATCGCCATAACCATAGACGACGCTATCCCCTAGGGCTACTAATTTCAAGGGGTGACGCTGCACCCCCAGGGATTCTGACCTGGGCCATGGGCGAGAAGATTGGAAGATTGTCCCTTGCATTAACTTTTTAAGCTTTTAATAACAGTTGTAACCTTATATGTAACTATTTACCAACATTTATTGCAAAAACTCAATTCTAACCTTTATTCAAAAAGGAGAAAATCGAGACAAATTTTCCCCTTCTCTCCAGTATTATTTAACGCCGACCTATCATTTTCATCCGCACTCCTCCCAAAGGAGAAAGCGTCACTCCCCGGCGAGCAGCTTTAACTGGGTGTTTTTCAGCCAGGGCTAGCTGATAATTCATCAAAATCGTGGCCAGAGCTAGCTTCATCTCATATTGGGCCAGGGCCATACCAATACACTGTCTTGCCCCTGCCCCAAACGGCAGGTATTCATAGGGAGAAAACTTCCGCTCCATAAATCGCTCTGGCTTGAACCGTCGCGGTTCCGGATACAGATCAGGGCGACGATGGGTCAGATAGATACAACCCACCAGGGTATCTCCAGTCGTAACTCGATATCCTGCCAACTCTGTGACTCGTTTGGCGACTCGGGGAAAGGTCAGCATCCCTACCGGATAAATCCGGAGAGTTTCCTGGCAGACAGCAGTGAGATAGGGCAAGCGAAAAATCGCCATCGGATCAGCATCCGGCCCTAAACTGTCTAGCTCTTGCATCAGGGTTCCATAAACTTCCGGTTGCCGATGTACCCAGTAGAGTGTCCAAGCCAGGGCGGTGGCCGTGGTTTCATGGCCCGCAAATAACAGAGTTAACAATTCATCCCGGAGTTCTTCATCTCTCATGGGTTGTCCCTGTTCGTCTCGGGCTGCCATCATCAGGCTGAGAATATCTGTGCGGTCTTCATCAGGGTGTTGACGGCGCTCCGCAATTTCAGTAAACAGGAGTTGGTCAATCTGTTGGCGCTGACGCAAAAATCGACCCCAGGGACTCCAGGAACCCAGATCCTGTTGGAGAAAGGAGAAGAACAGCAGACTCGAACTCAAGGGAGAATTGGTCACTGACAACATGGAAGCAATGGAACGCTTGAGCAAATCGTAGCGCTCCCCGGAATAAATCCCAAACACAGCCTGAAGAATCACCATCAAGGACACTTCCTGCATGGCATCCCGGGCAACAAACACTTCATTCTCATGCCATCGGCTGGTAACTTTTTGAGTCACGTCACAGATCAGCTCACCATAGTTCCGCATCCGATCTCCATGGAACGGCGGCATCAGTAACTTGCGCTGTTGACGATGGCGATCGCCCTCCAGCAAAATCAGTGACTGTTCTCCCAGGAGAGGCTGGAGAATCTGATTCACCCGTCCAGGTGCTTCGAAGTCCCGGGTATCTCGGGTCAAGAGTTCCTGAAGAATCTGGGGATGATTGACAAAAATCATGGTATTTCCTGTGACCTGAGTGGCAAAGATGTCAGGGTGTTGCTTGCCCCAGGTATCCATGTACTGCAATGGATCTGCGACCCACTGCAGACGTTGGACTAATGCAGTAGCTTTAGGCCCACGAATGCGTGCTATTGTCCGTTGAGTCATAGGTTCCAAATGATGTTCAGAATGTGACTGATGATGGAAAATACTCTGGGAAGTACTTCAAATATTGCTTGCCAAAATTTGCAAAACCTGCCTGAGGTTCAGCGAGTTCTCCAGTTACGCGATCATCGCCATAACTGAAAATGAAATATGCATAGATAGAGTTCTAATGCACCCAGAGGGTTAGGCTAACCTGAAGCTTTCTTGAATCTAAACTTCAAGCTTTCAGACAGCGCTACAGGCTCTCACAAACTATTGAGGTAGTCATATCTTGATATTATGAATGGTTCGTTCAAGTAACACCTAAACCCCGGCTGATATTCATACCGATCAGGAATGGGAAGCTCGTATTCAGATAAAGCTTCGTATCGGCATGGATGGGAAATAGATAGAAAGACAATTGGCTTAAGCCTTGCCAGATACAGATATTTACGATTTCCGTATATCAAAGATGAACTGTGGATTTAGGAGTGTCAAGAGGGTGAAACCCAACAATCCTTTGGGGACTGTTGGGTTTCACCTCTGACTGCTGTTGCTTGTTATGTCAATGGACTGGTTAATGAGCGCAGCCGTTTCCATGATAATCATCGCTATCATAGAAACCATTGCGAGTGCCAAAATATAAGCAGGCTACGGTGAATACTGCCGTTAATCCAACCAGAACTAATTTGACATCCATTGAGATTGCTCCTTTTAAGATTCTCTGAATAATGAACTCGATCTTAACCCATTCGATTGTAGATGCAACCTGGCTGTCACGTCCTTCCCCTACTGTAGCGCCAGATTTATTGGGATGTACCCTGGTCAGACAAATGCCGGATGGAGAGCAAATTCGCGGTCTGATCGTGGAAACTGAAGCCTATGCCGCCGGGGATCCAGCCTGTCATGCTTATCGCCGCCGCACCCCTAGAAATACGGTGATGTTTGGGCCGGGAGGAAACAGCTATGTTTACCTGATATATGGAATCTATCACTGCCTGAATGTGGTTACAGATGTGGACGGTGAACCCAGTGCCGTCCTGATTCGAGCTTTGCAGCTTGAGAATATTCCCAGTTGGATTGCAGCGGAAAGTCCCAGTCATTCGATTCCAAAGGGCTCAAATCAAAAGCAACCCAGCCCTCCTCAGATAGTTCTGAACCTGCCAATAGCCCCGTCCAAACCCTTAAAGCAAATCCTTCGGCTAGCAGCGGGGCCTGGAAAACTTTGCCAGGTGATGAAAATTGATCGGAACTTATCAGGTTTGCCGTTTCAGCCTGATCAACCCCTGTGGCTAGAACATCGCAGTTCTGAGGTTCAAGCCGCCATCGATCAGCAAGCCCTTGAGTTTGTTCAAACCACTCGAATTGGACTTACCCAAGGAGTAGAGATTCCCTGGCGTTGGTATATTGCCAATTGTCCTGCTGTGTCCAGATTTTGAAATCGTTGCAACCTGAACCAGAATTTGAAGCGATTGAATTTTCGCTGGGTGATTTAGAAATTTGATTAATGGTCAATATGAAGCTTTGCAATCGAACTAACCGGGATAGCTATGGAGTTAGAAATTGCACCTCTTTCTAGGTATTCTTCAAGGTGAACTCAGGTTTTTCACCCCAGCAGGAGTGCTAGTCCAAACCCCAGAAGAATCTACCCAAATTGAAAAATCACGCCGGGAAATAACTGAGCAGCAACTCTTACAAAACCAGCAAAAAATAGAAAAGCTATCTACTAAATTAAAGCTATCTACTAAATTGCGGAAGTTAGGTATTGATCCAGATCAATTATAGAGATCTGCTTTAAATTGTATTTGATATGTTATTTAAACTCACTATCAATGGGATAAAATTATTGGGTAGATTATTGGGTAGAATTCTAGAATCTGTTAAAAATTGTTACTATGTTTATGCTTCCCGGTGCTCCCTGGTTGTTGGCTCATGAATCCATGTTGGAGGTGAATAAACCTCAAAAGTTTTCTCTCTACGGTTCTGATTATGTTCTCTGGAAAGATCAAACGGGGAATGTCAGCGCCCTGTCTAATGTTTGTCCTCATATGGGAGCGATGCTATCTGAAGGATGGTGTGCTATGAATCAGTCCGGTAGTCATGTCGAAATTTTAACAGTTTTCCTGATATTATTGAACCTAACTTGTCCAGAAAGCCGTAGGAAATTATAGAGAGCCATAGTAATCAATTCTTTATGAATATCAATCAGCTACTTCAAGCCCAAAGACAATTTTTTGCCACGGGTCAGACAAAAGATATCAGGTTTCGCTTGGAACAACTGAAGCGATTAAAACAAGCCATTACTGATAGTCAAGGAGCCATTGTCAAGGCCGTTAATCTGGATCTAAATCGCCCTGAATTTGAAGCTTATTTTGAGATTTCTACCCTTGCTGAAATCAACTACGCCATCAAACATTTAAAGTCCTGGATCAAACCTCAGAGGGTGCGGGCTTCCATCGATCAATTCCCGGCCTCAGCCCAAATCCAACCTGAACCCCTGGGAAGTATTTTAATTATTGGCCCCTGGAACTATCCTTTTCAACTGATGATTTCTCCATTAGTGGGAGCGATCGCAGCGGGAAATTGTGCAGTGCTCAAACCCTCTGAAATTGCCGTTCATACCTCCCAAATTGTCACAGATATGATTCAAAAAACCTTTGATTCAAGTTATATTGCAATCCTGGAGGGGGGAGTAGAAACATCCCAGGCTTTATTAGCAGAAAAATTTGATCATATTTTCTTTACGGGGGGCAACAAAGTGGGTCAAATTGTCATGGCCGCCGCCGCCCAACATCTGACTCCCGTAACATTAGAATTGGGTGGAAAAAGCCCCTGTATTGTAGAGAGTGATATTCAGCTAGAATACACCGCTAAACGGATTGCCTGGGGAAAGTTTATCAATGCCGGTCAAACCTGCATTGCCCCCGATTACTTGCTGGTTAATGCCCAGATAAAACAGGAATTAATCCCGAGAATTCAAGCCAGTATTCAAAGCTTTTATGGAGAAAATCCAGAACATAGTCCTGATTATTGTCGCATTATTAACTCAGGTCATTTTGAGCGGTTAACACAGCTTCTCCATACTGGAAAAATCCTCGCCGGCGGTCAAACCAACCCTGAAACTCGATATATTGCCCCGACTTTGATTGATCAGGTTGCTTGGGACGATCCGGTAATGCAAGAGGAAATCTTCGGGCCGATTTTGCCTATTTTAGAGTATCGAGATCTGGGGGAGGCGATCGCCCAAATCAATGCTCGACCCAAGCCTTTAGCCCTTTATTTCTTTTCTAAGGATCGGCAGAAACAGCAGCGAATTCTCCAAGAAACCTCCTCTGGAGGAGTTTGCCTGAATGACACGGTGATGCAGTTTGGCGTAACCCAATTGCCCTTCGGGGGGGTAGGCGCAAGTGGCATAGGTTGTTACCATGGCAGGGCCAGTTTTGATACATTCTCCCACTACAAAAGTGTGCTAAAAAAAGCCTTCTGGCTGGATTTGAGCTGGCGCTATGCCCCTTATCAAGGCAAAGTAGGCTTGATTAAAAGAGCCATTAATCGACTATAGTAAGGGTTAATTTTTGAGGGGGGTTTTCCAGCGTGTTCAGATTTCAGTGGTGGCGTTATGGGGTGCTGGTCGGCACTTCATTCCTGTTCCTCTCCGCCTGCAATGCCCTTTCCCGAATGGCTCAACCTCCTGTGACGACTGCGGGTTCGATGTTCAATCTCCGCCCTGAACCCCCAACGTTTAAGCTCAAGCCCGTGAATGACCAGGGCAGCTACTTTTGCTCGAATGGAACCACTGCTTTTGGGCCGATCAGTCAGCGGATGATTCAGAAATGCAAGGACTGGGGTGGAGGAACCGCCTGCGATCAACCTCGGTGGTCTGAAGCGTTATTGATCAAAGCCCATGGCAAAGGCCGCTGCCCACAGGGATCGCGCCTGAATCAATTTACGGGTTTTTGCACTGAAGGTAACACGGTACTGGGCCCGTTTCCCCGAAATCTGGTGAACGCCTGTAGTGATTTTGGGGGCGGATCGGCCTGTCGGACTCAACGATGGCAATCCAGTCTGTTCAATCATCTGGCCCGCAATCAGGGTATGGTTGTGTTTGGGAAACCACCCCAGTTTGTCCTGCTGGCGTTTGATGGTTCGAGTTCCCTGGGGTTCTGGAATCAATCCCGGAGTTTTGCCCAGGACATGGCAGCCCAGAATAAACCGGTGCATTTCACCTATTTCATCAGTGCGGTTTACTTCGTCAGTCCAGATCAGCGCCAGCTCTACAACGCCCCCGGCGGCAAAGGCAAAGGCAAGTCAGCCATTGGTTGGGGGGGATCATCTGAGGAGATTCAGCAGCGGCTCCAACAGGTGAATCTAGCCTATCAAGAGGGCCATGAGATCGGCTCCCATGCCGTGGGTCATTTCAATGGACGAAAATGGAGTGAAACGGATTGGACAAATGAATTTAAATATTTCGATCAGTTCATCTTTGAGGCTGATCAAATCAATCGTCTGTCCAGTTCCCTGGTCTTTGACCGCAGTGCAATTGAGGGCTTCCGCGCCCCAGAACTGGGGAAAAGCCCTGGATTGTATAAGACCCTGCAAAAACAGGGATTTCGCTATGATACCAGCAAGGAAGGCCAGGCAAACTACTGGCCCCAGAAACAAAATGGGGTCTGGAACTTCCCCCTGGCAAGCCTCAAAACTGCTTTGACCCGGAGAAATGTGTTGTCAATGGATTACAACTTTTACATGGCGCATTCCAAGGCCAAACCCAACCCCAAGAATGCCAAGCGCTATGAGGAGGACATGTTTCAAACCTACATGCAGTATTTCAAGAGCAATTTCAACGGCAACCGGGCTCCGGTTCATATTGGTCATCACTTTTCAACCTGGAATGGCGGAGCCTACTGGAAGGCGATGTCTCGGTTTGCAACGACGGTTTGCGGTGAACCTGAGGTTCTCTGTGTTACCTATCGAGATCTGGCGGACTTTATGGATTTGCTCACCCCCGAACAAATTGCGGCCTATCAAAAGGGGGATTTTCCGCCTGAGAGTTCTAGCGCTCAATCTATCGGCTTGAAGTTGTCCCCGGCAGCACAACAGCAAATCTGTCAACCGTAGAAATATTATGTCGATCTTGTGTATGTTTGCCCAAACCGCCCTCTCCCCAGTTGGGAAAGGGAATCGGATGAAGACCTCCTCATCTCCCAGAGAGGGGTTGGGGGTGAAGACGAGAACGTTTTGTCAGTCAACCAGCGAAGTCCCAAATTCCCTTCTGTCTAATTATTAGTGACAACCCTCTACGGATGCTTTTGGCCAGGGTGGGTAAAATAGCCAAAAGAGTAAAAGCCTGTGATTTGCCTGAACAAACTGTCCTGTGCGAATTTTACTGATTGACAATGATGAATCCCTAGTAGAGTCACTCAAGCAAAACCTGAGCCGACAAAACTACGTTGTCGATGCCGTCACCACCGGAGAAGCAGGATGGCAATACGGCTCGACCTATCCCTATGACTTGATTATTCTAGATTGGGTATTGCCGGGAATCGATGGCATTACCCTCTGTCAAAAGTTCCGGGTCAACGGCTATCACTTCCCCATTCTGATTTTAACGACCCGCAACAGCAGCCAGGACAAGGCCAGGGGTTTGGATGCTGGAGCTGATGACTATCTCGGCAAGCCCTTCGACCTTGAAGAACTGGGGGCTCGAATTCGGGCCTTGTTGCGTCGGGACAATACTGAACCGCTGCCGATCATTGTTTGGGAAAATATCCAGCTCGATCCCTGTAGCTGTGAAGTCGCCTATGATGGTCACTTACTCAGCCTCACCGCTAAGGAATACGGACTGCTAGAACTCTTACTCCGGCATCATCATTACGTTCTCCAGACCGAAGAAATCATCGACAACCTCTGGTCATCCGAGGAATACCCCGCAGAAGCCACCGTCCGTTCCCACCTGCGTTCCTTGCGGCAAAAACTCAAGCAAGCCGGGGCTCCGGGAGACTTGATTGAAACCGTTCGAGGGGTGGGTTATCGGCTCAAAACCCTGACCAATCCTGGCCATGTTCTGACCTCTGCTGCCCCCCCAGAGCCCCCCAATCCCCCGATGACTGGCCTAACTGCCATCTGGGGCAAGTATCAAAAACAACAGCAAATCCAGTTGGCTATTCTCGATCAAACACTCGACCAAACACTCGCTCAAATGGTAGCTGCGATCCAATCTGGATTGAATTTCTCCCCGAATCCCTCCCATTGGGAACAGGCAAAGCTGTCTGCCTGTAAGCTTTCGGAGAGCTTAGAGCTATTTGGCTTCGACCAGGGTTCCCGACTCGCCCACACCCTGGAACACCTGCTCCAACAATTTCCCCAACCCGACCTTCAAACTTCGGAGTTCACGGATTTTGTCAAACAATTTCAAGTCACCTTGAGGGCGCTGCATCAGGAATTGGCCGTAGCACCTGAAATGCTGACCCCTAAAAAACAGTTTGCTGACTTTAATCCCGTAGCACTGCTGGTGAGTGAAGAAAATAGCTTTGCCCAATCCCTGGTCAAAGCTGCCCAATCTACCGGGATACGGACTTTTCTGGCCCCTACTCTGGCCGCCGCCAAAAACTTGCTGTATCCCGAAACATCTCCAAGCTGGCAAATGCCCCTGCGCCCGGATATTGTGGTCGTGAAATTGACATTCCAGGCGATCGCTCATCCGATGAATCATTCCCTCTCCAATGCCATGCCCCAGACTAGAACTGAGGTTGATGCTCGCCTGGATCTTTCAGAACGATTGGCCCTGATTTCTGAGCTGAAATTGCGATCGCCTACCTGCCCAGTTTTAGTGATCGCCGATCAGGATCAGTTTGCCGAACGGCTGGAGATTGCCCGTCGCGGCGGCTGGTTATTTCTGCGGGAGCCGGTAACGCCAGGGGAGGTGGTGGCCCAGATGATTAATTTATTCCAAAGCACCCAGGGGGATGAGCGGATCATGATTGTTGATGACAATAGAGAATGGTTGGGGCGTTTGCCCTCTAGCTTGCAACCATGGGGATTTAAACTGACAACCCTGGGGGATACCCGGCAATTCTGGCATGTTCTCTGTGCGGTGGATCCCCATCTGTTAGTGTTGCAGGTGGAAATGCCCCATGTCAGTGGTATTGAGCTGTGTCAGGTAGTACGCAGTCATCCTCGCTGGCATCATTTACCCATTATCTTTCTCAGCGATCAGCCCGATCTATCAATTCAGAGACAAGCCTTTAGCGTTGGAGGCGATGATTTCCTGACCAAACCCCTGATCAGCCAAGACTTAGCCAATCGCATCCGCAATCGTCTGGGGCGAGTCCGAACTCTGCAAGATCAAACGGAGTGATGTCTCAAGAGTTTTACCCGGTCAGGAGAAAAGCGAGTAAAATGGCCTTTGAGCTAAAAGAAGTGGTGGTTCAACCGAGGCAGCCAGAACAGTTAGAAGAATTTACCTTACCCAGCTATAGTGTTCGGGTGAGCTCCAGGGCGAAGTACGTTCGGCTGAAAGTTTCTGTCGAGCGCGGCATTGAAGTGATTGTTCCTCAAGGGTTTGACCCGGCTCAAATCCCTGAAATCCTGCAGAAAAAGCAGAAGTGGCTCAAGAGTGCTGAGGATCGGATTGCCCAACATCGAGAATTTTTTGTAGCTGATTCCTCAACTCGCCTCCCCGAGGCGCTTTTCCTCCAATCCATGGGAGAACAATGGACAATTCAGTATCAGGGCACCTTGTCTAGCCGGGTGTCTATTGCGTTCCAATCCAATTCCCGACTGATCGTTCGGGGTTTCATTGAAGATGAAACCGCCTGTCAGCTTGCCCTAAAACGGTGGATTATGGGAAGAGCTCAGGAATGCCTGGTGTCCTGGTTGCAGAAACTCAGTGAAATTCATGGATTATCCTTTGAGAAGGCCGTCGTTAGAGGGCAAAAAACCTGTTGGGCCAGTTGTTCCCACCGGAAAACTATCAGTCTCAATTACAAACTGCTATTTTTACCCCCCCATCTGGTTCACTATGTTTTAATCCATGAACTCAGTCATACGGTTCACCTCAACCACTCCCGACAATTCTGGGGATTTGTCGGAACCCTCGAACCCGACTACAAAGCGGCTGATCAGGAGTTGAAAGAAGCCTGGCGTTATGTTCCTCCCTGGATCGAACGGTTGTAGAGCGGTCGGTTCCTGGTTATTTCCTGGAAAATCTGGCTTCAAATACCTGATAACGCCCATTGGTCTCCAGAGTTCGCTAGACTGAGGAAAGCTTACAGTGAATTAAACATCAACCCCCCGGCATCCACCTCTAGCATTCACCTTCAACCTTAACCCCAATGGCTCCCCAGACCCACGCTGACGATCTTGACATTGCTCCCCTGATCGATCATACCCTGTTAGATCAATCCGCCACCCCAGACCAAATTGATCAGTATTGTGAGGAGGCGGATCGGTATCATTTTGCCAGTGTTTGTGTCTATCCCTGCTATGTCCGTCAGGCCACAGAACGATTACAGGGACGATCCCCAAAAGTCTGTACAGTGATTGGTTTTCCTACCGGGGCCACCACTTCAGCGGTGAAGCTCTACGAAAGTTTAGAAGCGGTGGAACAGGGGGCCACCGAACTGGATGTTGTGATTAATTTGGGCTGGGTCAAGGCTGGAAAAATTGATCAGATGGGTCAGGAAATCGCGGATATTTGCCAGGAAACTAACCAAACGGTCAAAGCTATTCTGGAAATCAGTGCCCTGAGCGATGCCGAAACGAAAATAGCCGCAGAGGCGTTGATGGATGCCGGGGTAGCTTTTCTCAAAACCAGCACCGGTTGGTATAGTGGTGCCACGGTGGCCGATATCCGACTACTCAAGGAGCTTACCCAGGGGCAAGTGGGCATCAAGGCTTCTGGGGGGATTCGCACCTATGAACAGGCCGCCGAACTGGTTATGGCTGGGGCAACCCGTTTGGGAACCTCTCAAGGGGTGAATTTGCTGCAGCAACGCCATCTGGACTCTGAGGCCAGGCGCGACTAAAGAAATTTGAGAGAAACTAGAGAAATCAACTAGACATGAGCCAAACCTTCAGGGCCACTGGAATCAATTTAAAGGCGATCCCGTTTGGCGAATCAGATCGACTATTGACGATTTTGACCCGAGAACAGGGAATCCTCAGGGCCGTAGCCCCAAGGGCGAGAAAGACTAAATCAGAGCTGGGGGGACGGGCGGATCTATTTGTGGTGAATCAATTGCTCCTGACCAAGGGGCGATCGCTCTATCGGATATCTCAGGCTGAAACCCTCAAGTCCTACAGTGGCTTCAGTCAAAATCTGGGTAAACTAGCTGCTGGTCAGTACTTTGCGGAACTAGTTCTGGGCCAAGCCCTGAGTGAACAGCCCCAAGACGATCTGTTCCTCCTCCTGAGTGAACACTTAAATCGCCTGGAACGGTTGTCCAACTCCCCCGGAACTGAAACCTGTAGTGCGGTGTTAACCTGCCTGGCCCATGGCACATTTCATCTATTGGCCCTGGCTGGATTGGCTCCCCAGGTGCATTTGTGTTGCCTGACCCAACGCCCGGTCTTTCCTGAAATTGAGAATGCTCAATGGCAGATGGGGTTCAGTATCAATTCTGGAGGCACAGTCAATCTCTTCGACTCAAACCGAACCGGAACTCGGAATGCGCTACAGCCCCAGATCGCCCTGGAATCTAGCAGTTCCTATCGTTCAAATGGGTTTGATCCCGCTGAAGTGAGAATCAATGCTCGATTAAGCGCCACCCAGGTTGCCCTTCTTCAACAATTGACCTTGCCAGAATTAAGTGATGGATTAAAATCGGGGCAATCCCTGGGGATACAGCAGTTGAATCTCCCCGCACCACCGGCTCTGTCTGATTGGATGATGATCGAGCGGCTCCTGCGTCAGTATGCAGAGTATCACTTGGGGCGGGGAATTCGCTCTGCCTTGCTAGTTGATACCTTCGTGCAGCACTCTCAGTATGTTAGTCCTTGAGAGCTGAGAACCTGAAGTTATCTCAGCAGAATAGCCACTGCCATTGCCACTGTAACTAATCGGTTGGAGGAGATCTTCTATGTCCCTGGCGTGAAAGACATGGGCTTTAAACGAAGACTCATGTAAGCTAAAGGATGGGGTGGATGTTTCAATCTCGTGGCTTTTATATTTCAATGCAGTTTTTAAAATCCGAGCACGAATTTACTAACACTTTATTTCCAGACTTTTTCTTAACAGAAAAGACTGATTTGTCTTTGAGTTATCCGGATTATCTGAAAACCGAGCTGAATTCAGAAGAGTCCGAGAACTCTACCGTTGAGTTGGGAGATCCGTTATCACTATCGAGCCTTTCTTCCTCACCAACCGTTCATCTTCCTAATATGCCGACCCCTGATGAAAGAGGATTTCGCCCTATTCTCCAGAATCGGAACTTTCTATTCCTTTGGGGTGGACAAATTTTCTCCCAGTTGGCTGACAAAGTTTATCTGGTTTTGATGATTGCGATCATCTCAGCTCAATTCCAGCAAGAAGGTCAAACAATTAGCGGTTGGGTGGCTGCCGTGATGATTGCATTTACGATTCCTGCGGTGTTGTTTGGCGCAGCCGCTGGAGTTTATGTGGATCGATGGCCCAAAAAAGCAGTTCTCGTGTTGACGAATCTGCTCAAAGGGGTTTTGATCTTACTTTTGCCTGTGGTTTTGAGTTTGTCGAGTGGAGCTTACTTGGGGGGGTTTCCTCTGGGATTTTACTTGCTGCTGTTGATTACTTTTCTGGTCTCTACCTTGACTCAGTTTTTTGCACCAGCGGAACAAGCAATCATTCCGTTGATGGTCAAAAAGCATCATTTACTATCGGCCAACTCCCTCTATACCACTACGATGATGGCTTCCGTGATCATCGGGTTTGCCGTGGGGGAGCCGTTGCTGGCTTTGGCTGATACTCTGATGGGTCAGAGTTCCCTGGGAGTGCAATTCGGCAAAGAATTAATTATTGGGGGTGCTTATCTGGTATCGGGGCTATTCCTGATCGCCATGAACCTGCGGGAGAAAGATTGGGATCAACCCGACCCTCCCCATGTGTTGACCGATCTGCGGGAGGGCTGGAACTACCTCAGGAACCATAGCAAGGTTCGCAATGCCATGGTGCAGTTGATCATTCTGTTCTCCATTTTTGCAGCCTTGGCAGTTCTGGCCGTGCGCCTGGCAGAGTTGATTCCCAATCTCAAGTCTTCTCAGTTTGGTGTGCTTCTGGCTGCTGGAGGTTTGGGCATGGGGATAGGTGCCATTACGTTGGGTCAGGTGGGTCATCGTTTTTCCCATTCCGAACTGGCGTTGCTGGGGTGTTTGGGTATTGCCAGTTCTCTGGTTGGTTTAGCTGGCTTTGGACAGCAGTTGTGGCTGGCTTTGGGATGCATCACCGTTTTGGGAGCCTTTGCGGCGGTGGTGGCAATTCCGATGCAAACGACAATTCAGGCAGAAACCCCAGAGGATATGCGGGGCAAAGTCTTTGGTTTGCAAAACAACGCCGTCAACATTGCCCTGAGCTTGCCTCTGGCCCTGGCGGGGATGGCAGAAACCTATCTGGGGTTGCCGCTTACTTTTTTGGGGCTGGCGCTTCTGGCTCTGGGGGGAGGGGGATTAACCTGGTACATTTCCAGATAATCAGTAGAGCTTGACGCAATTAATCAGAAGATTGATGGGGTAGCTTATCTAAGTTAACCTGAGCAATTTGATCGAGAATATATTGCTGTTCGATTGGATTAAATACCTGGTAAAACTTTTGAGAATTTCTACTGGCAAAGCTTTGACTCACCTGTCGCCCGGCATTATCTAAGCTCAGTTTCTCAGCTTCTGAACGGTAGTTCAAAATCATTTGTTGACTAAATTCAATCCCGATAAACTCACAAAGTTTTTTCAGGACGACTTCGGGTTCTTGTAAAAGCTGTTCATAGCGAACCCCAATATGATTTGAAGCTGGCAGGTACTTTTCACTGGCAGCGATCGCCCGTAACCAATCATTGATACAGACATCAATATTTCTCGCGCCTCCCCAGGGTTCTGGGTATTTGTGGGTGACTTCGTACAGGGAGGCGATCACATCAGCTCCACTGCGAATCAGATGAATAAATCGGGCATGGGGCAGGAACTTTTCAATCGATTCGATGTAGTAAATATGATCAGGAGTTTTTTCGATCAGGATAGTTTTGTTCTGTTCCCGGGCAAGGTTTTGAAGCATGGCCATAAACTGGCGGGTATAGTAACCCATGAATAGAATCCGGGGCAAACTCTCAACTAGCTCGGGGCGATTCATTTCGTCTCTAAAAAACTGTTCCAGTCGAGGTCTCAGCCGACCCGATACCAGACCCAGAGCGTACCGCCGCCGTTCATAAGGGGAAGGCAAAAGATGATGAAAAAATTGGGATTCTGGAAATGAAGCCACCTCAGGATGGGCAGCTAGCAGGCTTTGAAGCAGGGTTGTGCCCGAACGAGAGCAACCCACTAGAAAGATCGGAAAATCTAAACTGGCGTTCATAGATAAAGTGATCAGAAAATAGATTGAGCAATTACAACGCAGTACTACCCCAGAGGCAGTCATTGCCTTAGAACCCCTCCGCAGAATGTCATCCCCATCCTCGCCTCATCTGTCGAGATCAACGGTTCATGAATTCAGATCGCCCCTAACTCCAAAATTGATCCAATGCAGCCTGTAGATCCTGAGGAATTTGACGGATGATTTTGCCCGTCTGCCGATTGACTGGAACCAAAGTCACCTGGGCCGTAACGCATTTAGTTCTCGGTGCCCCCGACTCAATCGAGTACTCCCAAGATAATCGCACCCCTGAAGTTTGTCGCAATCTCGCCCGCACCAACGCATCCATCCCCAGGGTCACCGGTTGATGATAGCGGATTTGCAGATCAACCACAGGCAGATCATACCCAGCAGCCACCAGATCGCAGTAGGCAATTCCCGACCATCGTAATCCAGCAACCCGGGCTTCCTCCATCCAGGTCAGATAAGTGCCATGCCAGACAATCCCGGCATAGTCAGTTTGATGGGGAAAGGTGTGAACTGGATACTCAAACCAGCCCTCTACGAAGCTGATGTTTTCAGAGGAATTTTCAGAGGAATTTGAGGCCATACAAGTTTCAGGGTGGGACACGTTACAAATTGTTCCAAAACATCAGGGTGCTAGGACGATGTATCCCCTAACAGATCTATGCTTAAAACTACAACGAATTGGATTCAGTCAGTCAATTTGATCAGGTTTTGCTGAGTTGTTGTGTTTTCAAGTGAGAAAAAGCCGATGGATATTAACAATATTTTAGTCGCAGTCGCAGGTCGGGGATTATGCGAGGAAATGCTGAATATGCTGATGGATATTCCAACAATTCAGCGAGCAAACATTACCTTGCTTCATGTTGTTCCCTCTCAAGCATCAGCGGAAAAGATGGCGGCAATGTTAGAAACCGGGGGCAAAATTCTGGCCCAAGCCGTTCAATCCATCAAAGTTGATTCCAGTCACGTCAATCCCCGATTAAAGCAGGGGGATCCCAAGGACATCGTGAATGAGGTCGCCGAGGAGGAAAATTCTGATCTGATCATCATGGGTTCCCGAGGATTGCAAGGGTTGCGGGCTATCTTAGAAAATTCCGTTAGCCAGTATGTTTTTCAACTCACCAGTCGTCCCATGTTACTGGTTAAGGACGACACCTACGTCAAAAAACTCAGGCAGATTATGGTTGCCCTCGATCCGTCTGAATCCGCTGCAGAATGTTTGCAAACCGGACTCAACTGGGCTCAGCAAATTCCAGGAGGAGAGTTGATTCTAGCCCATATCAACAAAGACTTAAGTGGGAAATCTGCGGAGGACTTCTCTGCCAATGCCGCCCAAGATCCGATTCTGACCCCAGGGATTGAGGCCGCTAAGCGTCAAGGGGTCAAGTATCGCTGTGTCAGTGGAGTAGGCAAACCGGCCCGGAAATCTGCAAGATCGCTGAAGAGATGAATGTGGATCTGTTGATTCTGGGATCCCCTGATCGCCGCCCTACCATTGCCAAAACCTTAGTGGATATTGACCGGTTAACAGGGGGATCTCTGTCTGATTATGTCCGGGTTCACGCTAGTTGCCCCGTCCTGCTCGTGCGAACTCCAGAAATCTAGAAACTATCAAATCAGATGAAAACCGTTCCTGATGGTTAAGCAAGATTGCTGCACCCATTCTCTGAGATCTATAGCCTAATACCCGAAAACTTCAGCCAAGCTACCCTAACTAGAGTCTATCAGTCAAAATAAACGACTGTAACCCTTACATCGAAAAGTCAAGCCTGAAACCAACCTTCCATTTACAGGCCGTTTAAGGGCTGATGTGAAGTCTATCAGCCCTTAAAATTGGTTAGTTAAAACAGTTGACTCAACGTCAACTTAGACTTTAATTACCCTTCAGTTTCTTTGCGGGTTTGTAGATAGAGAATAATTAGAAAAACCGCAGGAACAATCACGAACAAAAGACTTGCTACAAATCCCAGATTATTAACTTGCATAATTCCTCGTCTTTATTAAAAATCAAATTCTTTATGCCCTAGCATATCATCAATCAGGAACCCAGAACCACGATCAGAATCATAATCAATTGTTAATCTTGTAGCTTGAAGTTAACCAGATTGGATGAATTGAATTCAGGCTTAATCTTACTTGATCCTAGGCTTGAATGCGATCGCGATTGGTTCCCTTGGTAGAATTTTTTTCCAGAAACTCAATAACTCGACTGGGGACATCAACCTCGGTTGCTTTTTCAATGCCTTCTAGCCCAGGAGACGAATTCACCTCCATCACCACGGGGCCATGATTAGACCGCAGCAAATCAACCCCAGCTACCTTCAACCCCATGATCTTGGCCGCCCGAATCGCCGTAAGCCGCTCCTCAGGAGTCAGTTTTACCTTTTCAGCCTTGCCCCCTCGATGCAGGTTAGAGCGAAATTCTCCCTCGACAGCCTGACGCTTCATCGCAGCCACCACGCGATCGCCGATCACAAAGCAACGAATATCAGAACCTCCAGCTTCTTTGATATATTCCTGCACCAGAATATTCGCATTCAACCCTCGAAACGCCTCAATCACAGACTTGGCCGCCTGGTAGGTTTCCGCCAGCACCACCCCAATACCCTGGGTGCCTTCCAGGAGCTTAATTACCAAGGGCGCGCCCCGACAATATTAATCAACCCCTCAATATCTTTGGTGGAGTGGGCAAATCCAGTCACTGGTAAACCAATCCCTTCCCGCGCCAGCAATTGCAAACAACGCAGCTTGTCCCGGGAACGGGCAATGGCCTGGGAATCACTCGGCGTAAACACCCCCATCATCTCAAATTGCCGAACTACCGCAGTCCCGTAAAAGGTCTGCGAGGCCCCAATCCGAGGAATAATTGCATCAAACCCTTCAAGGGGTTGACCCCCATAGATCACCATGGGCTTATGGGATGTGATGTTCATGTAGCAGCGCACATAGTCAATCACGTGCATTTCATGGCCCCGTTGCTCTCCGGCTTCCTTGAGCCGTCGGGTTGAGTACAAATTGGCATCTTGAGAAAGGATCGCAATCTTCATAATCTGCGAGAGTGTTCATGATATTCTTCAGGCTATCATCCTAAATACCGTGTTCATTGTATCTTGCAAGATTGCTCTGCAAATCCATTTTGAAAGATTGCTCCTGGATATCTTCGGGATTCGAAAGATTTAATTTTCTTATGGAAAATCAGGCTAATCATATTACGTGTCATCCCTCCCCCGAAAGTAGAAGGAACTTGTAATATATCTTAATATAGAAACAGTTGGGCAAAATTTTGAGGATAGGGTCATGGATGAGACTCAACGGCAAAAGTGGGACATCGGCAGATTTATGGGAACCCTCAAGTATTTTGGGGTCGTGCCTTTTTTTGGCAGTATTAGCTGGTTGCAGCAACTCCTTGGGGACAAAAGTAAAAACTCTGCCACGGCTGAACCTGAGGTGATTCTGGTAGCCGGGGCAACGGGGGGAGTTGGCAAACGCGTAGTAAAACGGCTGCAACAACGGGGACAAAACGTTAGAGCCTTGGTCAGAGATGCCGGGCGAGCTCGAACCATCCTGGGCAATCAAGTTGAATTGGTAGAAGGGGACATCACCATTGCCAAAACCCTGACCCCGCAAGTCATGCAAAATGTGGTAGCCATTATTTGCTGTACCGGAACAAAGGTGCAACCGGTAGAAGGAGATACCCCTAACCGGGAGAAATATTATCAAGGAATCAAATTCTACATGCCTGAGGTGGTGGATGTTCCTGAAATTGTCGAATATCAAGGGCTGCAAAATTTAGTCAATCTTGCTCCTGCCTCCCTAAAAAATAGCAATGTAAAAGTAATTTTTGACTTTACCAAACCTTCCCCGGACTTGAAAGAAATCTGGGGAGCATTGGATGATGTGGTAATGGGAGGCGTGAGTGAAAGCTCCCTGCAATTGATTGGAAATTCTGCATTTTTTATGGGAAATGTTTCCACGGCAAATTCTGGGGGATTTGCTCGGTTCGGACTAAGAGCTTTGATCCGCCGTTGGATTTATCCGATTATCAAGGTATTGATCTGCGGGTTAAGGGAGATGGTAAACGCTATAAGTTTATTATTCGTAGCGATGAAAAGTGGGATAGTATTGCCTATTGCTATTCTTTTGACACGATTTATAATATTCCCATTACTATTCGAATTCCCTTTGATCAGTTAATTCCCGTCTTCCGGGCTAAAACTGTTCCTGATGCTCAACCCTTCAATCCCGCTCAGGTATACGCGATTCAATTGATGTTGAGCAAATTTGAGTATGACAAAGCCCTCAATCCCAAGTTCTCTCCCGGGGATTTCCGACTCGAACTTGAGTCTATTAAAGCTTATGGCGGTGAGCGATTGCCGAAATTTGTAATGGTGAGTTCAGCGGGGGTAACTCGACCGGGAAAGCCGGGATTAAATCTGGATGAAGAACCTCCAGCAGTTCGATTGAATGATCAACTGGGCGGCATTCTCACCTGGAAATTGCGGGGAGAAGAGGCGGTACGTTTTAGCGGCATTCCCTATACTATTGTTCGACCCTGTGCCTTAACGGAAGAACCGGGAGGAGAGGAATTAATCTTTGCCCAGGGAGACATAATCAAGGGAAAAGTTAGCCGGGAAGATATTGCTGAGCTCTGTATCCAAGCCCTGAATCAGCCCCAGGCTTGCAATGTGACAATTGAAGTGAAATCTGGTCAGAATGGTCATGGTGTGGGGGATTGGAGGGGTCTGTTTTCTGAAGTAAAACCCGATTGAGGGAAAGGTAAAGTCTTTGAGTGGGACGATAACAGCAAACCGCACAATGACTAAGCCTCATAGCCAAACTTATTCGGATCAACCTCCGTCAAATCCAGATCCGCCAGTCCATACTCTGCCCAACGCCGGGACACCATTCCCGCAACATCCGGATCAGACTCTAGGGCTTCACCCCATTCATGATCCGTCTCGGGGGGAATTTTCGTCGTGGCATCAATCCCCATTCGTCCCCCTAAACCAATCTTTTCACTGGCAAAATCCAGGCTATCAAAGGGAGTATTGGGCAAGATAAACACATCCCTAGAGGGATCAACCTTAGAACTAATCGCCCACACCACCTGACGGGGGTCGCGAATGTTAATGCTCTGATCAACCACGATCACAAACTTGGTATAGGTAAACTGAGGTAAAGCACTCCAGAATGCCAGGGCGGCTCGACGGGCCTGACCGGGATAGGCTTTCTTGATAGAAATAATCGCTGCCTTATAGCTCAACGCCTCCATCGGCAAGAAAAAGTCAACAATCTCTGAGACCTGCTGACGTAGAATGGGGGTGTAGATCCGATTGAGGGCGATCGCCATCATCGCTTCTTCCTTGGGGGGGCGACCGCTAAAGGTCGTCAGGTAAATTGGATCTTTGCGGTGGGTGACGCAGTGGAACCGCACCAGGGGTGAATCTTCAACGCCGCCATAATACCCCATGTGATCCCCAAAGGGGCCATCTGGCAGAACTTCCCCCGGAGTAATGGTTCCCTCCAAGACAAATTCTGAATCTGCCGGAACCTCTAAATCTACAGTTTTACACCGGGCCAACTGCACCCCCGAGCCGCCATAGAGCCCGGCAAATAACCATTCCGACAGGTCAACTGGGATTGGAGTAGCCGCCGCCATAATGATCAAGGGATCAACTCCCAGGGCGATCGCAACTTCCAGTTTCTTGCCCTGTTCTGCAGCTTTTCGCAGGTGTCTGGCTCCTCCCCGCACCGACAGCCAATGGACGGTCATTGTGTTAGGGGACTGCAATTGCAGACGATACACTCCGACATTAGGGGTTCCGGTTTCACAATCTTTGGTAATCACCAACCCCAGGGTGACAATTCTCCCGGCATCCTTGGGGTAAGGGCGAATCATCGGGATTTTGCTCAAATCTAGGGTATCACCCTCCAGAATAACCTGCTGGCAGGGGGGAAAAAAGTTGCGTCCCGGTTTTGCCTTGACCACATCAAATAAAACCTTGCCAAACTCAACTGCCTGGGAGATTTTCTTCGGGGGTTTAGGTTGTTGCAACATCCCTAACTTTTTTCCCAGGTCTTCTAACTCCTGAGGTTTTTCCAGGTTCATGGCCCAGCACACCCGCTCCTCTGTGCCCAACAGGTTGATGGCTACGGGATAGGCGGCCCCCTTGACATTCTCAAACAGCAAGGCAGGCCCACCCCCCTGCAACATCCGATTGGAAATTTCGGCAATTTCCAGATCTGGGTCAACTAACGTATTGATGCGTCGAAGCTGTCCCCGCTCTTCTAGAATGTTCAGAAATCCCCGTAAGTCCCTTGCCATAGTTGAAATTTAAAGAATTTAAAGAATCTAAAAAAACCTAAAGAATTGTTAAGCCTTTCCCTTATATTACAGGGTTTCTGAAGCTGCTGGAGTGGGGCGCGGGTGATACACCGCGCCAACAACTCCCCAATCTGTACCTTACGGGATTAAAAATCGCTGTATCAGAGGTTTGCCACAAACAAGAACTGACTTTATCCATCAGATCATTTTTTCTGGTTTTTCTTGATCAACCCTATCCCGTTCATATCCCCGTAGGGGATGGGTTTCCTGGCCTTGAACCAGTCCCAAACCAGCCCTCGGCAGAGCCTCACCCCCGGAACCGGCCAGATACCGACTTCACAAGAATAGGTCAAAAATTCTCAAACCCCCCCGCCAGCAGCTCTGGAAATAGTTCCAGCAAGTATTTGGGCTGCATCCAGGATTCTAGAGCAACAGGTTGCTTCGTCGGCTCTCCCCGCTCGTCAATATCCAGACCTGTGATTACGCCTCTAAGGGCAGGGCGCAAATTTCCCAGGCGATCGCGCTTTGCCCGCAGGTTCACCTCTACTAAACCTCGGGACTGCATTTTTTTGATGCCACCTTTACCGCCCCCCAGGGTTGAGAGGGTATTACCATGGGACAGCAAAATCGGGAATTCTGGAGGTTTGCGGACATCAGATAGAATTGACTTGAGAAATCGTCCAGCCAGGTCGCGATCGCAGCTTTCCTGGTATTGGGTGACTTCATCCCAGATTGACGTATGGGCTAGATTTGAATCTTTAAGTCGCTGATAGTAGGCCACCAGGCGAGAGTTGATGGCGTTGTAGTTGTACTCTGCCCCATAGATTTCAAAGAGATCAGGCCAGCTATTCTGATGGGCATGGGGATCGGACACGGAGACAGTGTGCCCAAAGAAAATCGCCCGCAGCAACCCCAAAAATGAGGCAAATGAGGTTTTCCCGGAGCACTGCTCTCCCCAGATCAATAGGGGTTTTGACAGTAACAATTGCATCAACCATTCACAGCCAGGGGCATTTAAGCGTTCCCAGAGTTCCTTCACTCGAAAATCGCTCTCATCAGGCATGGTTGGAGGTTGAGGGGGAGGCGGATCAGGAAGTCGCATTCCTAAGGGCACCGATCCAAAATTGATCACCGGATCGGCAATGATTTCAGGTTCAGGGGGAGGAGACGAAGAAACGATGGGCTCCGGAGAAATATCAACAAAGGGCTCCGGATTTAGTGGATGCTTATGAACTTTGGGAATTGGGCGCTTTCGTTCCTGGGTTTCAAGAGGAACGGCGGCAGTTTCGCTGGGTTCCTTGGTTTTCTTAGATTTTGCCTTTGATTTTGACCTAGACTTAGACTTAGAATCCTGAATAGATTCCGTTTCAGCTTGGGCATTGCGGAGCCACTCTACCATTGGAGTCTGGCCTGCCCCCAATGACTCCTGGGCCGTTGTATCGATCACTTTACCGGCAGGAGTTTTAGACAAGATTTGAGGGATTCCAGTTTTCTCAGAAAGGGCTGCCTCTACTGCCGCTTCCCGCATGGACTCTGAATAATAACGACTCGCCGCTAACCAATGGAGGAAATCTTCTTCCTCCTGCTGCCGCTCAGCCTGAAGAATTGGCTCAATCCGGCGCAATCGATAACCAATCGCTAAAACTGTGACACTACCCGCCATCGCTCCAAACAAACTCAATCCCTGCACCCAGCGATGAACTGTGTTCTGCCGGGACAAGAAGAACGGCGGCACCGACCACAACAGAAAACTCCCTCCAATCAGACCCGCAGCAATCACATTCAACCAGGTGACAAATTGGTCAGCAACTTTATCCTTAGTCTGGAATTCCTTTAGCTCAACAGCCATAGGCTCAACCCTAGAAATGCACATAGCAAACTTAGCACAAGCACTCCCCACCACTGGCGGACATCCATCCGAAAAAACTTGGCAAAGGCATCATCTCCCAACCAGCCAATTAATTGAAATAGGAGGAACATCGCCCACAGAAGCATGGCCCACATTCGCAGCCCAGAATGGAGGGAGGCCAAAAAAGCAATCAAGGTTGAGAGTGCACCCCCCAGAATCAGCCAGGCCAACAAAATCCAAATTTTACTCATGATGCCATCCTCCCTAACGCTGCTCCAAATTACCCTGGATTCTTGAGCTGATCCTTTAAGTCCTTATCTCCTGGGCCCGACTTGAGGATCTAGGCTTTGCTCCTGTAACAGATCCTTTTAACTAATTACTCCGAGCCATTTATCGACTATCCACTTATCTAATAGTTTAATAAAGTCAGGGATTTCAGCGGGGATCAATCCAACTTAAATTAGCTGATATTGATCCTTTAGTCAATTGTAGCAATTTCTATCAGAGGAATTCAGGAGCTGGGTCAATTGGAGCTTGAACGACAACCCTGGAAAGAGTTTACTGAAATCTTTCCATCTTGACATTCAGATAGCTAACCAGATCAAAGGCCAATAGCTTGAAATTCTTCTCAGTTCAAGTGTAGCACATTATGCTAATTTTTGCCGGGTGGGGCGATCACTGACATAGCCTGAAACTCCATATCCTGTGGGTTTATACTTGTTAGCACTTGTAATACACATAAGTTACACATTTACTTAAAATGCCATCCGTAGCAGTCCTGAATCAATCATCTGGGATTGCTATCCAACTGGAGTCAACGCAGCCAGGACAGAATTGCCGTTGGCCAAAGCAAGGCATCAGCTCTTCTGTCTGAATGTCAGAGCGACAAAATACCTAAACCACAAGATAACCTAAACCCAAAGGCTGGTTAAGTCACTTCAACAATCGAAACAGATAGTTAAAAACTTGGCCCAAAGGGCGAACGATGGGACTCGAACCCACGAGTGGTGGAACCACAATCCACTGCCTTAACCACTTGGCTACGCTCGCCATACAATCTCAGATTATAGCATGTTTTTAAATGAGTAGTATTAATTTTGCCAGAAGATTATGAAGATTATCCCGATCTGAAATAACCCGAATCTATCTGGACTGGGCCAGAATTGTCCGATGTCGCGGGCTATTTGCCGTAATCCCCATCAGCTCAAACCCTGCCTCAGCTAAAGCTTGCTCGAAGTTCAAAGTCAAATATTGATCCAGGTAGGGTTCTGTACTTTTCAGTAAAGTCAGGATGTAAGGGGGCATTCGCGTCAATACCCCTGACTCCGGGTTCATATCCATGATCGCCAAGTAACCGCCAGAACGCAATAACCGCTTGGCTTCTTGAAAAATACCCTGGGTAGCCGTTTGGGGAAGTTCATGACACACCAAGCAGAGGGAAACCAGATCAAAGGTTTGGTCTGGTAATCCAGTGGATTCTGCTGGGGCATGGAGCCAGGTTGGGGCCGGTAGATCTCGATTCTGGCTTCTGTAGAGGGCGATCGCCAGAAAATAGGGAGACAGATCTACGCCGGTAATTCTGGCCTGAGGGCAGAGCTTCTGCAGGGTAAAAGTACTCAATCCTATCCCACAACCCAGATCTAGAACATTGACGAACTGATCGAGTTCGCCAGCCAGCTTTGCCTGGAGAGCTTCATGGTAGCTCTGCCTGAGCCTGGCATCTCCGGCAATTCCTGCCTCTGGCCAGATTTTGGCATGGACAGCCTGGGCCGCCACTTCTACTTCTGCGGCAGCCTGCCAGGTTAGATTGCCGGCACCATAGGCATGGAATGGTTGCAGATAGTACTGAGGGTAAATCAGATCGGGACGGGTAACCTGGGTAAACTCCAAATCCCAGTTGCGGCCTAGAAGGGTTTCAACCTGCTGTTGCCAGGGAATTCCTAGTTTTTCTGCCCGTTTGACCATCATCTGACGGGCTTGATGTTTTATCCAGTTTGCCAGAGGATCAACCGCGAGAATGCCGTTGATCAGGCGAGTGATCAGGCGAGAGGTGAATCCAGTTTCAGAAGCAGGTAATTGCGAGAGGTTGACTGACATTCGATTAATACTTGATTAATACTTGATTAACACTTAACTCACATCTAACTACCATTTATTTTCGATGAAAAGTGCTTAACTATAAAGTTAGAGCCTGAAATCTTAACTTGATTGAAGCTCAGATTATCAGCATCAAAGAACGGCTTTCAGCGAGGGTTGAACGCTCTATCCTCCATTCAGCTAGCATCCTGGCAGAATTAGTCACTATATTTAGCCGTTATATTGAGTTGTCAACCTTGAAGGTTCGCAATATAACGGCTAACCTCATGAGTCTGGTTTCACAGCAAATTCAATCAGTTCGTTAAAATCAGATTTTGAACCGTTGAGCTGGCGAGGATGTAAGTAGTTGTAATCAATTGTTAAATGGAAGGGGGCCTTGCCCCTTTCACCCTTTATCAATTTTCTAATTAATTGCGTCAAGCTACTGACTGAATAACGACCATGGTTAAAGTTGTGATTGTGGGATGTGGAGTGGTGGGGGCAGCGATCGCCTATGAACTCAGCCAGGTGTCAGGTTTAGAGATTACTGTTGTGGATCAAAATCCGCCAGCCCAGGGTTCAACTGGGGCGGCCTTAGGGGTGTTGGTGGGGATTATCAGTCAAAAAACCAAAGGGAGAGCCTGGGAATTGCGGGCCCGCAGTATGAAGCGCTATGAAACCTTGGTTCCTGAGGTTGAAGCCCTGACGGGGGAGCGAATTCCCTACAATCGCCAGGGCATTCTCAATCTCTGCTTTGCTGGGGAAAATTTAGGGGTCTGGGAAAACCTGGCTCAAATTCGGCAGGCTCAAGGCTGGGAGCTGAAATTGCTGACCACCGAGCAGGTGCAAGCCCAATACCCTCAGATTAACTGCGATCCGGTAATTGGAGCGGTGTACTCTCCCCAGGATCGCCAGGTTGACCCGGTGAAATTGACCCTGGGGTTAATAAAGGCGGCCCAACATCGGGGGGTAAATTTTCAGTTTGGGGTGACGGTGGAGCCTTTACCGGTTCGGGAGCAATCCTCTCAAAACCCATCCCTCTGTACCTCTGCCGGAACCCTCCGGACAGACTGGGTGATCCTTGCGGCGGGGCTGGGGAGTTCTTCCCTTTCTCCTCAGGCTCCTGAAATTCGACCGGTGTTGGGACAAGCGATCCAGGTGCAGTTGGCGCAGGAATTGGGGGAGGATTTGCCGGTGATTACCGGGGAGGATGTTCACATTGTGCCCCTGGGTGATCAGCAGTACTGGATTGGGGCAACGGTGGAATTTCCAACTCCAACGGGGGAGGTGAAGGCTGATTCGGAAAAATTGGACGGGGTAATGGCCAAGGCTAGGGCCATATGTCCCGGTTTAGCCCAGGGCGCAATCCTCCGTCAGTGGTCAGGGCTACGGCCGCGCCCGGAGGGTCAGGCGGCTCCGGTGATTGAGCGTTTGTCTGGCTTCAGTCATGTTTTACTAGCCACCGGGCACTATCGCAATGGGGTGTTGCTAGCCCCCGCCACGGCTCAAATTGTCCGGGAAATCGTAGGTGAAGGGGCTTAATATTGTAATATCCTCTCGAATGAAGAAGACATTATGCAAAAGATTGTCCCTTGTTTGTGGTTCGACAGACGGCATCGCTACTGATTTAGTTCGTGCAGGGGTTCCTAGAGAGGACATTGTGTTGGCATTTCATGAGCCAAAGATACGACAGTACAGAGATTTTGCAGTTGTATCGTAGTAACGGCGCAGACTAACAATACGTTGGTGCGAACGGGATGACGGTTGTCGGTGAGTATCAAAAGCTACTTGCTGCCGCAAAACTTCACCGTGAGCTATTCTGATGAAATAGTGGCGCTGCTATCCACTTCTATACTCCAATAGTATGAGAAACGCTGTAAAACATGAGCTTATCAAATGCCGAAATTAAACTCCATCAACAGATTGATCAATATCTGAAACAATCTCAGTTTGAGCAAGGGATTGAAAGCTGCTATCAATATCTGAAGAACTATGCACCACGTGTTTCCATCCTGAGAGCCTTAGGAATCAGTTATCAGCATCAATCTGACGTTCAGCAGGCATTTTACTGGTATACAAAAGCTCTGGAAATTCAACCGGATGCGGTTGAAATCTATACTGATTTAGGGAATTATTATTTTCAATCTCAGCAATGGTCGGATGCAGCCACTCTCTATCAAGTTGTCAATCGACTGCAACCTTCCAGCCAGGCATTGTATCATTTAGGGCATACATTTATTCAGCTAAAACAGTGGGAGAGTGCAGTTCAAGTCTTTCAAAATCTGGTTCAGCTAAAACCGGATGCCCATGAAGTCTACTACAGCTTGGGTCATATTTTTAGCCAGCTTCAATCCTGGAATGATGCGTTAGTAGCTTATCAAAAAGCTACTCAAATTCAGCCCGACCACTGTTGGTATCATTATGAATTGGGCAATACTTTAACTCAGCTCAAAAAATTTGATCAAGCTATTTTGAGTTATAAGCAAGCGATTCAAATTGATCCTCATCAGGATTGGTTTTATCAAAATCTGGCCGAGGCTTTTTCCCAGATCAATCAATTTGACCAGTCTATTCAGGCTTATCAGCAAGCCATTCGGATTCAGCCTCAAAGTTGGTATTATCTTGCTACTGGCAAGGTATTAATTTGTCAACAAAAATGGGAAGAGGCTATTCAGTATCTGGTGCAATCCCTAAGTTTAAAGCCAGATGAATATGAGGTATTTGTGCAGTTGGGGAATATTCTAAGTGCTTGGGGTGATCCCCTGGCTAGTTTAAAATGCCAGACTGAAATCAAATTGCCCGATAGTTTTCTAGAAAAATATTTTAAATTGCCGCAAAATTGGCAGACCAGTTTAGCGATAGAAAGCTCTATCAGTCTAACTCGGATTTATCCCGAAGATCACGCTAATTTATCTCCAGCAAAAACCCTATCTAGCCAGGAACATCCCCTCTTTCAAGTTCAAGCCGTTCAGTCTTTCGCCCCATCGGTTGCTGTGATTCCCCAGGGAAGAGTTTGGGCAGATGCTTTAAATATTGCAGTCTTGAATGTCAATAATCAAATTATTTCTGAGCTTTCTCAAGGATGTGGAGAAATCATATTTTCCATAGAGAAACGGGCTCGACCCCAATCAATTTCGGGCAGAATTGCTTTATTATCAGTACAGTTTGGTCTGGTTTATTATCACTGGATTTTAGATGTGCTCCCTCGATTCCATCTCCTGAGTCAACTTGGCTACTTATTCAATACAATTGATGGATTTGTTGTGAATCAATATGACTACCCCTATGAAAAAGAATCCTTGGAACTTCTTGGTATTCCCCAGAATAAAATTATTGAGAGTCGCACTCTTTCCGCCATTCAAACTACTGAATTAATTGTCCCATTTTGGCCTTCGCAGCCGTCAATTAAACCCCCAATTTGGGCTATCAAATTTTTAAGAGATACATTTCTTCCCTATGCTTTGGCTGGCTCTAGTTTTAGATCGGATTGTCTTTATATCAGTCGGAAAAATGCTTCCTGTAGACGATTAACTAATGAATCTGAGGTAATTAATTTATTGCAGAAGTATCACTTTAAAGCAGTTCAGTTGGAGCAATTTTCTTTGAGAGAGCAAATTGCTATTTTGCAGCAAGCTCGGACAGTTGTTTCAGCCCACGGTTCTGGACTCACAAATATTGTTTTCTGTAATCCTGGAACCAAAATCGTTGAAATTTTGAGCCCGATTTGGATCAACTCCTGTTACTGGCATCTCAGTAGTTTATCCGGGCTTGACTATTATTATTTGTTGGGGGAAGTTGATGAAGAATCAGTATCTACATCGGTGAATCGCCAGGACTTCAGGGTAGATTTGAGTGCTTTAGCTCAAGTTCTTCAGCTTGCTCAGATCAGTTAGTGGACTAATCAGGGCTTTTTTATGTTAGGGTCTAGATTGTTAATTGGATTGTTGATCAGTTTGCTGATTAGCTTATAAAATTAGAGGTAGATGAATTTAAGGTCAATCTCTCTGTGCAACCAAAGCCTGATTTGCAAGCAGCTTTTAAGCAATTTTATGACCAGATCAGAACCTATCTGGAGCAAAAACTATTCAATGAAGCAGGGATTTTATGCCAGCAGTTTTTGCTTCAGTATCCTAATAGCGCTGAAGCCCATCAAATTTCAGGAATTATTGCCCAGAACCAGGGGGATTTTCAAGGGGCCCTGAACGCCTATCAAAAAGCCCTAGAAATCAGACCAGACTTTACAACGGCTTACATTAATTTGGGCAATTTATACACCCAGCAGAAAAATTGGCATGATGCAATTTTTACTTATCAAACCGCATTGCGGCTTTCCCCCAGTTTACCCTCAGTCTATCTCCAATTGGGGAAAGCTTTTAGTCATCTGAATCGATGGCAAGAAGCCGCGATCGCCTATGAACATGCGATTCAACTCAAGGCAAATTTACCTGAATCTCATCTGGGTTTGGGTTTGGCCTTGGCTCAACAAGGACAATGGCAACGGGCAATTTCAGCCTACGAAAAATGTTTAAAATTCCAGCCCAACTATGCTGCGGCCTATCAAAAATTAGGGGATGCCTGGTTTAAACTGCAACGGTGGGAGTCGGCAATTTCAGCTTACCAAACGCTACTGAAACTCAGACCCAAATCAGTTTGGGCTTATCAACATTTGGGGAAGCTTTGGATTCATCAACAGCAATGGGATCAAGCTGTTCTAGCTTGTCAGAAAGCGATTGAACTCAATCCTGATTCGGCCTGGTCTTATAGCAATTTGGCCGATGCTCTGGTTGAAAAACAGGAATTTACAGCAGCGACCTTGGCTTATTTGAAGGCAGTTCAGATTCAGCCCAGTCGATTTCAGCCCGGGGTACTCAATACTATTTACCGCAACTTAGGAAATGCCATAAGACAACAATTACAAGTTTATCCTGAACCTCAACTAGAGCAGCTAACCGAGCAATATTACTATATTTTTAAATCCTATATTTTCCAATCGGGTTCGGGACTAGAAAAATTAGTTCCAGCCAATTTGATAAATCCTTTAAAGTTTAGTTTTATAACAGTTAAATCCTATTTGGAGTTGGCTGATTCTTTGACGAAAACTAGTCAATTTGAAGCGGCGACCCTCTTATGTCAAGTATTGCTTAAGTTCCAGCCCGATCAGTTAGAAATTCGGACAGAAATTTGGATGGAAGTTCAAGCAGAAATCCAGACTCGACTCAGCCAGTTGATCCAAAACCAAGCAGTTTTTAAACAGCAGTTAGAAACTTACTATGATAAAATCAAGCGTTACCCAAATGAACCAACTGCCTATCAAGCCATTGGCAATTTTTTGACGGATCAAGGACGGGAGCAGGAAGCCATTTCCTACCATCAAAAGTCGTTATTATTGCAGGGTTGGTCGCTGAGTAAAACTCGGCACTATCAATTTACCCGGGATTGGTTTAGTCCAAATATGCCAATTTGGCAAGAACATCTAGCCAACTTAGCGAACCGGGCCAATATTCAAGTTTTAGAGATTGGGAGCTTTCAAGGAATGTCAACCTGCTGGTTACTGGATCATATCCTAACGCATCCTACAGCCAGAATTACCTGCATTGATCCCTATTTTAAGCCAGAATTTACCCCTAATTTAGTCAGGACTGGAGTTCCTGATAAGGTCATGCCATTAATTGGGTATTCTCAGGATATTTTGGGAACTTTGGATCCAGAAACCTACGATCTAATTTATATTGATGGTTGTCATCTGGCTTCAGTCGCCCTGCAAGATGCTTTATTGTCCTGGCCTTTGGCAAAAGTTGAGGGATTGATAATTTTTGATGACTATAATGTACTGGAGCAAGACAATCCTGAACAAACGGCAAAGTTTGGTATCGATCAATTTCTTCAGCTTGTAGAAACTGAAATCAAGATTCTATCTCAGGATTATCAATTAATCATTCAAAAGCAGTCCCCTGGTTTCACCCCAGCAGAAATTGCCCACCACCTCAGTCAAATTCCCCAGGACGATCAGTTGCGATGGTAGACCAGCAGAAAACATCAAGAGAGTATCTCATCGAAGGCAATACTTTGTTGGAAAACAAGGATGTGTATGGGGCGATCGCCTGTTACCAACGAAGCACTCAGCTCGAACCTAGCTTACCTGAAACCCACCACAATCTGGGAGAAGCATTTAGTCAATTGGAACGTTGGGAAGAAGCTATTTCCAGCTATCAACGGGCTGTTCAGCTCAATCCTGATCTGGCTATTACCTATCAACGATTGGCAGATATTCTGGATAAGCTACAACAGTGGGAAGCCGCTATCCAAGCTTATCAAACTAGTTTTGACCTGCAGCCCGATTCATTTCAAGCCTGCCATAAATTGGCACAACTTTTATTACAACAAGGCCAAACTCAAAGGGCAATTGATTACTATTTGATTGCCATCAAGCTACAACCTTTTTTTCAATGGTCTTACTGGAATTTATGGAATATTTTAGCTCAAAATCATCGTTTGCAAGAGGCTGTTGATCTCTATCGGATAGCCTTGGAAAATTATCCAGATTCTCCTCTGGTAGAATTAAACTTGGGCGATGCCCTAACTCGTCAAGGCAAGCTTTCCCAGGCGATTTCCTGCTATGAACGATCAAGCTACAAAAAACTCCAGCAAATTGCTCCTGAAACGGTGGAAAAGTTCTGGGATATCGAGCAGCGCTTGATGCCTCAATTTATCATTATTGGCGTGCAAAAAGGAGGAACGACCTCTCTCTATCGCTATCTCAGTGAACATCCTCAAGTTGTACCTGCGATAAAAAAAGAGATCCATTTCTGGAATCACCATTACAAGCGCGGTTTAGACTGGTATTTGTCCCATTTTCCTAAACTGAGCACCGATCAGCAACTTTTTATCACGGGAGAAGCCAGCCCCAATTATTTTGAAGATGTCACCGTTGCCGAACGGATTTATCAAGCTTTTCCCCAGATGAAATTGATTCTACTTTTGCGCAATCCGGTAGATCGGGCAGTTTCCCAATATTATCATTGGATGCGATTGGGCACAGAAAAAAATACCTTAGAAGCAGCCATTGAGACTGAGATGGAGTTGCTGGGGGACTATCCGCAATCAACTACTTTAAACTCTGCATACTGGCAGCTTTCTTCTAAGTATTTATGGCGGGGAATTTATGGTGTTTTCCTGAAACAATGGCTGGACATTTTTCCCAGGGAACAACTTTTGATTTTGAGCAGCGAAGAGTTTTATCAACACCCCCAATCCATTTTGGAGCAGGTTTTTGAATTTTTAGGGTTGTCCCCCTATGTCCTGCCTGAATATCACGTTTATAACCAGGGATTTTATCAGCCAATGCCAGAGGCAGTCCGAGGTAAATTAACCGACTATTTTGCCCCCCATAATCAAGATTTAGCTGAGTTATTGGGATTTCATCTAAACTGGAGCTAGTCTGGCTTTATCTACCTCCATCTGTTCTATCTTTAATATGGCTTCCATTGCTCGCAAGAACCTGTTTGAAGACATTCCCCGATTTTTGGCGGCTCAGGCTGGCATTATGTTTGCCGTGGGTCTGGTGACGATTCAGAATGGGATTCTCAATGGCTTTGTCAAATCTTCGTCTCTGATTATTGACAATTCCCAGGCGGATATCTGGGTTGCTTCTGAGGACATGATTCATCTGGAGCTAACCCTACCTCTGGCTTTGGAGCAAATGTTACAAACTCGGGAGGTTGAAGGGGTAGAACAAGCTGAGGCTTTGATTTTTCGTAGCGCTCGCTGGCGAGATCCAGTAGACAATCAGATCAATGCCGTGACGGTGGTGGGTTCTGATCCCAACGGTCAGCTTTTTGGCCCCTGGAATATCATTGCGGGCGATCGCCAATCCTTGAAAGAACCCTACGGCATCATAGTAGACGAGAGCAATCTAGAGTCCCTGCGGGTGAGTAAAATTGGGGATATCGCCACAATTGGGGGTCTGGAAGCTCGGATTGTCGGGATTACCTCCGGAACTCAGCCCATCGTCAGCAATAAGCTGGTATTCACTTCCCTCAAAAATGCCAATGCCTATGTCAATGCTCAACTCCAAACCCGCAGTCAATGCAAACTGGAGCAGGGTGACCTGAAGTGTGTCAATACATTTGAAGATAAGAACCCGGTGGAATCTGAAATCGTCTCCTCTGCCCCCAAGCCCCTAACAGCTACGGATCCGATTACATTTATTCTGGTCAAAGCCAAGCCGGGTCAGGATTTACAAGCTCTGAAACAGCGGATCGAAGAATCTATTCCTAAGGTAAAGGCTTATACCACAGTAGAAATGTCAGACCTGACCCGTACCTACTGGAAACAGCGGACGGGGGTTGGTTTTGCGTTGAGTTTGGGGGCGGGGGTCGGCATCCTGGTGGGAATTATCGTGGTGGCTCAGATTCTGTACTCCTCTGTAGTGGATCATATTCGGGAATTTGGCACGTTGAAAGCCATGGGAGCCCCGGACTCGATTATCTATGGGGTGATTCTCGAACAAGCCTGGTGGATGGCGCTGCTGGGATATATTCCTGGAATGATCTTGTGCTTTGGAGTAACGCTCTGGGCCTCGGCAACCCAGGGAATTTTGATTCTGATTACTCCGCTTTCTGCGGTGGGGGTGTTTGGCTTAACGATTGTCATGTGCATTGGCTCGGCATTTTTTGCCATCCAAAAAGTCACCCGAGTTGATCCGGCTATTGTTTTTAAGGCTTAGGGTTCAATCCGATGATACGTTCCGTCGAGTCTCAAGATGTTGGTGCAATTTGTAGAATCTATAACTATTACATTCGCAATACAATAATTACCTTCGAGGAAGTCGAAGTTTCTAACGCTGAAATGCAGGCCCGAATTCATCGGATTACTCCATTCTTCCCCTGGCTAGTTTGGATGGAAGTGGATGAAGTGCTGGGTTATGCCTATGGCAGGCCCTGGCATACTCGATCCGCCTATCGGTTTGCTGTAGAAAGTGGGATTTATCTCGATCATCAGGCGGTGAATCGGGGAATTGGCAGTACCCTATACCAGGAACTCTTCACTCAACTGAGAAACCGGCAATTTCAAACGGTGATCGGTGGCATTTCTCTCCCCAACTCTGCTAGTATTGCCCTGCATGAGAAATTTGGCTTTGAAAAAGTTGCCCACTTTAAATCCGTGGGTTATAAGTTTGATCAGTGGATTGATGTGGGGTATTGGCAATTGTTGCTGAACTCCCTAAAATCCAACTAAAATTAACTGAATCAATTGGGGCTAAATCCTGAATTATGGCTGCCATTTCTGTCATCATCCCAGTCTACAATGGAGAAAAAACCATTCAAGAAACAGTTCAATCCGTCCTCAATCAAACCTTTTCAGACATTGAACTGATTGTAATTAATGATGGCTCAACAGATTTCACCCTGGACTGTTTAAAGCAAATTTCTGATGAGCGCCTGAAAATATTTTCCTATCCCAATGCCGGGTTATCGGCAAGTCGTAACCGTGGAATTGCTCGATCTTCCGGTGAATTAATTGCGTTTATTGATGCTGATGATTTGTGGACAGCGGATAAGTTAAGGTCTCAGTGGCAGGTTTTACAGATGAATTCTGACTTTACAGTTGCCTACAGTTGGACAGATTATATTAACGAATATAGTCAATTTTTAAGGCGGGGTGGTCGTCTATCGGTTCAAGGAAATGCCTATCCTTATTTATTACTCAATAATATTTTAGAGAATGGATCCAGCCCTTTAATTCGTCGTCATGCGTTTGAGGAAGTTGGAACTTTTAATGAATCTCTCAAAGCAGCAGAAGACTGGGAAATGTGGATTCGTCTGGCGGCAAGATACGCTTTTATTACTGTCCCTCAACCCCAGATTTTATACCGGGTTTCCAGCGGTTCTATGTCTGCCAATGTGGTTAGACAGGAAGTCGAAACCTTGAAAGTTATTCAGCAATCTTTTGCCCAAGCCCCTGATGAATATCAGTTTTTAAAATCAGCAAGTCTGGCTAATTTTTATAAGTATCTAACCTTTAAAGCGCTAGATGGCAATCCAAAACGGAGGAATGGGTTGGTTGCTAGCCAGTTTCTAGCTAAATTTCTAATCAATGATCCGTTAATGCTGAAGCAACGGGTGACGTTTAGAACGTTGCTAAAAATTTTTACGGTAACTGCCCTTCCCCAAAAACAAGCCAATCAAGTTTTGGCAAAGTTTGGCAAGATTGATAATATTGGGGCGTTGATGATGAATATTCAAGTGGAGCCTTTTTAGATCATTTTTATGGATTATGGTTTTTCATGGTGCCGGATTTTAAAATCGCTATAAATCATCCCTTTAAGTCATTAACTTGAATAACCATCGAAGCGAATTTCCTAACTGAGTTTAACTAAATTATTATGCCTTTAGTTTCCGTAATTATCCCAGTTTATAATGGTGAAAAAACTATTGTTGAAACGATATTTTCAGTTTTAAATCAATCCTTTCAAGATTTTGAATTAATTATTATTAATGATGGCTCGACGGATCAAACCTTAGAAATTATTGCCCAGTTTCAAGATGATCGTATACAACCATTTACCTATCCAAATGCAGGGTTAGCCACCAGTCGTAATCGAGGAATTGCTCGGGCTCAAGGCCAATATATCTCGTTTATTGATGCGGATGATCTCTGGACTTCTGATAAACTAGAAGCTCAATTTCAAGCTCTAGAATCTACTCCAAAAGCAGCGGTAGCTTACAGTTGGACAGATTTAATTGATCAGTCCAGTCAGTTTCTCAATACCGACAGTCGAGCCAGTTTTTCTGGAAATGTCTATCCCCATATTCTGCTAGGATCATTTCCTTCTAATGGGTCAAATGTCATGGTGCGCCGTCAAGCCTTGCTAGAATTGGGTGGCTTTGATGAATCTTTAAACGCCGCAGAAGACTGGGAGATGTGGATTCGACTGGCGGCAAATTATTTTTTTGTTGCCGTATCTAAACCTCAGATTTTATATAGAATTTCTCCAGGTTCAATGTCTACGAAGCTGACTCAACATGAAACTGAAAGCTTAAAGGTCATTGAACGGGCTTTTATTCAAGCTCCAGAGGAATTGCACTATTTAAAGCCCCAGAGCTTAGCCAATTTATACAAGTACTTAACGTTTAAAGCCCTGGATGGAAAACAGGGTATCAAAGCTCTGCAATTCTTCTGGCAAGCTGTCAAATATGATCCAAAATTATTACAGGGTGGAATTACGGGCAAAGTCATCTTCAAGGCTACTATCTTAACCCTATGTCCCCCCCCTCTGGCTGAAAGTTTTCTACAAAGTATGGGTAAGTTGACCAATACAAATACTTTGCTGGGTTACATCAATTTAGAAGTTCCTTAGAAGGTATTTAAAAAAGTTATCAGGCAGCGTAGAGAAACTGAACCGATTACAAGAAACTCAACACCCTTATGATCCCAAAATCTTTTCTACCTGTTTTGCAGGTAAAGTTGCCGTGATCAAACTTTTCAAAAACATCGTCAGGATGAACTTCGACTGCGATCTCACTTGCGGTTCATAGCGGAGATACTTCCAAAGTAAGTTCAGAGCTTTTCTACCCTTTCGGGGTTGTGGTTGTCCTTCTAGAGTTTTGCAGAGTAAGTACTTATAAACATTAGCTAAACTGGCTTTTTTGAGGTGTTGTAGTGAATCCGGTGCTTGTTGAAAGGCTCGCTCAATAGTTACCAAACATTCCTGCTGATGGGACTCAATATTAGCGGACATCGCCCGACCCGAGACCCGATGTAAAACTTGAGATTGGGGTACAACCGCAAATGGATATCGGGCCGCAAGCCGCAGGTACAAATCCCATTCTCCCGCAGAATCAATCGTACAATCAAACTCACCAATTTCATTCAGAGCCGACTTACGAATCAGGGGGTTAGAGGCAGTATCTAAGAAGTTGTCAACCAAAAGTTGACTATAGACATTACCTTTGAAGGTTGCATGTCGGCCTAAAGCTGTAATCTGATCAGATTCATCACAATGATCCGTCCAACTATAGGCTAGAGCCGCTTCAGGATAAGCTTTTAGAGCGGAAAACTGGGCTGCTAGTTTATCCTCAGTCCACAGATCATCATGATCTAAAAAGGCAATAAACTCCCCAACTGCCTTAGCTAAACCCCGGTTACGACTGGTAGAAACCCCAGCATTAGAGTAGGGAAAAACCTGAATTTGCGGATGATTAATCTGAGCAATAATGTCTAGGGTGCTGTCCATAGAGCCATCATCAATAATCAAGAGTTCCCAATCCGAAAAACTCTGGTTAATTACTGAATTAACTGTTTTTTCAATACTTTTCTCGGCATTATAGGTGGGGATAATTACAGAAATGATTGGCATATTCCTGACAGGTTCCATCTAAATATTTGGATGAGAAACGCTAACGAACTTTCGTCAAGCTTTGATGAAAAAAGTAAAACGGACTGGCAACTCGACTGAGATAAATTTGCAGTTCACAGGCGGCTACCGTGTTGTGCTTGAGCTGTTGACGATTCTGAACAAAATACTGAGCCGCTTTATACAAATTTCCCAATACAGTCCGAGCCAGAATTAACGGTTTAGCATTAGGTTCAGCCGCCATCATTTTCAGTGGATAAAATGATAGGCAAGATCCATGAATTAAGGAGAGTAAATAGTCCCGCTCAAGCCTTTGCGATGGAATTTGATGATAGGTTTCCATGGCTGGATTGTACCAGATTTCCCAGCCTGCTCTATGAAGATACATCAAGGGTTCCCAGTCATCGCCCTGAACCATTTTGCCATTGGGCAACTTGCCCCGAAGATGCGGTTGGGATGGAACAGCCTCTAACCAGGCCCGTCGTCGTACAACTAAAGCCGCCCCAGGAGGCAAGCTCAAAACCTCTGGTTGGTAACGGTTGGGCTGATCACCCCGTTCTCGGATGGCCAGAAACCCCTCAATTTTTTCAAAGTTGGGGGGTGGGGAAACTTGATAATTGGCATGAATCTGTCCGCCATAGGCCCCAGCCTGGGGATAGTCCTGACCAAATTTCCAGGCTTCAATCACCCAATCTGGATCAGGCCAATTGTCATCATCAATGAATCCAACCCATTCTCCCTGGGCGGCCCCAATTCCCGCTTGCCGGGCAAAAGCCACTCCCTGCTGCGGTTCTAAGACATATTTCAGGGGAAAAGCACCGGGCCAATCGGCCTGGAATGCCTCAACCACTTGGGGGGTTTGATCTTGGCTATTATTGTCAACCACAATCACTTCCCACTGAATCGATTCCGTATTCATCTGGGCCTTTAAACAGTTCAGAACTTCAGGAAAGCGTTCCGCCCCATTAAACGTCGGGATTATAACGGTGAAGTCCATGATTTTCTCCAGAGGTAAAATGGACTGACTAAGGTGCTGCGCAGAAATTCCATCTCACAGGCGGCAATTGGATCAGTTTTGAGTTCCTGATGATGTTGAATAAAGTAGGTGAGGGCTTTTCGCAAGTCGTTGGCAAACCCCACTGGAAAAATCAAAGGGCGCTGCCAGGGCTGCAATCGCAACATCCGAATATAGTGCCGCGCCAATCCGGTACTGCGTACCAGATAAAGCATATAGTCTCGCTGCAAACGTTGGGCCGGAATCTGATGGTAGAGGTGCATATCCGGGTTATACCAGACTTCCCATCCAGCATTTTGGATATACAGGATCACTTCTAAATCTTCACTATTTAAAATCGACTGCCCCGAACGCCCACTAAGAAAGGGCTTCTCCGGTACATGGGCATCCCAGGCAGATTTTCGCACCACTAATCCGGCTGAAGGCGGCAACATCTTCAGTCTGGGTTCATAGCGCTGGGGTTGGGATCCCCGCTCGGTGATGGCAAAAAAACTGGCAATCCGTTCAAATCCGGGGGGCGGTTCCACTTCATAAGTCCCGTGAATTTGACTGCCAAAGGCTCCAGCCTGGGGATAGGACTGACTGAACCGATGGGCCGCCGCCACCCAATCCGGAGCCGGCCAAGTGTCATCATCTAAAAACCCAACCCAGGGGGCTTGAGCCTCTGCTATGGCTTGTTTTCGGGCAAAAGCCGCACCCTGCTGGGGTTCGACTAAGTACTTTAATTCTGGCCAATTGTCCTGGTATTGCTGAACAATCTCAGGGGTATTGTCCGTGCTGTTGTTGTCAACCACCAGAACTTCCCAGGCGATCTCGTCAACGTTGGTTTGCGATCGCAGCTTTTCCAGGATGGCGGGCAATCGCTTCGCCCCGTTGTAGGTGGGAATTGCCACTGTGAAATCTATCATTCATCCCAGAGGTCACAGAACAAACCCACCATAACATTTCTAAGGGAGATCAAGCATCTAAACTCCGGCAAACTCAGACTGGACTCCATCGGTTCCAGAACCAATCGATTGACCAAACCCTAGGGAATCAGGATGGTTTACGATTCTCCTTTCGACTTTGCTGATTTTTTTGAGGTTGGGGATTTTGAGGTTTCAATGGGAGTTTCAATGGATGTTGCAATCGGTGTTTTAGAAGGGGTTTCGATTGGGGTTACGATGGAAGTTTCCATGGGCTTTGCTGCGACTGGGACAGCGGCGGACTTGAATTGCAGACCACTTTCTCCCCGTTCCACGTAGATGGCATCCCCCGCTACAAACGTTTGCTCCAGCAACAAATTGGCGATAGGATTTTCTAGCTCCCGCTGAATCGCCCGCTTTAAGGGTCTGGCTCCATAGACTGGATCGTAGCCAACATCCGCCACATAATCCATCGCCGTAGAGGACAGTTCCAGAGCAATTTTTTGATCGGCCAATAGTCGCTGCAATCGCTTCATCTGGATGCCCACAATCTGGCGCAATTCTGATTTGCTCAGGGCATGGAACAGAATCGTATCGTCGATCCGATTGAGAAATTCGGGGCGGAAGTGCGATCGCAATGCCCCCATCACCCGTTCATACATTTCTTCGTAGCGAGAATCATCCCCCGCCACATCCAGAATGTGATCGCTGCCGATGTTACTGGTCATCACAATCACCGTATTGCGAAAATCGATTTTGCGTCCCTGGGAATCGACAATTCGCCCGTCATCAAGCACCTGCAGCAGAATATTAAATACATCCGGGTGGGCTTTTTCAACTTCATCAAACAAAATCACCGAATAGGGATGGCGACGCACAGCTTCAGAGAGTTGCCCCCCTTCATCGTAGCCAATATAACCGGGAGGAGCCCCCACTAACCGGGAAACTGCGTGTTTTTCCATGTATTCCGACATGTCAATCCGAATCATCGCATCCACACTGTCGAACAAAAACTCCGCCAGAGCCCGGGCCAGTTCAGTTTTACCGACCCCCGTAGGCCCCATGAAAATGAAAGACCCAATCGGTCGTTCTGGATCCTTCATCCCCGCCGGGCCCGGCGAATAGCGGCTGAAACCACAGAAACCGCTTCATTTTGACCGATGACCCGTTGATGCAGGTGGCTTTCGAGTTGCAGGAGTTTTTGCCGTTCTGACTCTAGCAAACGATTCACGGGAATCCCCGTCCATTTGGCCACGATTGCAGCAATATCTGCCTCAGAAACCTGCTCTCGCATCAGGTTGGAGGCTTTGACCTGAAGCTGTTCTAACTCGGCTTCTTGGGCTTCGCGATCGCGCTGAATAGTTTCTTGTTCGTACTTCAGTTGATAGAGCTTGTTGTAGTCGTAGGTGCGCTCCGCCTGATCAATCTGGATTTGGAGCTGGCCTTCGGATTCCTTCAGGTTGTTGATGGTTTCAAGCAGTTGTTTTTCGCTTTGCCACTGGGAGGAAAGCTCTTGCTGTTTGCCCTTGAGGACTTCAATTTCTTGTTTGATGCGACCGAGTTGAGAGTTGGCCCCATTGGTCACCTCTCCATCTTCTCCCTCAATGGAGAGTTTCTCCATCTCGAGCTGCATCAATCGCCGATCAATTTGTTCCAGTTCCATTGGCTTGGAGGTAATCTCCATCTTGAGCTGGGCCGCCGCTTCATCGACTAGATCAATGGCTTTGTCCGGGAGGAAGCGATCGCTGATATACCGACTCGACAGCATCGCCGCCGCCACTAGGGCTGCATCGGTAATTTTGACTCCATGGTGGCGTTCATAGCGATCCTTGAGGCCCCGGAGAATTGAAATGGTATCTTCCGGGCTGGGCTGATCGACGTAAATTGGCTGAAATCGCCGTTCCAGGGCTGCGTCCTTTTCAATAAACTTGCGATATTCATCTGAAGTCGTCGCCCCAATGCAGCGCAACTCCCCCCGGGCCAGCATCGGCTTTAACAGATTCCCAGCATCGAGTCCTGACCCGGTAGAACTGCCGGAACCTGCTCCTACCACCGTATGTAGCTCATCAATAAATAAAACAATCTGTCCCCCAGAATGGGTGACTTCCCGCAACACTGAGCGCAGCCGTTCCTCAAATTCCCCCCGCAGCTTCGCCCCCGCAATCAAACTGCCCATATCCAGGGTAATCAGTTGACGATTCTTCAACGATTCAGGGACATCACCATTAATGATCCGTTGGGCCAATCCTTCGGCAATAGCGGTTTTACCTACTCCCGGCTCCCCGATTAAAACCGGGTTATTCTTGGTGCGGCGAGATAGGCAACTGATCACCCGGCGGATTTCTTCATCTCGACCAATGACAGGATCTAATTTACCCGCCTTGGCCTGTTCCGTCAGATCCCGGCCATATTTGTTCAAGGCATCGTAGCCCGCTTCGGGGCTTTGGGTTTCCACCCTGGCGCTCCCCCGGACGGATTTGATCGCGGCTTCTAGTTGCTGACGGGTGATTGCAGACTTGGAACGATCCAACCCTGGGCGGCCCGGTCGTGTCTCCCCGGCGAGGAGTCGTCGGCCAATTCGAGCATCTTCAGCAAAGGCAATCAGTAAATGTTCGATGGAAATGTAACTATCGTCCCAGGCTTCCCGGGTGGCCTCTGCAACATCGAGTAACGTGTCCAATCCCTGCCCCAGGTACAAAGAATCAAACTGACCTACCTTGGGTTGGCGACGGATGAAGGCTTCTAACTGCTGGGTGAGTTGTTCTGGATCAACCTCGATCCTTTCCAGAATCCTATTGGCCAATCCGTTTTGCTCGATCAGGGCAATGACTAAATGCTCAACTTCCAGATTCTGGTTTTGAAAGCGATGGGCAACATCCTGGGATTTGACTATGGCTTCCCAGGCTTTATCTGTAAATTTACTCTCGTCACTCGGTTGCATCAGTTGTTAGGAATTAGGAATCGGAATTAGAATCAGGTGTTAGGAATTAGAAATCAGAATCAGGGCTGTCAATCTTGACCTAAGAAATAGTGTTAGCGGGATTAGCTGGAAGCTGTCACGGTCTGCTTTGATGGGCTGCTACCCTGAGTCCCAAGCTGAATCAGTTCAATTTTGTAACCATCAGGATCTTCTACAAAGGCGATCACAGTCGATCCATGTTTCATCGGGCCAGGCTCACGGGTTACCTTACCACCCGACGCAGCAATTTGTTCACAGGTAGTGTAGATATCCTCAACTCCTAGGGCAATATGACCATAGCCATCCCCCAGTTCATATATCTCTACTCCCCAATTGTAAGTCAGTTCAATCACGGCGTTTTCAGATTCATCCCCATAACCCACGAAAGCCAGGGTAAATTCTCCTCCGGGATAGTCTTTCTGGCGGAGCAGTTTCATCCCAAGCATGTCACAGTAAAATTTCTTAGAAGCTTCCAGGTTGCCAACCCGGAGCATCGTGTGAAGTAACCGCATACTGATAACCTCTGCGTAATCTACCAACGTCTTATTTTGACACACTCTCGCCTTACTCTGTGAGCCCAATCAAGTTCCCAGTCCAGTATTCTAAAGTCCCGGCAAGAAAGCTAATTGGGAGACTGCCTGTGGGTTAAAATTGCAAAGACTAATGGATGAGTAGACAAAGGCATGGGACTCCAGGAAGAGCTTGAGAACAAGAGAAAAGAAATCAGAACTGATTCCTACTCCATGTCTGTTGGAGAATTGATTAGTTTGTATGAGAATGATGAGATCCAGATTCATCCTGAATTTCAACGTTTCTTTCGATGGACGAAAACACAAAAGACACGCTTTATTGAATCCCTGCTCATCGGTCTACCTATTCCTCAGATTTTTGTATCTCAGCGTGAGGACGGAGTTTGGGATGTCATAGATGGGTTGCAGCGGCTGTCAACTATTTATCAGTTTGCCGGAATATTGCGAGATGAAGATGGGCAAATAGAATCTGCTTTAACGCTTGAACCTACAAAGTCTTTACCCTCTTTGAAAGGTAAAAAGTGGGAAGATCCTGAGAATATAGATAGCGCCCTGACCCAAGCTCAACGTCTTATCATTAAGAGATCAAAAATTGATGTTGCCATTATCAAGCAAGAAAGCGATCCAGTGGCCAAGTATGAGCTTTTTCAGCGACTGAATACTGGAGGTTCAATTGCAACTGATCAAGAGATTAGAAACTGTCTACTGATCATGTCAAATCGAGAAAGATACAAATGGCTAAAAGATCTTAGTCAAAATGAAGCTTTTCAATCATCCATATTTTTATCTGACAAAGCCCGGGAAGAACAATATGATTTAGAACTTCTGCTTAGATTCTTGATTTTCCGCAATATGGATGAAGCATCGTTAGGAAAAATTCCCGAGCCAGATATCAGTGAATTTATCACTCGCTGTGTGATTGAGTTTGAGAAACTGGAGTTAGATTATGGGGCTGAGCAGGAGGCATTAGAAGTGACATTTGGAATCCTCGCTGAACAGTTAGAGACCAATAGCTTCCGAAAGTATAATAGCAAGGACGATAAATTTATGGGTGGTTTTTTGGTTTCTGCATTTGAAGCTGTTGCCCTGGGAATGGGTTATCACTATAAGACATTACGTCATACTCCAATTGATGTCAGTGAACGAGTCAAGCGACTCTGGTCAGAACCGAAATTTACCTCTGCGTTAGGGGGCTCCCCCGGTGGTAGTATTAGTACTAGAAAAAGGGTTCAAAGGATTCTTCCGATTGGACGTGAATTGTTTCGAGTATGACAATCCGTACCCTAGAACAGCTAAGCGATAGTCTCGCAGAAGATTTAGCATGGCGCAAAAAAGAGCTCGCTAATTTAAAATTTCTAATTGAAACTTCTAGGCCATTTAGTCAAGAAAGAGTCCTGCTGCGAAGTAGAATTACTATTTTGTATGCTCATTGGGAAGGCTTTATCAAAAATGCAGCATCTAATTACTTAGAATATGTGGCAATGAAGAGGCTGCAATACGATGAATTATCGAGTAACTTTGTTGCCCTCGCCCTCAAAACTAAATTGAGTCAGGTAAATGACACCAGTAAGGCAACTGTCTTCACAGAAGCAATAGACTTTATTCGGGGGCAGCTTACTCAACGTAGTTCAGTTCCTTACAAAGATATAGTTCAAACTGGGTCAAATCTTTCATCTTCAGTACTGAAAGAAATAACCTGTATACTGGGGCTGGATTATTCCCTGTATGAAACAAAACAAAAGTTAATTGATAGTACACTTCTAGCTAAAAGAAATTATGTTGCCCATGGTGAGTATTTGAATCTAGAGAAAAAAGATTATCTACAACTCCATTCGCAAGTGATCGACATGATGGACACTTTTCGCAATCAAATTGATAACTGTGCTAGTGTTGAGAGTTACCGGTGTTAATTGTCATTGGCTAGTAAAGTAGCTAGGCACAATTAATCAGAAGATACATGAAGGGGGTCTGG
>JAAURB010000037.1 GCA_012033335.1 Oscillatoriales cyanobacterium RM2_1_1
GGCGAACCTGGGTATGGAAGTCATGCACGAGCGTAACGCTCACAACTTCCCTCTTGACCTCGCTTCTGCTGAAATCGTTTCTGCTCCTTCCATCAACGGTTAATCTTTAGATTGACAAGTTGTTAGAGGTTAGGATTTAGAAGCTAAAAAAGCGCCTCCCTTGCGGAAGGCGCTTTTGGTGAATCGTATTCAAAAACTTACAGCGTTGCTCATGCGGTTGGAGTACGAACGGCGGGGGCACGCGCGCCATCTTCCAAATCCTTTTAAGTCCTATTTTGAGGTGATCTTTGGAGATAAGTTAGTTTCAAGCAATTCAGCAGCCAACTGATTTCCTGCAATATTCCAATGGGTATCATTGGGTTTGTAAAGGCGAGTTTGAGCTGAAGCTACCTTGAAATCTTTTAACGGATCAATATAGTCAATTCCAGCTTGATTAAAAGTTTGATGTAGTAGTCGGTTTGGTAGTTGAAAATCCAGTTTATCTGGTTTATCAGCATCAAACATCTCTAAAATCTGGGCCTGTAGTTTTTGATCCACCTGGACTTCGTCAGGAATAATTAAAACCACCAACTCAATGTTTTGATGATCGCAGATATCCTTAATTTTTAGAATATCTGACACTGCATCCTTAAAGTACTCAGCAAAAATGTCGTCGGCTGGATCTTTAACAAACATATTACTTTTATTTTTTGTATCGTTCAAATAAGAATCATTGGTTCGAGTCGGTTGGTCATCCAAGTATTTTAATTGATTTTTAGGGTTGAATACCTGGCCTTCATATTGAGTACTAAGGGCTAGAATCGAGTGAAGAAAAGACATGACATAGGATCTATTCCATCTGCGTTCCTGAGCTTTAAGTTGATTGTCTAGAAAGTCATTTCCAACATAGAATGACAACAAAACCATATCCGGCTCTAACTTTAATCCTTCATTTACCAACAGAGAAAGATAATCTTTTGGCCCTAAACCGGGAATTCCCATATTAATAATTTCAACTCCTTTCTGGGAATTTTTTTTAGTATTCTGGTTTAGTTTTTCCTCCAGTAAAGTCAAAAAGTTATATCGATAAGGCACAATCCCAAAGTTAAACGAATCCCCAACCCCTAAAATTCGAAATGTATTCTCTGGTTTTTCTACCGTGAATTCAACATCTTTAAACCCCTGAGAATTGAGCTTGAATTCAAAGTCTTGGCCATAGGGTTTACCCCGCCAGCGATTGTAGGAGCGATCGCCAAAAATAAAGGTTGGATTGATCCGATGATAGATTCTAAAAGTAATTTCCGCCAGAACAAAAGTTGTGGTGGTGATGATGAGGGTCTGAAATAAAATTGACTTTAGGGTTTTGATACGAGTCATACAAAAAGAATCGGGTTGATTTTAGATTTTAGTTTGACCTGGATTTGAAAAACCGATTAGTAGTTTGAACAAGATTTTCAAAAAGAAGATTGGCAGCTACCTGGTTGCCAACAGAATTCCAGTGGGGTTCTTGCAAGAGATACAAATGCTGGTTCTTTTCCTGCTTCTGGAATGGCACCAAAAAATCAATATAATCAATTCCTTGAGCTTTTAAGTGTTGGGTCAGAATACGTTGCATACAGGTTGTTTCATAATCTTGAGGATTCAAATCGAATTGATTGACTACCTGTTGGAATAGTTCAGGATTTACTTGAAATTCATCTGGATAAATGGCTACCAAAAATTGAATTCCCTGAGTTTGAAGTAAATGATTCATCTCTGAAATATTGCTGAGAATATAATCAATATTATCTTGCCATTTGCCCTCTGCTAAATTTGCTTTCTCACAAAAACCCAGTCGGGTTTTCTCAACTTTCAGGAAAGTTTTTAACGACATGATTCCAGGGGATTGTTCTGGAGACTGAATGGGTTTGATTACAGTTTGCAGTGCTGGATTGGGAAAAGCATGAGGATTAGTACTTGCGACTAAAACGGCCTCTGAAAATATCTGGGGATTCCAGGATTGCTTTGATCTGGCTGCTTCTCGAAAGACTTTATATTTTTGCTGAATAAATAACAACAACCGGGATTGCCCAATGATCGGATAGCCCCAGATTACTAATTCTTTTCGCCGATCAATATCAATATATACATCATTTACAATAATCCGTTTGCGATTTGGATCGCCATCTAGAAAATCATTTCCTACAAAAAACCCTAGAATTACCAGATCCGGATGATATTGTAAGCCATATTTTTTCAGCATGGCCAATTGTTCCCCGGTATGGGTTCCAGGATAACCTGCACTGATCACCTCAACCTGGGGTTTTTGATAGTATTGCTCAAATTGTTTCTCCAGAAATGCCGTGTAGTTCCTCTCTTTTCCCCCTGCCCAATTAAATGAATCACTGACGACAAGAATCCGAAACTGATCCGGATCTTTTTGCAGGGGGTAATCTCGATCATTAAAGCCAAATTGATTGTTTCCATTGGCATAGGGACGAATCCGAAACCCTAAATCCCGATCATATTGATAGATGCCCTGGGATAGGTAGGGCTCTAAAATAATCATCAATAACTCAAGTAAAAACAGGGGCAAAACGGCCCAGAAAAAAAATAAAATTAAAACTTGATAAATTTTTTTAGGTGATAAAAATTGTAGCGCTTTAGGCATTGGGCTTATAAATTTAACGAGCAGTAAGGTGACTCAGAAATTGAATCAGTAGCTTGACGCAATCAATTAGAAGATTGATTGGGGGTACAGGGGGCACTGCCCCCTGCCATTGAACAATTCATTACAACCATCTACTTATGACAAATGAACATAACAAATTGGGCATTTCATCTAGAGACTGGCATCACTAATATTTTATCCACTCGATTGCCATCCATATCCACCACCTCAATCCGCAAATTGCGCCACTCAAAATGAGTGGCTGAGGTAGGAATTCGCCCCAAATGAGTGATCACAAACCCACCCATTGTATGGTAGTTGCCCCGTTGCGGATCGGTGACCTCTTCCAGATGAAACATTTCAAAAAAGTCCTCCACAGATAACATGCCATCCAATAACCAGGATCCGTCTTCCCGCTGGATAATCTGAGGTTCATTTTCCTGATCAAGGGCTGGCATATCCCCTGCCAGTTCTAACAAAATATCATTGAGTGTAACCAAACCTTGAATGACTCCATATTCATCCACGATAATTCCAGTGTGAATGCCGGTTTGCTTGAACAGTTCTAGAATCTTCAATACCGAAGTACTTTTGGGCACAAATAAAGGGCGATGTAACTGAGTCGTAAAATCCAGAGATTGTCCGGCCAGGATTTGAGCCAGCAAATCTGTCACCTTAACCAGTCCAACTATATTGTCCAATCCTCCCTGACAGATGGGAATTCGGGCAAACTGAACCATGCATAATTTCTCCCGATTGACTGCGGCACTGTCTGCTAAGTCCAGCCACATAATCTCAGGTCGGGGGGTCATTACGCTGGCTACCGAGCGATCGCCCAGTTGAAACACTCGACCCACAATATCCCGTTCTGCGGCCTCGACAATGCCAGATTGGGCTCCCTGTTCAATCAGGATCTTGATTTCCTCTTCCGTCACCTGGGGTTCCGACGGGACTTCACTCCCTAAAAGTCTCAGGATTAAGTCCGTGGAAAGGCTCAATACCTTAACTACAGGGGTAGCAATGGCTGACAGGAGTTGCATTGGCTGGGCAATAGCCAAAGCCAGGGGTTCAGGGCGATTCATTGCCAATCGCTTTGGCACGAGTTCTCCAAAAACCAGCGAAAGATAGGTGATACAGAAAACAACTAAGGGCAGGGCTATGGCCCGACTATGGGCAGCCAAAATAGGAACTTTGGCCAACTGATCGGCTAGCCTGTCCACCAGAGTCGCCCCCCCAAAGGCCCCGGTAAAAATGCCAATTAATGTAATCCCAATTTGCACGGTAGATAGGAAGCGATTGGGGGAATCTACCAGCTCCAAGGCTGTTCGGGCCTTGGCATTTCCCTGGTCTGCTAAACTTTGTAAGCGCACCTTGCGAGAAGAGACAATTGACATTTCCGCCACGACAAACAAACCATTGGTCAGGATCAACAGCAGTAGGATCAGAACTTCATTGAAAGAGGCCATATTTTAGCAAGGGAGCAATGGTTTGCAGCTTGAATTTCTTAGAATAGTGAGAATAACTTGCCAACTGTATAGAATTCTATCTGCTCAAGCTCTAGCAACATAGTATGACCTTTTCTGCAATTGTCCGGGCTCTAGGGCGATCGCCCTGACCCGTGAACTCCTGACTAAACTGAATCAGCAACAAGCCCTTTATCTCAACGGTGCTTCCCGGCTACCCAAGGGCCTTGTCGCCTCAGCCCTAGCCCAAGAAGCCGGGGTAAACCTGTTTGTCATCACCGCTACCCTGGAGGAAGCCGGACGGTGGTCAGCCCAGTTAGAAGCCATGGGTTGGCCAACGGTTCATTTTTATCCCACCTCGGAAGCCTCTCCCTATGAACCCTCCTATGGGGAAGAAATGACCTGGGGACAATTGCAGGTACTCGCAGATCTGATCCAGGCCAATGGCGCTCCATCCCCCAGCCAGGATAGCCAGAATAGCCAGAATCCCACTCCCAACCTCTGGCACGAGGTCAAGGGGTTTGCGATGGTGGCAACCGAACGGGCATTGCAACCTCACCTGCCCGGGGTGGAAGCTTTTAAACCCTACTGCATTACCTTGCAGCAGGGGATGAATTGGCCGTCTAAATCCCTGGATGAGAAATTGGTGGCCCTGGGATATGAGCGGGTCAACCTAGTGGAAACCGAAGGCCAATGGAGCCGCCGGGGCGATATTATGGATATTTTCCCGGTGGCCGCAGAATTGCCCCTGCGCCTGGAATGGTTCGGGGATGAACTGGAAAAAATCCGGGAATTTGATCCCGCCACCCAGCGTTCCTTAGACAAAATTGAACAACTCGTCCTGACTCCGACGGATTTTTCTCCCTTCAGGCTGCCGACTTTACCGGGGGAATCAGATACAACCTGGCCACCGCAACCTGCAACCCCCTTTGTTTCCCTGCTGGATTATTTACCAGAATTGACCCTGGTGGCGATTGATGAACCGGATCAATGTGCTGCCCATGGCGATCGCTGGTATGACCATATTGAGGAACAGTGGCACGAGTTGCAACAGGACTTACAACAGGACTTATCCCCAGAAACCCCTACCCTAGATCGCTTGCATCGCCGGTTTGAAGACTCTCTAGTCGCCATCGAGGCAACCTTTGATCGGCTTTATCTCTCAGAGCTAGCCGAATCTCGGACTCAAATTTTGGGACGCAATCTCATCCCCTTAAATTTGGCCAGTCGGGCTTTGCCGATAACACCCCATCAATTTGGCAAACTAGCGGATTTGATCCGGGGAGAGCGAGATCGCCATTTCGCTATTTTTCTGGTGTCTGCCCAGCCCAGTCGTTCCGTGGCGCTGCTCTCAGAACATGATTGCCCCGCCAAGTTTGTCCCCAATCCCCGAGACTATCCTGCGATTGAAAGCCTGATTTCTCACACTCCGGTGGCCCTGAAGTACACTGGATTGGCCGAGTTGGAGGGGTTTATCCTACCAACTCTGCGACTGGTGGTGATCACGGATCGGGAGTTCTACGGTCAACACTCCCTGGCTACCCCCAACTATGTCCGCAAGCGCCGTCGGGCTGCCTCCAAACAGGTTGACCCCAATAAGCTTCGGCCCGGAGATTATGTGGTTCATCGTCAGCATGGGATTGGTAAGTTTCTCAAGCTAGAAAGCCTCACGGTTAACCATGAAACCCGTGATTATTTGGCGGTGCAGTATGCCGATGGGTTGCTGCGGGTGGCGGCGGATCAGGTGGGCAGTTTGTCCCGATTCAGAAGCGCAGGGGGCAAGGTTCCCCAACTGAATAAACTAACCGGAAAAACCTGGGAAAAAACCAAAGAAAAAGTTCGCAAGTCCCTCAAAAAACTTGCCGTTGATCTCTTACAACTCTATGCTCAACGGGCTCAACAACAGGGGTTTAGCTTCCCAACCGATACCCCCTGGCAGGAGGAATTGGAAGATTCTTTTCCCTATCAACCTACCCCGGATCAACTCAAGTCTACCCAGGATGTCAAGCGGGACATGGAAAGCGATCGCCCGATGGATCGGCTAGTCTGCGGGGATGTCGGGTTTGGTAAAACCGAGGTGGCCATTCGGGCGATTTTCAAGGCGGTGACGGCGGGAAAACAGGTGGCGTTTTTAGCCCCCACCACGATTTTAACTCAGCAACACTATCACACCTTGAAAGAAAGATACGCCCCTTATCCGATTGAGGTTGCCCTGCTGAATCGCTTCCGCACCTCAACGGAACGCAAGGAAATTCAACAGCGCTTAGCCACCGGGGAACTGGATATTATTGTCGGGACTCAAGCGATTTTAAGCAAGACGATTCAGTTTAAAAATTTAGGGTTATTGGTCGTGGATGAAGAGCAACGATTTGGGGTGAATCAAAAGGAAAAAATCAAAACCTTAAAAGCCTATGTTGATGTTTTGACCCTGACCGCCACGCCGATTCCGCGCACCCTGTATATGGCCTTGTCTGGGATTCGGGAAATGAGCTTGATTACCACTCCGCCCCCCTCCCGCCGCCCCATCCAAACCCACCTGTCTCCTTACAACGAAGAGAGTGTTCGCACCGCCATTCGTCAGGAACTTGATCGGGGAGGGCAGATATTCTATGTGGTGCCTCGGATTGAAGGCATTGAAGAAAAATCTGCCAAAATTCGCGAGATGGTTCCAGGGGCCCGGATTACCCTTGCCCATGGACAAATGGAAGCAGGGGAATTGGAGTCAATTATGCTGACCTTCAGCGCCGGAGAAGCTGATATTTTAGTCTGTACGACGATTATTGAGTCGGGGTTGGATATTCCTCGGGTGAATACGATTCTGGTGGAAGATGCCCATCGGTTTGGTCTGGCGCAACTCTATCAATTGCGGGGTCGAGTCGGACGGGCGGGGGTACAGGCCCATGCCTGGTTGTTTTACCCGGTGACGGCTGATGGTCGGGCGGCCCTGACGGAAGATGCTCGGAAACGATTGCGGGCGATTCAGGAGTTTACTCAACTGGGTTCGGGCTATCAATTGGCGATGCGAGATCTGGAAATTCGCGGTTCCGGGGATATTTTAGGGGCTGAACAATCAGGTCAGATGGATGTGATTGGCTTTGATCTCTACACTGAGATGCTCGAGGAAGCGATCCGGGAAATCAAGGGTCAGGAAATTCCCCAGGTGGAGGACACCCAGATTGATCTGAGTCTCACCGCTTTTATTCCCTCCGATTACATTCCCGATCTGGATCAGAAAATGAGCGCCTATCGTACGGTAGCCGCCTGTCAGGATCGGGATCAACTGGCGCGAATTGAAGAGGATTGGGGCGATCGCTATGGCCCAATTCCCACTCCCGCCCAGCAGCTAATTCGGGTGATGGAGCTCAAGCAAACCGCCAAGCAATTGGGGTTTTCGCGAATTCGCCTGGATGAAGCCAAACAGCATGTAGTGCTGGAAACCCCCATGGCAGAACCCGCCTGGAGCCTACTCAAAGAAAAACTCCCGGATCACTTGCAGCCCCGATTTGTCTATAGCAAGGGAAAAGTCACCGTCCGAGGTCTGGGAGCGATGAATGCCACCAAACAGCTAGAATCCTTGATTGATTGGTTAGACACCATTCAAAGCCGTTTTCACAGTGTTCTGCAAGAAGCGTAATCAACCTTCCCGATAGCGCTCAATCAATCCCGGCAAATAGTCAAATCCATCTACTCCAATCTGGGCGATCAGGGGCGATCGCATTTGATTCAAAGTTGCCTGAAATTTTTCGATGCCTAATTTTCCCTGCAAGATTATCACCAGAGCCCCAGGCTTTTGCCAGCGCGGATCCTGGCGCTGTTCGAGTAAATACATCCCCAGGCAGCCATGATAAATCGCTAAATCGGTATGGTTGAGCTGATAGTGGGCCTCTCCCAGGTAGACATGGCTAAGGGCATTGAGCTCTGGGGCCGCCAAACGTTGCCCCAAGGCCAGCGCTTTTTCCAGGGCGGCCAGGGCTTGGTCGGGCTGTTCCAGGCTGACAAAGGCAATTCCCAGGCCCAAGTGACTAATGGCTTGATTGGATTCATCCTGCAATTTTTCAGAGCGCTGCAATCCCTCTTGAAGATAACTGATGGAGGATTCCAACTGCTCCAAACTGACCCGACGGTCTTGCTGGGCGATTAAAACCTCACCATAGCCCAAGCTCACCAGGGAATAGGCTTCTCCTTTGCGATCGCCGATTTGTCGAGCCAGAATTAAGGCTCTCTGAGCAAAGGCAATGGCCTCCCTGTAGGATTTCTGGGCCAGATGCAACCGGCTGAGATGGTTGAGGTTCGCCACCTCACAGGCTTGATCTCCAACCTGACGAGCCAGTTCTAGGGCTTCCTGATGCCAGGTCAGGGCCTGGGTTGTATTGCCTACCCAGCGCTGAGAATAGCCCAGAACCGTAAGAATTCGAGCTTTTTCCTGGACATTCTCGACAAAGTTCAGGGGTTGATTGAGGTAGGTCAGGGTTTCTCGAAAGCCCTCCCCTGAAAACGAGGCAAACACCCCCCCATAGAGGGGAAAATTATCCCGCTGGGCAAAGCTGCGAAGAATTTGGAGGGCAATCTGAAAACACACCTGGGCTAGGTGCTCCTGTTCTGGCAATTGGGTCGCGGCTTTAAATCCACTGCTCAACTCACACCAGATCATGGCAAACACCAAGAACGTGACCCCGGAAAGATTTCGTCCTGCTTGGGCACTGTAAGGTTGTTTGTCAAACCAGGCCACTAACCCCGTGTACAAATCCCGCATCAATACCATCAAACTGATCCAGGCACTCCAGTCCAAGTTTTGCTGACTTTGAGCCACCGGGGCGGCGGATTGGTTCTGGGCCTGATAGGTAAATAGAGTCCGGGCCAAGGGACTGCTGGTTTGTTTGGCCCAGGTTGTCCAGGGGCCAGAGGTAGCCGTTGCCCCCCCAAACCCTAGGGGTTGGTTGGGGATTTCATAGACCCAACTGACTAAATAGGGTTCCAGTTCCCGTACCAGATTGAGGCCCTGGGTCAAACCCGTAGCATACTGCCGCAGTTCAAAGGCTGCCGTTGAGGGGAGTGCTTCTGCTTCCTGCTGCAGGGCGATGGCAAGCTGGCGAATTTGTTGATGCTTGAAAATATTAGTCTGGTTAGGATCAAGAATTTGCAAGAGTATCGCCAGTCTATTCTCTGCCTCGGTCGCCAGAATTTGTTGCACCGCTGCGGCACAACTGGTTTGATCCTGGTTATTTTTGCGCCACTGTTCCCAGGATTGTTGCAGAAGCTTGATGGCCCGTAATTGTCGGGTGGCCCTGGCTTGTCTGGATTCATCGCCAGTTTTGACAATTGACTCCAAGGCATTGACTTTTTCTACTAAACATTGCTCAAAGATTTCCCCGGTTCCCGGTTCTAGTTCCTGGGTCAAGCGCTGGTAGAGCAGCTCTTTGGAGGCGACCTGTCCTTTAAGTACACTGTCTATGATATTGTCGATGGCCGCGATGTAGCGATCGCGCTGGGAGAGCATAGGGGGAGGAGTATCCATGGGCTTAGATAAATTTGCAGGGTTATGGGGGTGCTGACAGATTGAACGTTGAAAGGTCTATCCGATAAATAGGAAGGTGATAAAAAGCTTGTAGTGCGGGCATCTTGTCTGCCAGGGATGGGACGACTATTCCATTCTATAATCCTGACCATAGCTATTCAGATATGGCCGCCCTCAATCAATCATAAAAATTTTTCTTAAAACCATTTCCCTAATGGAATCAATCTTCAATGGAATCAAGAGGATTCAGGAAATTTCTGAGCTTTGACATCGGCACAAAATTGCTGAACAGCCTGGGTGATAATTTCATGTAGATTAGCATGGGTTTTCACAAAGGGAGGTTGCCAGGCTGACAATCCCAACAGATCGGAGGTGACTAACACTTGACCGTCGCAGTTTGGCCCCGCCCCAATCCCAATTGTCGGAATCCCCAGGGCTTGAGTAATTTGCTCCCCCAACTCAGCCGGAATGTGTTCCAGAACAATGGCAAAGGCTCCGGCTTGTTCCAGGGCAAGGGCTTGCTGCAAAATTTGTTCAGCGGTTTCAGGGGTTTTGCCTTGCTTACGAAACCCCCCGAGTTGGTGGACAGATTGGGGGGTTAACCCCACATGACCCATGATTGGAATTCCCGCCTGCACCAGATAGCGCACGGTTTCGATCAGGGCTGGGTATCCGCCCTCGAGCTTGACAGCATTGGCCTCGGCTTCTTTCATCACCCGACCAGCGGACTCTAGAGCTTGTTGAGGACTGGCTTGATAGGTGAGAAAGGGCAAATCAACCACCAGAAGCGCTTGCTTAACTCCCCGACGTACGGCTCTGGCGTGATGCAGAATTTCCTCCAGGGTCAGGGGAATGGTGGTCTCGTAGCCCAGGGCTACCATGGCCAGGGAATCCCCCACCAGAATTACATCAACCCCTGCACTATCGAGTAAACGGGCGATCGCCCAATCATAGGCGGTTAGGACAGAAATTGGTCTTCCCTGTTGTTTCCATTGAATCAGTTGACGGGTAGTAATAGGCATGGGTTACGGAGTGAGATCGCTCTGTAAGTTAGGGCTGGGTAAGTTAGGGCTGGGTAAGTTAGGGGAAGGTAAATCAGAATCAGGAGCCATGAGGGACAGCCCTTCATCTATTTTAGGGGGGAAGCCAGGTTTGGATCTCAAAAGTTGAGCCAGGGCCTCCGCTTCAGTGGAGATGCTGTTAAACAACTCCGGGGCCAGGTAACCAGTATCCTTGAGCAAACGCAGCCAGTATTGAGTTTCGACCGCATATTTATGGGCCAGGGAAAGCAGGGTAGCAGACTCTATTTCTGAGGGGGTAGATTCAGCGCTGGCGACTTCTGCCCCGATGCGCGTCCCACTATTGAGAAGCTTTTGGGAGAGGGTAAACTCTTTTTTTTCGTTGCCCAAATACTTGTAAAGATAGACAATTTGAAGTGCAAATTGATAGGCTCTTTCCGAAGCCAAACTTTCAGAAACCAAACTTTTCATTCCAACTCAGTTATGCTGACATCTGCTGACTGAACAATTCGCTCAACTAACGCCATCCTAACCAACGCAATACGGGGATAATCAGGTAATGACTTATTCCTAAGCATAGCCCAATTGAGCAACCTAAAATTCCGCTAAATGCCAAACTCAACCAAAATGTTTCCCAGTCTAGAACAAAGTTCAGCATAGGAAACTGTAATACGATCTCTGGAAAACTGTTGTCGAGTCCTAAACCCCAAAAAATCGCAGCCACTCCTAAACTACTGCTGAGAATATAGACAATCTGATGACTGGGCAGTCCCAAACCCAGCGTCATCAAGGCGGCTGCCATTGCCAAACTCAAATATCTCGACGGATTGAATAGGGCAATGTCTACATAGGTTTCTAGCGGTTGTCCAGCGATCGCCGTGATCTGGGCGATCGCGCTGCCCACCCCATACCCCAAGCCCCCAGCAAATCCACGCCCAGCCATAGTGCCGATCTTGATTGAATCCCCCGGCATCAGTCAGCCCCATTGCCGTGCCAAACCCCGCCAATCCAGAAACCAGGATCCCCGATCCCAGGTAACGGGAGAACTCTAGATCGTTCAAGCTCGATTGAGCCAACTGTTGAGTCAGCAGTTGATTGAGCACCTGGGCTAGACTTTCATCCAGGGTGGTAAAGTAAACCAGGATCAGTCCCAAGGCAGTCCCCAAGACTCCCCCCCATCCCCGCCAATCCCATTTCCCAGGCCGTTTCTAAGATGGCAGTCAGCAGACTCAGCAGTAATTTACCCAGGAACTCGCTCAGAATTGTCAGTCCCCAATCCAGTTGAATCAGGATGGTTTTAATCCCGTAGAACGCTAGTTCCCCTGGAGACAAGCCTCGCCAGGGATACTTATGCTGCCGGACAATCTGAAACAGGGCCGTCTGAATCTCCAGGGTAGTCTGGGGACGGAGGGCATTGTCCGACAACACCATCTGATCCAGCAAGTTGGCAAAGCGAGGCGTTATGGCGGTGCGATCGCGCCACTTGAGCCCGGCCAATTCTGGATCTTCGAGTTCCCCTGGAAACACCCCGGTCAAGAGATGAATACAACTTCGACCCAGGGAATAAAAATCCGTGGCAGGATTAACCCAGGCTCCAACAATTTGTTCGGGGGGACTATAGCCGGGGGAAACCAGACGGGTTGTCCTGGATGTCAGGGTTGAGGCTTGATCTGGATTTTTGAGTTGTTTCGCCCCACCAAAATCAATCATCACCAGTTGATTGTGCTGGATCTGGTGGGCATCCACCGGGAAGCTTAAGGGCGATCGCAGCATCAGGTTTGAGGGCTTCAAATCTCGATGGATAATCTGATGGCGATGGAGTTCCCGCAGAATGTCTAGGGCCTGATTCAGCCAGTTCATCAGCCAGACTTCCGGGCAGCCCTGGGGATAATAGTCTAGAATTTGCTCCAGGGTAGGGCCATGGATTTTTTCCATCACCAGACAGGGCAGGGGTGAGACCGCAGCATTCCGCTTCCGGAGAAAGAAATAGCCGTCAGCTTCCACTTTAGGGATTCCAGGATGACGCAGCTTGGCCAGAACAAAGGCTTCCTGACTGAATAACTCTAGGGCTTTAGCAGAAGGTTCTAGCAATACCTTCAACACTTTTTCGGTCTGGGCCTGCAGATCCCAAACCGTGTAGAGAGCAGAAAACCCCCCCGTTCCAATGGAATAGAGGGGAATGTAGCGCTGATTGAGTTCTAGGGGAGCCCCACAACCCTGACAAAATTTATTGCCCCAGGGCTGACCAGCCGGTTTGGGGCATTTGGGGTTGATACAGTGAATCGTAGACGAGACAGGCTGATACACGATGCTGTTACAGAGCTGTTACAGACCAGATGGCTACAGACCGATATTCAAGATCCACTGTTTGAGTTGACCCGTATGATAGGCAGCTTGATCGGTGACATTGAGTTTCCAGGTTCCTTTTGGAGAAAGATTCAGGAATTGGTGCAAGAGCGGCGTACTTTGCAGGGTGTAAGTCTGCTTCAACTGTGTTTGACGGCCCAGGGTGCGATCTTGCAGGAGTATTCTCTGCCCCTGGGGCTCAATCAAACTGACTTCAATATCCCCTAAATACTGATGCTCAATCTCAACTGTAATCTGAATATCCTGAATTGTGCTGGTTTCAGCAATTGTAACTGAACTGCTGACCCCCTTGGAATCGTTGTCTGGAATACTCAAGGGCTGACGATTGGCCTGCTCGACCCGACGAGTCACCTGTTGCGGGCTGGACAACTCGCTCTGAGCTAGCTTGACAGCTTCATAGGCATTGACTTTGCCATAGCCAAACCATTGAGAATGCCCTTTACTATCGTAGGTTCCGAGTTGCAGTCCCAGTTGGGGATCAGGAGCAGAATCAACAATTTTATCGGCGGTCTGCTGTAAAATCCGACGAACTTCTTTGGCAGTCAGGTCAGGATTGACCGAGAGTACTAGGGCCGCTACCCCTGCCACAACTGGTGTAGCGCTGGAGGTTCCGCCAAAATAGGGAGTGAAGTCTCCCTGGTCGTACCCCGCTGCCCCCACCCGATCCGCTGTAAAGACCCCTAAACCACTCAAGGGTTGCTGAATCTGAGGCGGCGTACTGATGTAGCCTGTTTCGGGAAACCACATTCCTGGAGGGGCATTATTGCTAGGCCCACAGACCGAAATCTCCGCCCCCCAATTGCTGTAGGCAGCTTTCTTACTCAGGCTGGTGGAGGCTGAAATGGCCATTACATCTGGATGAGCGGCGAACCCTGCCAACCAGCGCACCTGTCCTTTCACTATATTGTTCGGCCACCCCTGTTCATTTAAGGTGCTATTTACGGGGCGATTGGCGTTGCCAGCGGCGAATAAAATTACGCAGCCCCTGCCGTTGCGTCCTTTTGTAGCGGCCCGGGCAACGGCTGCCTGCTGGCGAACGGAAAGGGGAAAGGAGACGGCACTCGCTCCCCAACTGCAGGAAATCACTGAGGCCCCTTGTTGCCAGGCCCAGTCAAAGATTTTTTCAACGGATTCATCATCCAGGTAGCCTGTTGTTCGGATTGGCATCAGGGCACAGCCAGGGGCAACCCCAACAATTCCCGTGCCATTCTCCTCAGCTACAGCGACTCCAGCACAGGAGGTGCCATGGTTGTCAGAGGCGGCTTCTGGCAGAGGCAAGCGATCCTGACCTTTTAGATCGAGGGGTGCAACAATTTTCCCGATGCCTTGAAAGTCAGGATGGTTGAGATCCACCGAATCATCTGTGATCGCCACGACGATAGCCCGAACGCCCTTCGTAATCTCCCAGGCTGGCTCCGCAAAAATATGGGAATTAGCGGCCAGTTGAGTACCCCCGCCATTATGGTAGAGATACCACTGCTTCGGATACATCGTATCTTTGGGCCGATAATATTTCTGCATACGAACCGTAATATTAGGCTCTGCCAGAACAACCTCCGGACGCTGTGCCAGACGATTAGAAATTTTGATTGGGTTCTCCTTGGCCTGTTCAGTCACCTGATAGATGAAAGTGTTAGGGACACCATCGAGGGGCTTAAGGAGTTTCAAGCCTTGGGCTACGGTCAGAGACTGTCGAGTGGTTTCGTTTACGGCAGGCCTGAATTGAACGGTAATCTGGTCTGTCAAGTAGAATTGAGATCCGCCATTGCCTTCCAGGCGATAAACATGACTGGCATAGGTAACGGCTTTTGACTCTCGAGCCTGGGACATGGCCTTATCCAGTTGATGGGGGGCAACTTCCACAGCTTCTAATCCTGGTTTGATGGTTTCGATGTGGTTGATGGGAAGTTGAGCTTGGGGCAAGGTTTCAAGGGGCCGAGAGAACTGCACTGTAAATTGATCGGGAACTTTTTGAATCGCCAGAGCTTGGCCACCCCGCTGTAATACTGAGCCGATCTGATCCTCTGAAAGCCTGGTTGCTGGGTTGTTTTGGTCAGGAGTACCAGATGATGTCATAAAGCAGTCCTCAATCTACCGTTTGGTTGAAGCTTTGGTTTGAACGCTTGAGTAGGGGCCATGGGATATCTGTTGCGACAGGATTTCCAACCCCTAAAACTATAACCCGTGGGTGTTCCTAACGCTAATCTGGGTTGAGGGATATTTCCCCAAGGGCTAGATCCCCTATGAGAAATCTGATTCAGTTTTGAAGGGAATTGGCGGATCAGCTCAAAATTATAATAATCTTAATAAATAATTTTTAATCAAAAATTGCAAAGTGGAATTGCAAAGTGGAACAGCCGTCTCGGCTGTTTTTTAGCAGGTCAGATGGTTAGGTAGGTGGTTGTAATTCATTGTTAAGATGTTAAATAGAAAGGGGTCTGGGGCTTCGCCCCATCAATCTTTTAATTAATTGCGTCAAACTACTTAGTTGATTCATACTAACCTTAAGATCATCCAGAAGATTGTCCAACCTGATGGGGCGACCTGGATATTATTGCAGTTGGATAGAGGCAGCAAGATTGAGATCAATTCCGAAGCGCTATAATCTGGACGTACAAATGATAAGATTTACGCAATTCAATTTCATCGCGCGATCGCCCCAAACCAAAACTATGAACTCCTCTTCACCGGTTCTTCGCCTGTTATCAAGTCTGTTGATGATTGTAGGGAGTAGCTTGCCAATGGTAGCTTATGCTCAGGAGAGCCCACAACCGGCTGAGTTCCCGACCCTTGACGAGGTTGAGCCATCCACGATTGAGCCCTCAAATTCGGACGGGATACCCCAGGAAGGGGTTCAGCCCGTACTCCCTGGGGAGCTACGCCCTTTAGGATTGGACAGTAGCTTTCTGAGTATTCAGGGGGGGAATCGCTTGATTGAAGAAGCCAGTGAAGCCGTCACCCGAGAGAACTACACTGAGGCAGCGGACAAATTGCAGGAAGCCCGACAAGTCTTCAATCAGCTCTCCAATTTTTATCAGCAACTCGCCACCAGTTTTGCTGGGGTTGATAATCGAATTGCGGATCAGCATCGGGATCGAGCCCGGGAAACGGCTCAAATGCGGGATAAGGCGACCTATCAATTGGCCCTGGTACATCGGGCCCAGAGTAAGCCGGAGCTGGCTGTTCCCCTGTTAGTTCAGGTGATTCGTTCTCAAGCGCCTACCCGGGATTTGGGTCAAAAGGCTTATCAGCAGCTTTTGGAGCTAGGGTTTGTTACGGATCCCTTCCCCCGCAATACCCCTGATGAACAGTCAAATTCTGCTACCCCCTAATTCACAATGAATTGCCTTGAACAGATTTCCTAGAGAAAATTCATCTAAAATAGTTTAATCCTTTAGTTTTATCAGAAACAGATGGTTGCGATCGCACAGGTTGAAACAATGATCAAGTCTGAGCTACCAGATGCTTATGTTCAGGTGGAGGATTTGAGTGGCGGAGACCATCTCCAGGCCATTGTTGTCTCAGCTCAGTTTGAGGGCAAAACCCTGATTAAGCAGCATCAAATGGTTTATAAAGCCGTTCAATCTAAGATGGCAACCGAAGAGATTCATGCCCTGGCGTTGAAGACCTTCACCCCCTCTGAATGGGAAAAAGCGAAGTCAGTAGAATAGACCTGGTATTAGACCAGATTGCAAAGCTGAGATTGCAGGGCAAAACTCCGTTCTCACTTGACCCATGCTTGACTCATCGTTGTCCCCTAACTAGTCGTTACAAAAAATTCAGGAGAGAAATATGCTTCCAGATACCAAGCAAAAAATGGATGAATTGGTTAACCAGAGCAAGGTATTCGTCTTTATGAAAGGCAATAAGCTCATGCCAATGTGTGGTTTTTCCAACAATGTAGTGCAGATTTTGAATAGCCTGGGTGTTCCTTATGAAACCTTTGATGTCCTTGAAGATGAAGGGGTTCGTCAGGCCGTCAAGGAGTACTCCAACTGGCCTACAATTCCTCAAGTTTATGTCAATGGAGAATTTATTGGTGGATCAGATGTACTGATTGAGCTTTATCAGAAGGGTGAATTGCAGCAAATCTTGGAAGTTGCTCTGGCTTCTTGAAAATGCAATCATCCCTGAATCTAAAGAGTTTGAATTAGTGATGAAGGATGGCTAAATAGTCAAAACCGAAAACCAGGTTCAGTGATGAGCCTGGTTTATTTCTGGGAAGCACGATACGCAACTCTTCAGGGTTGCAGGGTTTGCCATATATCTTGAGCATAAAAAGGGCTTGCTCAGAATAAAACCTGGCAAACCCAAATATAAGATCAGAATCAGGATTCTACAACGACCTCAAGCTCCTCTTCAGGCAACGCTTCGGAGGTTGTTTCTGTGTCAGCCGCAACTTCATCTGCTTCATCTGCTTCTTCTACTTCCTCAGGAGCTTCGGAAGTTGTTTCTACGTCATCAGCTAAAACTGCTTCTGCTTCTGCTTCTTCAGGTTCAGAGGGGATTTCTACCTCACCTACAACTGGGACTTCGACCTCCTCGGTTGCAGAAGGAATTTCAATATCCTCTAAGGCTTCTTCTTTCTCAGGTTGAAGTTGAATTCCCTGCTGTTCAGCTAACATTTTCTCTCGGAACTTAGTAGCCATTTCTTCAGCTTTCTCATAGACCAGATCAGGATTCTTCACCATTGCTCCTGGCTCCGGCTCTAACTGCTTCGTAGACAGTGAAATTCGACCCCGATCTGCATCCAGATCAATAATCATTACTTTAACTTCGTCATTGACATTAAAGACGCTATGGGGAGTATCAATATGGTCGTGAGAAATTTCGGAAATGTGCAACAAGCCACTCACCCCACCAATATCAATAAACGCACCGTAGGGCTTGATCCCTCGTACCGTTCCGATGACAACTTCACCCACTTCGAGACGATTCATCTTGCGCTCGACCAAGGCACGGCGGTGGCTCATGACCAAGCGATTTCTTTCCTCATCGACCTCCAGAAACTTGAGTGGCAGCTCTTCTGCAACTAAGTCTTCCTTGGGTTTGCGAGTGCTAATGTGAGAACCTGGAATGAAACCCCGCAGTCCTTCAATCCGAACCAGGGCTCCCCCCCGGTTGGTCGCAAACACCTGAGAACGGACTGTCGCATCCTCAGCTTGAAGTTGACGTACCCGCTCCCAAGCCCGCATATATTCAATTCGGCGAATGGAAAGGGTGAGCTGGCCATCTTCATTTTCGTCCGTCAGGATGAAGAATTCTCGAGTTTCATTGGACTGCAACACCTCTTCAGGACTCTCCACCCGGTTGATAGACATTTCCTGGAGAGGAATATAAGCCGCAGTTTTAGCACCAATATCAATTAAAGCGCCTCTGGGCTCTATGCTAAAAACAGTCCCAGGGACAACATCTCCAGGACTAAAGTGATAGTCATATTTATCAAGTAAGGCGGCAAAATCTTCGTGGGTAAAGCCCACGTCTTTAGGCTTGGTCTGATCGAGCATGCGATTTATTTCCTAAGTTACTTCTCCTTAAGTTTCGTTTACGCTGTCAAAAAGGTTTACCTGTAGATGCGTAAAGTATGACAGATCTACAAGAACCTCAAAAGACTATAAAACTAATATCAAGAACAGGAGTATCAGAATCTAATATTAACATATCTTCCTTTTAAGATGGAAAATTCAATTTTTCTATCAAGAAATCTACTGACAGTTGCTCTTCTAATCCCCCTGAATTACCAGATTTTGACTCAGAAGCAACCATCCCTTAGGCCCTTGATGAGCTTTTTTGCGGGTACTGAGAATTTGAATCTGGGGCATGGTTTGACACCTCTGGGGATGCAGGAACGATCTGGGGGGTTGCCATCTCCTCTGATGGGTATCCTCCATTTTCTCCCTGGTTCAGGTGAGTTTGGGAATTCTTCAGTTGAGCTAGAGCATCAACAAAATCTCGAATTCCAGTAAACTGACGATAAACTGAAGCAAACCGCACATAGGCGACTTCATTGACCGCCTTTAACTGAGCTAACACCAGTTCTCCAATTTCTTGACTAGAAATGTCTCGATTGGAACGCTGCTGCAACTCTACTTCAATTTCATCCACAATTTGATCTAAAGCAGTCGAGGCAATCCCTGACTTTTCACAGGCCCGAACCAACCCTCGCAGCAATTTGGAGCGATCAAACGACTCTCGCTTGCCGTCTCGCTTAATCACTGTAATGGGTACAAACTCAACCCGCTCATAGGTCGTAAAGCGATGCTGACAACTCAAACATTCCCGCCGCCGCCGAATACTGCGGTTGGATTCAGCGGCGCGAGATTCTAAGACTCGACTGTTATTGTGCTGGCAAACTGGACATTGCATGATTTAAACTTGGCTTTAATTCAATCAGGGTCTTGACTGGACAATGGAAGTAACCCTAATAGTTTAGATATCGATCTGACTTGTGTACCAGCATTAATGACCTGGCACAACCTTCTAGCCAGAATTACTTGCCGATCCGGGGAGGTTCCCGAAAGGCGATCGCAAAAAATAGAACCCCTAAACCTAGAGCCAGAACTAAGATATAAGCCACACTTTCCATGTCAACATTTCCTACTAAAAACGCAATTTTCTATCAGTTTACCAGTCAAAATGGCATAAAGACTGAATAAACCCCATCTTTTTCAGAAATCTTGTATTAATTTGCTTTTTCCATGCTATGGATCAAGACTCTTCTGGCCCCGAGATTTAAGCCGTTAATGCTAACGGGCAAAGGCCCAGTCAAGATAGGGTTCATTTTTGTAGACGTGGGGGGATCGAGGTTCCCGATTCTGCTCCCCTTCAGCCATCGGGTGATGAGGGGATAGCAAGACATTGTGTCCAGGATCCCACAGCAGAATTTGGCCACGATTCAGTTAATGAACTGGTTAAGGCAAAGTATTGAATCAATCATCCTGCAATAGGTAAACTCCCACTCCAGGGCACTAGTCTCCAATTTGCATCTTGACTGTTAGGGTTTTGAGCTTTTCATTAACCCAGCGTTCAAATAGTTCATTCTGTAATTTTTGCCGGAGTTTGGTGTCGTCAAACGAGACATCAATCAATTGCTCAACCCGAAATAAACACCATTTGTCCTCCACCTGCACTGGGCCAATCACCTCCCCGGGAGTAGAGTCATCAACCTGGGCTTTCAAATCCGGGGGCAAAGTCGCCCGACTGATCGGCCCCATCATCCCATTTACAGCCTTTTCCGCTGCGATGGAGTGTTCTTTTGCCAGTTGTTCAAAGGAGGCCCCATCCTGCAACATCCGATGCAAACTATCGGCAAGTTCATGGTCTAATACTACAATCCGGGACAAAATCACCGTGTCGAGAAAGGGTTTACGTTCCTGGAAATAGGCTTCCAGTTCAGGTTTGACCACGGCCATTTTCAACGATTCCCGCTGAAATCCAGCGGCGATCTGCTGGTGAAAACTATCGTAGGTCAGGCGATTCTGGTCAAGCCATTGTTGAAACGCTTGAGGATCGGTCAGATTTTGCTTGAGCCGAAAGTCAATCACCGCCTGCTCGACCGTGCCAGCATTCGTGTCTAGATCGGTACGGGTTGTCAGTTCTTGCTCAATCACATGTTGACGGAGAATATCTCCCAAAAAAGTCTGTAATTTCCCAGAGGCTTGTAAATATTTTAAGGATTGACCCAGGGAAATTTGATCTGTTTCATTAATCGTCAGAAAAGGTTGAGTCATAGTAATTTGTTTCTTCAATAACGCAGCGTTCAGCGATTTAGAGATTTATCAGTTTCTTCAGGGTTTGGCATGATCGTATAGTCCCCAAACCTGACACCCTGGCGCTGTCCCAAATGCTCTTGTCAGAGATCTACAGACATCCTCCATTACTGTCTCACAATTTAGGTCAGGTGGCTCAAGTCAGATTCCTGAGATAATTCCAGCCTAAAATCAGGGCGATCGCCACCCCAGCCCCGATCAGAGTATTGATAATATTGACGATTTCATTGGTCAACCAGTTAATCCGATGTTGCAGGGTTGCGCCAATTACGCTCTCCAGATTCGTGGCGATCAAGGCGGCCACCACACACCACCCAATTCCCAAACCATCAATCAAACCCACGCCCCAACCCACCAGGGCGATCGCCAATGAAGCCACTATGCCCGCCAGAGTTCCTTCTAAGCTGACTGCCCCCTCCGTTCCTCTCGGAACGGGTTGTAGGGTCGTGATCAGAAATGTACGTTGACCATAGGCTTTCCCAACTTCACTGGCACAGGTATCCGATAACTTCGTGCTAAAACTGGCAACATAGCCCAGGAGCAATGCTGGAATAATCCAGTCCTGGGTGACAACCCCAGCAAATGTCTGGCTGATCAGGACTCCCAAACCACAAATGCTAGCGGTCAAGGCTGAACCCCAAACATTCTCTGGCCCCCGAGCCCCACTGCGCTTTTCCGCAATTCCCGCCGCCTCTTTCTGTGCCAATCCAATCCGAGTCACTCCAGAACCCACAATAAAATAGAAAGCCACGATCAAATATCCCCGCCACCCCAGGCAGCCCCAGATCAAAACCCCTAAAATCCAGGCGTGAACTAACCCGGCGGGAGTCAACAGTTTTTTGGGGAGGAGGGCAACAATCCCCAACAAAGCAGTATTGAGGATCGCGGCAAATAGCCAGGGATTCAGCAAAAGTAAGCGGTATAGAGTTGAATCTGCTGCACTGAAGCTGTCCATAAAAGCGGAATAATCAACAGGATTACCTTAAGGTTACTGTAATCAAGATTACTTTTATAGCAATCACAATATAGCAATCACAAATGATTTGTGAAAAGGGGGTTGAAGGGGGAGTTTCCCCTTTCTTAAGGAGGAAGTCCCCAAACCCCTCTCTAATCTTTTTCATGAGTGAGATTAGGATTGCTATAGCGATTTTCAATCCCGTGAGGTACAGACTTGGCAGGCAGTATGGTGTACCGTACCACTTCCTGCCGTACTCCAGCAGCGGGGAAATGGCGTACCCGATACCCTGCTCAGACCCCTCCTAGATAGGAATGGGGGAGTCAACATAAATGGTCGGTTCAGTGACCTCAAACTGAATCCCATGTTCGCCGAACTGTTTGGTAATTTTCTTATTAGCCAGCTCTAATAGACGTTTACGTAATTGGGTAGAATCTTCATTAGAACCCAGGATAAAGAAGCTGACCCTGGCTCTACTTCCAGGCTTGTCTTTAGGAATCAGGAGGGCAATTTTAGTACTTCCTGGGTCAATCCCAAATAGAGTATTAGTCGTTTCCAGAACTATTTTTTCAACCAGGGCTTTTTCCTGCTCTTCTAAAACTTTTTTGAAGTCCAGATAGAGCAGCACCATAACTTTTTTGCCCCGACTAATATTTTCAATATCCTTGGTAGCCATAATTGAATTCGGCACGATTAATAGAGTATTTCGGGCGGCGATCCGAATTTTTGTAGAGCGCAAACCAATGGATTCTATGCGACCATAAACGTCCGGTTGCTGAACGTTGAAGTTGACTCTGACATATTCCCCCGGCAAATAAGGGCGATCTAAATAGATTACAATTGTTCCAATCAATTGCTCTAAAACTCGCTGGGCGGCAAAGGCGATCGCGATCCCACCAATTCCTATTCCTGCCACCAGAGCAAACAGATTAATATTATGAATATTAGCAAAGATAAGTACAGCACTCAAACCAATTAAAATATTCACGGCTGTCTCCAGGATCAAGACAAATTCATCCGCGTTCCATCCCAGCTTTTGAATCAGGGAGATACCGTAGGAAAGAATAAATTGACGGGACAACCGGGAGGCTAGAAGCGCCGCACTGATTACCAAAGAAATTGAAAGAACAAATCCTAATATTTGATAAATGGCCTGATATTCTCGGAGAAAGTACAAGCAAAGGCTCAAAAGTATTAGGGTTCCTGTAACCTGAAATCCTTGCTTAAAAGGCTCGATAAATTGCTGACTGATTTTTGTGCCTTGTTTAACAAAGATTCGCCTGATAACAAAAGAAATAATCCCTGAGCTATATCTACCTAGCAGAAGAGACAAGATAGAAAATGCCAAAAAAATACCCAATCGTATACTTAAAAGGGTGAAAAACATCTGGGCTTCTTCACTCAGGGATAGGGTTTTTAAAATACCTTGAATGTCCATATCATCGACTCATTTGATACAGGGATTTTGAATTCCGGGAGGTACAGATGTGGCAGTTGGTAGCGCGGTAAACCACCAACTGCCACACTCCAACAGCATAATAAATGCTGTAGTTGACTTAAACACTAACAGAAGACGTAACATCAATTTGTTTTTCCTCTAGATCATATTCGATCCCAAAGTCCTGCATTTTCTGAGTAATATTTTGCTTGGCTATTTCTAAAAGCTGACTTCGGAGTTCCATAGAGATTTCTCCAGAACCCAGAATGAAAAATGTTACCTGGGCCTGGACGATACTAGAATATTGGTCGCTCAAAAGTTCTTTAAATTCAACCTGAGTAATCCGATGATCAATTCCAAAGATGTCTTGGGTACCATCTAGAATAATCTGACGCACCAGAGCTTTCTCTTCCTCAGATAGTGAAGTATAAAATGTCAAATTGATTAAAGAAATAATCTTCCTGGCACTGGAAAGATTCTCAATATTCGTTTGGGTCAAAACATTATTCGGCACAATTACCAAGCTGCCTTTCCCAGATGTGCGAATTTTTGTGGAGCGTAAACCAATAGATTCGACTCGACCAAACGTTCCATCTGGTAAGCAAATATAGTCATCTACGGCAAATGGGCGATCCAGATACAAGACGATGCCACCCAGGAGTTGCTCCAGGGTTTTTTGGGCAGCAAAAGCTATAGCCAATCCACCAATTCCTAAGCTAGCAAGTAAGCCAATAATATTAATTTGATGAGTTTGAGCAAATAAGAAAATAACAGCTAAAACAATCAAAGTATTCGCTACAAATTTTGATATGATCAACAGCTCACTATTGATTTTACGTTTACTCTGAAGAATAGCATTCAACAGGTAAACTTCAAAGAATCGGCGAAATAATCTGGAACCTAGCCAACTGATGGAAATGGCAATAGCTAAACCCAGGGGAATTTCCAGACGATGAATCCAATCCGGTAAAGGAGCAATCAGAATACCAACATCAATTAACATCACAAATAGGATTAAACTAATCCAATCTTGATCTGGCTTGATTACCTGTTGATAGTTTTTTTGAGCTGAATCAGATCCGAAACGAATGATCGTTCTCTCTAGTGTTCGAGGCAGAAGCAGGCTACTTGCCATTAAGATTAACCCGCACGAAAAAACTAGACCGATTATCCAAAAATTTGGGAAATCATCTACATTTGAGGCTTCAATCTCAACTAAACCAAATAGAAATTTGAGATTCCAATTGCTCAACACCATCGTAAACTCATTAAACTAAAGAAGCCAACCTTTAGCTTATTATACTGTGGTTGCTCTATTGAGAATATTTTTGATTAGTAGCTGGGCTGATTTAAACCTGGGATGGACTAGCGATGTGTAACTCATGCTGACGTTGGCTTACCTTCTAGGAAGCAAGAAGCTACAGACCCCAACCTAACTTTTACAAGTCTGATGAACAATAATCGAATTAGTCTCAACCTCAGGCATTCTCCAGCCTTATTCTCTTAATAGAATTTCTGTAATACAATTATTGTAGTTTAGTCAACAGTCTAGAGATAGATAATCAGGAACAATTTAAACTAAAGTGTAAATCAAATAAAGTGTAAATCAAAGTTTAACTGACATCCTCAGGGATTATTTAAAATGACTCATCCAATTTTATTTCATCTGGCTTTTCCAGTGACCAACCTGGAAGAAACTAAGGCATTTTATCGAGATGGTTTGGGCTGCGTTTTGGGGCGGGAATCATCTGCCGCTTTAATTATGAACCTCTATGGTCATCAAATCGTAGCTCATCTGACTCAGGATCCAGGAGCTCCCCAGAAAGGAATTTATCCCCGGCACTTTGGGTTAGTATTTACAGCAGAGTCGGACTGGCAAGCTCTCGTAGAACGAGCCCAACAAAACCGGTTGACTTTTTATCAGGAACCAAAGCGACGTTTTCCTGGAGAAGTGACTGAACATCTGACCTTTTTCCTCGAAGATCCGTTTGGAAACCTATTAGAATTCAAGTACTACCATCAGGATGAGGCAATCTTTGGCTACCGGCAACAGGCGGTGGTGGGAGAAGCCTGAACCTGATTTTGCTTGAGGATTCTGTGATAGTAGAGAGTCCTCAATTGTACTTGAATAGTCTCAAACAGAGGATGTACCCGTAATCCGCAGTGGGGCTGATAGGGCCTTTTCAATAATACTGAGTGTTCGGCGATCGCTCACCATCCAGGCATGATAAAGAACATCAACTTGAAAGTCTTCACCCACAGGAACTTGAGAACTTTTAGCTGGAATAATCATGGCATCAAAGGGAGTCCAGATTGAAGTGAAATTCAACTGATTTAACATTTCAATATCCTGGTTTAAATCATCCAAAAACTCACAGTTTGGGCACATTTGTTTTCCTCCAGGCAAGGGATAAAAATAGGCAGTTTGAGTCCCATGATGGGGAGCAGAGATTGTGATAAACCGCTGCACCAGGGAGATCCCTCCAAGGCGTTGTACATAATATCGACTGACAATTCCCCCCATACTAAAACCGATTAAGTCAATGGGTTGGTCTGAGGAAAAATGTTGAGTTATGTATTTCTCTATCTGTCCGGCTAACCGTTCTAGTCCTAATAAACCGTTATTTGGGGTCAAGTTGAAGCTGTGAACCTCCCAGTTTCGTTCTTTCAGGTAGGCGGACATTTCGTGAAAGATAGTTGTAGTATCGAAGATCCCATGGATTAACAAGACTGGATTGCGAGGGCTTTCTAGATTCATCACCATACTCAGGATGTTCACAGCAGTACTGGATTTAAGCCTATGTCAGGATTGCGGAATTTTGCTAGATCTTTAGGACACCTTTCTAATTGAACGTTCAACCTGATTGGATAGAAATAAAGTCTGAGAACAAGACTCTGGGAATTAAGATAAACAAGTGTAAACGCTGACCCGAGTTAGCCCAGGAGATTCAGAGACGTTAGAGGTTGAGCTGGGGCAGGGCATGAATTTTTATGAAAGAATGTAGACAAATCTTTCATTCCCCTCTAACTTGCTTATTAAGGCGAATCTTACAGCGTTTCTTATGCTGCTGGAGTACGGACGTTGGTGGCGTGCTGCGTTATCAACCTCAGATCCATACCTCCCGGGATTGAAATCGCGATTAAATCATTTTTGACAAACAAGGTGGGACAGGCGTAATGTTAGGGATTGGAAAAATTTTTGGTCGTGGCAAAAAAGCCGAGTATTTTTTGACGTTTGATGAATCTCAGGGAAAGCAATCTGCCCCAACTGAACCCAAGCCGAAAAAGGCAAAGGCTGAGGCAAAATCCAGGGCAAAGCAGCCGCAGTCAAAATCTATTGAATCCGGGTCTGAAGTGGTAGAGGTTATTGTTGTTGAGCCACCTGAGGCAGAGCAGCCAAAATCCGAGAAAAAGAAAAAGAAATCCATCAAGGAAATTAAAGCGGAGAAGGCGGCTCAATCCGGCACGAGTGCAGCTCCAAAAGCTCCATCTTCCCCTAAGCCATTGCCTCCATTGAATGAGCTAGCTCCTACTCCCGCAGGAATGAACTTCTCAACTGACCATCTCTTACCACAGCCGACCGCCAGCCGTCGCCGCCCTGGCCCAAGCTTGAATATGTTTAAGGATATGGCCCGTCAGGTTGGGCGACGTTAAAGCTGAAATCAATCACATTGAGTCTGGGTTCATCGGGTATGAGTGGGTAAGTTTTGCCCACTTTTTTAGTTGTACCTTTTACCTTTCTAGATTGAAATCAGCCCCGATCAATCAGTCCTGATAGTCAATCGGGACGTTTCCAATTTTTGATATCCCAGGTATTGGCATCCCAGGGTGAAGGGTCAACATTGACTAGACGGTTACTCACGCCATTGGCCTTGGCCCGATGAATAATCGGGATTAAGATCACCTCTGATCGCAGAAGTTCATCCATTCGCCGAAATAGCTCGGCCCGCTTCTCCAGATTCATTTCTTGATTGGCCTGTTGCCAGAGCTTGTCATAGTCTGGATTACAGTATCGGGCATAGTTATTTTTCTGCCAGTTGTTGGATTTTTGAGCGATCTCATCACAGATCCACCACTTCATGTAGGGGCCTGGGTCGGGGTTGTCATTTCCCGTAGCAAACTCTTGCAGGTCAGCGTAGAAGCGATTCAACGTTTCAGGGTTGGCCGGATCCCCTGAGAAAAATACGCTGGCATCAATGCTCTTGAGTTCAACCTGAACGCCGATTTGGGTGAGGGATTGTTTGATAATTTCCTGGGTTTTCTGGCGGACGGGGTTCACTGAAGTTTGAAACACGACGGTCATTTCTACCCCATTTTTGTCTCGAATATTGTTGCCATTGGTATCTTTCCAACCGGCTTCGTCCAGTAATTTTGCTGCCTTTTCTAAGTCAAACCCAAAGGAAATCTGGTCAGATTTATACACCTGAGGGGCAACCAAAAGTTGAGCAATCGGACGACCGGCTTTTCCATACAATTGGTTGGCAATGGTTTCCCGATCAATCGCCAGATCAATCGCCTGCCGCACCTTCTGATCGGTGAAAAACGGATGGGGAAACTCAATACTGGAGCGCTCTCCCTCTGTGGTTTCCCGGTTCGGATCCGTCAGGTTGAATAAAATCCGCTCCACTTCTGAGCCGAAGTTTCCCACTACTTTTCCTTGACCTCCCGCCTCTAGTTGTTGGAGAATATTGGCTTCTACTTGCAGGTTGTAGCCGTAGTCAGCATCCCCCGTTTGTAAGACCGCCCGGGCTGCTGAGGCCGCATCCCCTCCCCCTTTGAGTTCTACCCGCTGAAAATAGGGCGTTTGATCCCAATAGGTCGGGTTCTTTTCGTAAATCACAATATCCCCTGGTTTAAACTCTGTCACCTGGTAAGGCCCGGTACCAATAGGTTTCTGATTGGCTGGGGCTTCCCGAACATTTGCCCCGTTGTAGGGCTCAAAAATGTGCCGGGGTAAAATCAACCCATTCTGGCCCGTAAATGGAATCGACCACCCAGGAGTTGGAGTTTTGAAGGTGATTTTAACCGTGTGGGGATCTACGGCTTCCACGGTTTCAATCGTTGAGAAATACTCCTGACTAGCTGCCGCCACCTGCGGATTCATGGCAAACTCATAGGTAAAAACCACATCCTCTGCGGTGAACGGCTTGCCATCTGACCATTGCACGTTCTGCTTGAGCTTCCAGATAACAGACTTTCCATCCGGGGCTACGCCCCCGTTTTCTATCGAGGGAATTTCTGCCGCCAGAAAGGGTACAAGCTGATCATTTTTGTCGTAGCTGGCCAAGGGTTCATAGGCAATGCGGGCCGCATCCAGGTCTTTGAAACCAGTAGCCAAGTGGGGATTGAGAATTGTCGGAGCCTGCCAGTAGAGCAGTTTCAGGGTATCATCTCCTGATGCAGTGGAGCTGCTCGATGGCGTGGAATTGCCAGAGTCGTTCGTAGATGGGGGGGCACAAGCACTAAAACCAACGGCGATCAACAGGGAAATCACAAGACGCAGTTTAGAGTTGTTCAAAGTTGTCTCCGAGTCCTATAGATAAATTTATTGAACTGACTCAACCGGCTCAGGAACGGCTTTGACATCAAATCGATCCAGGACATAAATCACCCCAGCGGCAACTAGAACTCCAACTAATAACCCGATTACCACTAAGAAAATGAAGGAGCGACGAATCTTTTTTGATGTTTCTGAATCGTACGGTTGTAAATCCAGATCTTCAGTTTGATTCTGACCGTCCGAACGACGATAGGAATTGAGGGGATCTAGAGGATCTGACTGATTACCATTCCAGGGATTGCGATCGCCATTGGGAAATAGATCCATAACTGAGAGACTCAATAAGCGTAGGGATAGACTCAAGCGGGGGAATTTGAAGGGGGCTGGCTGGGTTGGAGTTGGGGAGACAAGCGATTCAAGGCTTGCTGGGCAAAGGATTGTAAAGCCGAGGTTTGTTGGTTTTGCTGAAAGACTGCCTTCAATGTTTGGGTCAAAGCATTGATATCCAGAGAGAAACCTTGACCGGGCTGCAACTCAATCTCCTGGCGCTCAAAATATTCGATCAGGCTCAATCCAGCTACCCGAGTCAAATAGGCGGCACTGATGGCCTGCACCGCGCTCCCCGCTACAAATGTGACCGTGTTGCTTTTGAGCAAGGCAGTCAGGGTTTGGGTCGTTAGCTCCACTAGGCCAAGCTTCAACATCTGACTGGCCAGGGTTTTTGCTACTTCCTGAGCTTGCTGGAGGGAAAACTTCTGTTTGTAAATTGCCCCCAAATCAATCACCATCTGGGAACTAATTGCTGTAGTGGCCAGCACATCCAAGGCCGGAACCGGGTTAGCAAAAGCCGCCGCCGCCGCAATCCATTGGTATTGCTCCATCACAGGCATGGCCTGTTCGCGCCAGAGCTGATTGAGACCGGTTCTGATAACTTTTTGCTGGGCGATGGCCTCGCGGTAGGTGGTTGACCAGATCAGGGCTTGTTGTTCCTCAGTTAAGACTTGAGTCAACCGCCCGGTCAGAGCAGTCATTTCAGGGGCTTGGGCTTCCATCCACTCTTGAACAGAGCCGTCAGTTTGATGCTGCCGTACCTTCACCGGGTTGGGGGATGCGGCAATGGAAACCACATCATCGGGCTGCAAAACATCCTTGAGAGTGTCCCGGATATGCTGCAAGACAATCGGTTGATCCCCCTCCAGGTATTGATCCAACTTGTTCCAAGCCAATAATGTCCGTTGGCCCTGATACTTGACTAATTTAGAGAGAGCCTGGAATTCAGAATCGGTGATATCGCCGCTGGTCAAGAACAGGATGACATCAATGGCGGTAGTCAGTTGCGGTTGGCTATCGGGGACTTCTACCAAACTCAAACTCAATTCCTGTTTGGGAATCCAGTCCGCCGCTAGAACCTGCATTACAGTGGACTTGCCCACGGCTTTACTACCCATGACCCCCAAGCGCAGGGCTGTCCGATCCAAATTAACCTTGAGTTGGGCCGTTTGGCCTCGCCATAATTCCAGGCTAGGCTCAATCGCTTGACTTCCCTGATCGGCGGCCAGTTGAGCGAGATGGTCAAGCTGTGCTTCGGTTTGGGCGATCGCGGCTTCAACGGTCTCTCGGCTGGCGGGAGGCACAAACTCCAGTTCTCCGGGGGATTGACTTGATCCAGATTGGAACCACCACAGTCCTGCCCCCGCTAGAATTGTAGTGAGCAGGGCAACCTGACCAAATTCTCCTGCCGTATGTTGCAGGCTGGTCAGAATCCACAGGAGGAATGAAAGACCTACTCCACCAACTAAAATAGGACGTTGCAACTTGACCGCCATGACCTTTAATAACTATCCGTGTAATTTAAATCCTATCCTCAGTTTAGCGTAATGTTTGACATACAGCGTTTCTGACGCTGTTGGAGTGTAGGAGTGAGTCATGGGGTGCGTCACCTACTCCCATATATCTCACGGGATTGAAAAACCCTGTAATCTCCGGTCAACGTTTGTAGTCAAAGTTGTCATCAAATTTGGTAATCAGTATTGGTTGGGGGTGAGGGTGAGTTGAATTGATGATGGATTTTGCAACTTTCTCTGAACCTAGGCTTGAATATTTTTAATCTAAACAGAAATCTAAATATGAACTTGAATTACCGCTTTGCGATCGCCAGTGATTTACATATTGGATTGCCCCAGACAATTCAACACCATAGTCAACGGTTCCATCTAGTTGAAGTGAGCATTCCGGCCCTGGAAAAAGTTTTAGACCACTTGGGACGATTAGATTTAGACTTTTTACTATTGCCAGGGGACTTGACCCAGGATGGAGAAGCTGAAAATCATCAGTGGTTAGTTGACCGTCTGGCTCGATTGCCCTACCCAGTTTATGTGGTTCCAGGAAACCATGATGTCCCCTATCCGACTACTCAAAATCAAGTTATGGGGCTGGCAGAATTTCCCCAATCCTATCAGAAATTTGGCTACAATAATTCTGATCAATGCTATTACTCCCATGAGATTTTACCGGGTTTACAATTGATTGGTTTGAATTCCAACTTATTTGATCAAGGTCAGCAAATTGGACGTTTATCTGAGGAACAATTAATCTGGCTTGAACAAGTTTTGGCTGAAGTTGAAGGCGATCTGGTGATGGTGATGATTCATCACAATGTTATTGAACATCTACCCGGACAAGCGACTAATCCTCTGGGCAAACGCTACATGTTAGAGAATGCGACTGAACTGTTGAGTATCCTAAAGCGGGCTGGGGTAAAATTGATTTTTACCGGGCATTTATATGTTCAGGATATCGCTCAGTGGCAGGACATTTATGAAATTACTACGGGTTCTTTGGTGAGCTATCCCCATCCCTATCGGATTGTTGATTTAACCTTAAATACAAATTCAAGTGCAACGGTTAATTCAGGTAGAAATCAATCAGAGACCAGCCCAACTATTGCGGCTAGAAATACCACTCCCAGAAATATCACGGTGCAGGATATCAAAGTGCAGGGTATCACCGTGCAAAATATTCAACTAGAAATTGCCTCCCATTGTGTTATGGCAGTTCCAGGATGGCCAGATTTATCTGGAGTTTCCCGACAATGGCTAGGCGATCGCTCCTTTCCATTTATGATGAAGTTGCTGACATTGCCTCCCCTGGAGATGCCGGTAGAACAGGCTAAAAAACTGGCTCCAGATCTACAGAATTTCTGGGCAGATATTGCGGCTGGAGATGGGAAATTTGACTTTCCCAATTTTCCCGAACCAGTGCGAGGATATTTTCAAAAGTTCAGCGCCGGGGAGCCCATTGATAATCATGCCGTCCTCACCATTGACCTCAACCGGTCTTAAAACCCTATCCTCAGCAAAATTCAACCTCAATCCGAATATCTGGAACAGATTCAGGAACGATCAGGTCTGGGGATTTTGCCTGACTCTATTGGTGTCTACTAGCCTCAGGCTGAAACCATAGAGTTGATACTCCCTTCACAATTCAGTACTCAAAAATTTCAACAGTCCCATCAATCTGACACTTCCAGTCGAGATTTTGATCTAACTAGAAATCATCTAGAAATCGTCCACTAGGGCACTCAACCGTGCTAACACTGGATCAGAATGTTCAATGGACGTAGACGTTTCCTCGGCGCGATGGGCAGGCTCTGAAGGGACTTGGATTGGAGAGTGGGATGAGATTGGCCGGGAAGCAACCACGTTTTGCAGTTGGCTGAGTTGTTGGGTGAGCTGAATCAGTTGTTGTTGCAGTTGATTGAAGCGATTTGATTCTTCAGCCAGGACATTTTTTTCCAACTCAGTTAGCTGTTGTTGAAGCTGATACATTTGCCCCTCCAATCCATCTATATTCCGAGGAGCAGATTGGGGAGACGGGTCAGAGATACTGAGAAATTGCCAGAGGGCTTGTTTACAGAGGTTGCTGAAGGTTTGATATTTTGTTAAGACAAGCTCTTGCTCAATGGCCTCAAGCAATGTTTGGTCGGCAGCATCCTCGGTGAACGTAACTGGCTGAGTGAGTTTTTTATTCGACCAGAGCATGACAGAGTTCAGTAAGTCAGTTTGATTTTAGCTTAACCTATTTCGTTCACCCCAATTGTTCACTTCAAAGGGACTGGATTTAGTTCTTGCAGCCCATGACCCGTGATTCTGGTGGTTGTCGCCATCATCACGGGTGCAGCAATTGAGAGCTTAGCGCTTTGCCAGTTGAGCTTCTCCGTAAACATACTGTCCCAGGGCATTCGCTGAGCGGGCCGGTTGGGCCAGATGGGCCCGCAGTTGAGCCTGTTTTAATAAGGGCTGTAAATCTTCCCAGAAAAATTCACCGCCACCACCGGTGACAACAACATCAGTCACTCGTTCGGGTAACCACTGCACCAAACGGACGGAAAGTTCCTGGGCAAACTTTCGCCGTAAATCTGGCACGATTTCATCGAGATTAACTGGCTTCGTCGAACCCTTGGGACGATAGAATCGTTGGCCAGCAACCCGATGAACCGCTTCGAGCAGATACAAAGATTGACTGTCTGCCCCCTCAATTTTGCTGGCCACTTCCTCATAGAATTTATTCATGGCGAAGACCTCACTTTGGGAAGCTCCCCGAGCAAACCGAAAGCGATCAACCGTCAAGAAATCGGTAGTTTGATGACCGACATCAACAATGGCAACAGATAGTTCAGCAAAATCAGCCATCTCTTTGTTACCCTGGGCTTCACACCAGATTAGGCTGCCGTAGCCCTCTGGCATCACCCGCACATGCTTAATGTCAATCATCACCTGTTCACCCCGGAACGTTAAGACATGGGGGCCTGTTAACAAACTGATAATCTGCTCTTTCTCTCGCTCAAATTCTTCCTGGGAATAGAATGGCAGCCCTAAAACCACATCCACATCCCCTCTGAGCTTAAAATAGCCAGCACAGGCAAAAATCTTGATTAAGGCATTGTCCACCTTGGAAGGATTGTCTGAAGATTCCCCCCCAAATAGATTAGCCCCAAAATCAGCGGCAAGTTGACCGACAGCATAGCCATTTCCTCGGTACTCCAACCAGAGGTCAAGCAGGGGATCGGTATTCTTAGACTCAAATCCACCGCCCCGGGCCTTTTCTACTGTAAGTTGAGCAACATTGGATGGAATAAAGACAACTTCGCTAGGATTACGACTGACGCAGGACTTGGTTGAGGTTCGTCCTAAATCCACACTCAAAATTGTCCGCTTCCCTGGGGTAACGGTCTGTCGATTGGTAATCGCATTCGGACTGATTGCCGGTTGCTGCATCGGTTGTCCTGGCTGCTGATTAATCTGTTGCATTAGAACTTGTCACCTCATGTAAACTCATAACTTCATATAGTGCCTTATCTCTGGCACTTTCTACCCACAACATAGCTACAAACTTCTACCAAAAAGCCTGGGCTTATCAAGCATCTGAGGCTTTCTCAATCAAGACAGGTCATCTTTATGGCTTGTTCATGGCTTGAACTAACACTTACCCAGCATATCGCTTTAGTGTCCCTTTAGATATTTCACGTTATGTTTCACGTTCGAGATCGTAAATCTACCATGTCTCAGCAGAAAATAGTTGCTTCGAGGGGAGTGATTACGTTAAATTTAGTTAAAATTATGAAAGAATGCTTGACGATAATAGAATTTACTTGACTATTCGTCCCTAATCACTTTTTCATTTGTCCGTTCATCGGTTCAATTTTTGGATCAGATCAATTGTTTCACTCATACATAAAGAGGTAATAGGCATTTTATGAAAATCTCCTGGAAAACAGTTTTGCTCTGGACACTTCCAGCACTCGTGATCAGCTTTTTCGTCTGGCAAGGTGCTTTTGCTTCATCCACGACTGCTGAAGTTGGAGGCAACACCGCCAGTACCCGGATGAGCTATGGCCGATTTTTAGACTATCTCAACGCCGGTCGAGTCACCAGCGTTGATTTATTTGATGGGGGTCGCACGGCAATTGTGGAGGCAACAGATCCTCAGCTTGCGGATCGAGTGCAGCGACTGCGGGTCGATCTACCGAACAATGCCCCAGAACTAATTTCACTCCTGCGGGCTTCTGATATTAGCTTTGATACCCATCCTCCCCGAAATGACGGGGCAATTTGGGGTCTATTGGGAAATCTGGTGTTTCCAATTTTATTAATTGTGGGGTTATTTTTCCTCTTCCGTCGCTCCAACAATGCTCCCGGTGGCCCCGGTCAAGCGATGAACTTTGGTAAGTCTAAGGCTCGGTTTTCAATGGAAGCCAAGACTGGAGTCTTGTTTGACGATGTAGCTGGGGTTGAAGAGGCTAAGGAAGAATTGCAGGAAGTGGTGACGTTCCTGAAGCAGCCCGAACGATTTACGGCTGTGGGGGCACGGATTCCTAAAGGGGTACTTTTGGTTGGCCCTCCAGGAACTGGTAAAACCCTGCTGGCCAAGGCGATCGCTGGGGAAGCCGGGGTACCGTTCTTCAGTATTTCCGGGTCAGAGTTTGTGGAGATGTTTGTCGGGGTGGGAGCCTCTCGGGTACGGGATCTATTCAAGAAAGCCAAGGAAACCGCCCCCTGTATTATTTTTATCGATGAAATCGATGCCGTCGGTCGGCAGCGGGGAGCAGGAATCGGCGGCGGTAACGACGAACGGGAACAAACCCTGAATCAGTTGCTCACCGAAATGGATGGCTTTGAAGGGAATGCCGGGATTATCATTATCGCCGCCACCAACCGTCCCGACGTACTGGACTCTGCCCTGTTGCGGCCCGGACGGTTTGACCGGCAAATTACCGTGGATGCCCCAGATGTCAAAGGTCGTCTGGCGGTTCTAGACGTTCATGCCCGCAATAAGAAGCTTGCAGCAGAAGTCTCCCTCGAAGCGATCGCCCGGAGAACCCCTGGATTTACCGGGGCTGACCTGGCCAATTTGTTGAATGAAGCGGCTATTCTCACCGCCCGTCGCCGCAAAGAAGCCATTACCATGTTAGAAATCGACGATGCGGTGGATCGGGTCGTGGCGGGGATGGAGGGAACGCCCCTACTCGATGGCAAGAGCAAGCGATTGATTGCCTATCATGAGATTGGCCATGCGATTGTGGGGACTTTGCTCAAAGATCACGATCCGGTTCAAAAGGTGACTTTGATTCCTCGAGGACAGGCCAAGGGTCTCACCTGGTTTATGCCGGACGAAGATCAAGGTCTGATCTCCAGATCGCAAATTCTGGCCAGAATCACTGGGGCAATGGGGGGACGGGCTGCTGAGGAAGTCATCTTTGGGGATGCGGAGGTCACGACTGGAGCCGGGGGGGATCTGCAACAGGTGGCAATGATGGCCCGGCAGATGGTGACTCGCTACGGCATGTCTGATCTGGGGCCGGTTTCCCTAGAATCTCCCCAGGGCGAAGTATTCCTGGGTCGGGACTTTGCCACTCGTACCGACTACTCCAACGAAATCGCTTCGCGGATCGATAATCAAATTCGAGCGATCGCCGAGCACTGCTATCAGAATGCCTGTGAGATTGTTCGGGACAATCGAGCGGTGATTGATCGCCTGGTTGACCTGTTAATTGACAAGGAGACTATGAACGGTGATGAATTCCGTCAGATTGTGGCGGAGTACACAGAGGTTCCTGAAAAAGAACGGTTTGCTCCAGTTCTGTAACGGTTACCCTGGGATCAATTTGAGGATTTGATGGCGTTAAGTACCCAATCCAATCCGATGAAAATCTGACGATGGATTGGGTAACCAGCAGAAAATCCAACAATCAATCTAATCATTCCTAAGACCGTTGCGCCTCAAAGTACTGGGAGTTTGTCCGGACAACGTTTGCAGGTTAGACGAAGAGTTTGCCGCTCTTGATTTGGCACTCTTGGGCTATTTGGGTTGAGCCGTTTAACTGTTCCTGTTTCAATTGTTCCTGTTTTAACTGTTTCTGTTTTAATTATTTCTGTTTCAATTGTCATGCAAATCAGCGATCGCCCCCATTCCCCGCTTCAAACCACTGCCGTTGCAGAGACTTTGACAACTCCGCCCCCCCCTAGAATAGCTACTGTCAAACGGGCTACCCAGGAAACCCAGGTATCCGTCACCCTCAACCTGGATGGTACAGGGATTTGTCAGGTGAATACGGGGGTTCCTTTTCTCGATCACATGTTGCATCAGATCTCCTCCCATGGCTTAGTTGATCTGGAAATTCAAGCCACCGGGGATCTGGAAATTGACGATCACCATACCAATGAAGATGTGGGAATTACCCTGGGACAGGCTTTAGCTAAAGCCTTGGGCGATCGCAAAGGGATTGTTCGGTTTGGTCATTTTATGGCCCCTCTAGATGAGGCATTGGTGCAGGTTTCCCTGGACTTTTCCGGGCGACCGCACCTGAGTTATGGTCTGGAGATCCCCACACAACGGGTAGGAACCTATGACACCCAGTTGGTGCGGGAATTTTTTATGGCCGTTGCTAACAATAGCCTGATGACCCTGCATTTACGGCAACTCGATGGCATCAACTCCCACCACATTGTCGAAGCTGGCTTTAAAGCCTTTGCCCGTTCCCTGAGGATGGCCATTGAAGTTGATCCCCGTCGGGCTGGAACTATTCCCAGTTCCAAGGGAGTTTTGTAATTTATGGTTTGATTCAGTGATACCTGGGCGATCGCCCCAATTTAAGGCTAATCTCACCAGCCGATAAGTTGTTCAGAATGGGGGACTTCAGCAAAAATCTCCCAGCGAATCACCTTGGCCAATCTATAAAGGTATGGGTCGCCTGGGATTCGAACCCAGGACCAATCGGTTAAAAGCCGAGTGCTCTACCGCTGAGCTAGCGACCCTGACTGTTGAAAACAAATTTTGACAACAATTACTGATAATAACACAGCTTCTAAAAAAAGCCATGGTCTTAACCCTGAAATTAGGGAAAATTCACATGTTCCTTGATAATGAGCCCAACATGGCCTTGAGCACTTGCCATCGAGCACTTGATACCGAGTACTTGATATCTAGATACAGATACTCACCTATCCGTGCAGTGATTTGGGATGCAGCAACTGGGGTGGAGATAGGAACCCATGATTTCTGCCAACGATGCAGCAATGTATGCGTTCGCCTTCGGGTTAAGACAAAAAATTTTGCAGAATATTTGTTAGTGGTGTAATATAGAAATTTGTGCGGCAAAAATAAAGATGGAATCGATATTCTTCGTCCTTTACTTTTCTGGACGAGGTTGAGCTTGCTCAACTGTAGTGAATACATTCCCCCACATCTATAAAAACTAGAAGTCATGTCATAGCAACCCATGCCCACGATACAGCAGCTCATTCGATCAGCTCGAGAAAAGACGGAGAAGAAAACAAAATCCCCAGCTTTGAAAAGCTGTCCTCAGCGGCGCGGCGTTTGTACCCGTGTCTATACTACAACACCCAAGAAACCCAATTCCGCTCTTCGGAAAGTTGCGCGGGTTCGTTTGACATCGGGTTTCGAGGTGACCGCTTACATTCCTGGAATTGGCCACAATTTGCAAGAGCACTCCGTGGTGATGATCCGGGGAGGACGGGTCAAGGACTTACCGGGAGTTCGATATCATATTATTCGAGGAACTCTAGATACGGCTGGGGTAAAAGACCGCCGGCAAGGGCGCTCCAAATATGGTGCGAAGCGCCCTAAGAGTTGATTTCACAAAAGTTTTAAAGTGATCAGAGACAAGACTTTAAGGTTTTTAGAGATTAAGTCGCTCAGAGTGAAGATTCAATTGCCTGGGGTATTTAGAATTTGCAATGTTTGAAGATTGATGGTGTTGCTTTTTCCTGTCGGGAAATCAGTACTTTCAGACCTGAGGTTCGATTATTAGAGTTCTTGATGAATTGTTAATCAGTAGAAATTTAACTATAGATTATGTCTCGTCGTAAGGTAGTTCAAAAACGTCCCACTCCTCCCGATCCAGTTTATAACAGCCGCTTGGTGAGCATGATGGTTGCCCGTATCATGCAGCATGGCAAGCGTTCTCTGGCTTATCAACTGGTCTATGATTCCTTTAAAGTGATTGAAGAAAAAACCGGATCCGATCCAATGGAGCTGTTTGAAAAGGCGATCCGTAACGTCACACCCCTGGTTGAGGTCAAGGCTCGGCGGGTGGGTGGCGCAACTTATCAGGTGCCGATGGAAGTTCGCTCTGATCGAGGAATTACCCTGGCACTCCGCTGGATTATTCGTTACTCCAGAGAGCGATCAGGTCGTTCGATGGCAATGCGACTGGCCAATGAGCTAATGGATGCGGCGAATGAGACGGGAAGTGCAGTCCGGAAACGGGAGGAAACCCACAAAATGGCAGAGGCAAACAAGGCCTTTGCTCATTATCGATACTAAGCAAATATTGCAAGTATTGAGAAAGCAATACCAGGCTAAACCTTAAGGATCATAGTTAAAATTTAGTTAAAGTTTGTAATTAAGACCCAGGAATAGCAGCACTTTGCACAACCAGACAAAATTCTTAATCAAGGCCAAACTAAGGAGGTAGCTGTGACACGGACTATCCCGCCTGAAAAAGTACGAAATATTGGGATCGCAGCTCACATTGATGCTGGAAAAACCACTACGACAGAGCGAATTCTGTTTTACTCTGGCGTGGTTCATCGCATGGGTGAAGTCCATGAAGGTACTGCTGTTACAGATTGGATGGATCAGGAGCGAGAACGGGGCATCACTATTACGGCTGCTGCCATTAGTACAAGTTGGCTTGATCATCGGATCAATATCATCGATACCCCGGGTCATGTAGACTTTACCATCGAAGTTGAGCGCTCCATGCGGGTGCTTGATGGGGTTATTGCTGTTTTTTGCTCGGTTGGAGGAGTTCAGCCGCAGTCTGAGACGGTTTGGCGACAGGCAGATCGCTATGATGTCCCCCGAATCGCTTTTGTCAATAAAATGGATCGCACCGGGGCGGACTTTTTTAAAGTCTATCAGCAGGTGCGCGATCGCCTCAAAGCCAATGCCGTGCCCATACAAATTCCAATCGGCAGTGAGAACAACTTTCAGGGCCTTGTGGACTTGGTGGCGATGAAAGCCTATCTTTACACCAATGATTTGGGAACAGATATCCAAATTGTTGATGAGATTCCTGCTGAGGTGAAGCAGTTGGCTCAAGAGTACCGTTTAAAGTTGATTGAGTCCCTGGCTGAAACCGATGATGCATTCATGGAAAAATACCTGGATGGGGAAGAGTTCAATGAGGCAGAGTTGCGGACTCGAATTCGTCAGGCCACAATCGCTGGTAAAGTTGTGCCAATGCTCTGCGGCTCTGCATTCAAAAACCGAGGAGTTCAGCGGTTACTGGATGCTGTAGTTGACTATTTACCTGCGCCAACAGAGGTTCCCCCGATCAAGGGTAAGCTGGCGGATGGCTCTGAGGCTGAACGTCCCTGTGATGATGATGCTCCCTTGGCAGCCCTGGCATTCAAGGTAATGTCCGATCCCTTTGGTCGTCTGACTTTCATCCGGGTTTATTCCGGAGTGCTGCAAAAGGGCAGTTATGTGCTCAACTCAACGAAGGAAAAAAAGAGCGTCTCTCTCGCCTGATTATCTTAAAGGCTGACGAGCGTATTGAAGTTGAAGAGCTGAGGGCTGGAGAATTGGGAGCCGCCTTGGGGTTAAAGGACACCCTGACAGGAGACACTCTCTGTAGTGAAGCGGCTCCAATTATTCTGGAATCTCTATTTGTTCCAGAGCCGGTGATTTCCGTCGCCGTAGAGCCCAAAACCAAGCAAGACATGGAGAAGCTATCGAAGGCACTTCAGTCCTTGTCAGAGGAAGACCCCACCTTCAGGGTCTCCGTAGATCCAGAGACCAACCAAACTGTAATTGCTGGGATGGGTGAACTTCACCTAGAAATTCTGGTAGACCGAATGTTGCGAGAGTTCAAGGTAGAAGCCAATGTGGGAGCCCCCCAAGTTGCTTACCGGGAAACCATTCGCAAGGCGGTCAAAGCAGAAGGGAAGTTTATTCGCCAGAGTGGCGGTAAGGGTCAATATGGACACGTTGTGATTGAATTGGAACCCGCTGAGCCGGGGAGTGGCTTTGAATTCGTCTCTAAGATTGTGGGGGGAACTGTTCCTCGGGAATATGTCAACCCTGCGGCGGAAGGGATGAAGGAAGCTTGTGAATCTGGGATTCTGGCGGGATATCCTTTAATTGATGTGAAAGCCACTTTAATTGATGGCTCCTATCACGACGTGGATTCCTCAGAAATGGCCTTCAAGATTGCCGGTTCTATTGCAATTAAGGAGGGAGTAACTAAAGCTTCTCCTGTTTTGCTAGAACCGGTTATGAAGGTCGAGGTTGAAGTTCCTGAAGACTTCATTGGGAATGTCATCGGTGACCTCAACGCTCGCCGAGGCCAGATTGAAGGTCAAGAAACCGACCAATCCCAGGGCATCGCCAAAGTGACTGCTAAGATTCCTCTTGCAGAAATGTTTGGGTATGCTACGGATATCCGGTCTAAGACCCAGGGCCGAGGCATCTTCTCCATGGAGTTCAGCGATTACGAAGAGGTTCCTCGGAGTGTTGCTGAAACTATCATTGCGAGGAGTAAAGGGAGATAAGAGATGAACTATAGGGGATCAGAAAGTAAAACTCGGCATAAAATACAAGTGGCCTGAGTAACTTTCAAGTCTCTGGAGTTTGCCTCAGAGTCTCTCATTTTTACCGTGATTGTGTAGTATTTATCGTCTTGAGTGAACTAGGATATGGCACGCGCAAAATTTGAACGAAACAAACCCCACGTAAACATTGGTACTATTGGTCACGTTGACCACGGTAAAACCACTCTGACTGCTGCAATTACGATGACTTTGTCGGCGCTCGGTCAGGCGAAGGCTCGTAAATATGATGATATTGACGCAGCTCCAGAGGAAAAAGCGCGGGGAATTACCATCAATACAGCTCACGTAGAATATGAAACTGAAGATCGCCACTATGCCCACGTAGACTGCCCTGGACATGCTGATTATGTGAAAAACATGATCACAGGAGCTGCTCAGATGGATGGTGCAATTTTGGTGGTTTCGGCGGCGGATGGGCCCATGCCTCAAACCCGTGAACATATTCTTCTGGCCAAACAGGTTGGGGTTCCTAACATTGTGGTCTTCTTGAACAAGCAAGACATGGTGGATGACGAAGAACTCCTCGAATTGGTTGAGCTCGAAGTCCGAGAACTGCTGAGTTCATATGATTTCCCTGGAGACGATATCCCAATTGTCTCTGGTTCTGCCCTGCAAGCCCTGGAAGCCATGGTGGCCAAGCCCGATACTAAACGGGGAGAAAATGATTGGGTAGATAAAATCTACTCCTTAATGGATGAGGTTGATGCTTACATCCCCACCCCTGAGCGAGCAATTGATAAACCTTTCCTGATGGCGGTTGAGGATGTATTCTCAATCACAGGTCGAGGAACGGTAGCGACAGGTCGGATCGAGCGTGGAAAGGTTAAGGTAGGTGAGACCATTGAATTGGTTGGGATCCGGGATACCCGAAGTACTACGGTGACTGGAGTTGAGATGTTCCAGAAGATTCTCGATGAAGGGATGGCTGGAGACAACGTTGGTCTATTGCTGCGGGGACTTCAGAAGGCTGATATTCAGCGGGGCATGGTACTGGCAAAGCCCGGTTCTATTACTCCCCATACTGAGTTCGAATCTGAGGTGTATATTCTCAAGAAAGAAGAAGGGGGTCGTCACACCCCATTTTTCTCGGGCTATCGTCCCCAATTCTATGTGAGAACCACCGATGTCACAGGAACCATCAAGGCATTCACTGCTGATGATGGAACTGATGCTGAAATGGTGATGCCGGGGGATCGGATCAAAATGACCGTAGAGTTGATTAACCCGATTGCCATTGAGCAGGGAATGCGTTTCGCTATCCGCGAAGGAGGTCGTACGGTTGGAGCGGGGGTTGTTTCTAAGATATTGAAGTAGCTGTCTGATCCATTACTGACTTTTGATCAACCGGAGGAAGTAGACCAGAACCAATGCTCTGCTTCCTCGCGGTTTTGATTTGAGATTGACCGTTGTATTTCGATTTGATTCTGACTTGATTTCGACAACCGAACCTGGAAAACTGAACTGCAAAAACCATGGCAACTATTCAACAACAAAAAATCCGCATTCGTCTGAAAGCATTTGATCGCCGTTTGCTCGATACCTCCTGCGAAAAGATTGTAGATACGGCGAATCGAACTGGCGCTACAGCCATTGGCCCGATTCCTTTGCCCACCAAGCGGCGAATTTATTGTGTTTTGCGATCGCCCCACGTCGATAAGGATTCCCGGGAACATTTTGAAACTCGCACCCACCGTCGGATCGTAGATATCTACCAGCCCTCCTCAAAAACAATTGATGCCCTGATGAAACTGGACTTGCCGGCTGGGGTTGATATCGAGGTCAAACTCTAGGGATTCTTTCTGGGAATTCCAGATCAAATTTGAGGGGCAGAAATGGGGAATTCAAGAGAAATCCGTTAAAGTATAAAGAGAAAGCCGTAGATTATCAGCACAATGGCATCATCTTCAATTGCTGTTCGAGAACTTCCTTTATTTCCCCTTTCAGAAGTTGTTTTATTTCCGTCAACTCCATTACCGCTTCATATTTTCGAGTTTCGATATCGGATTATGATGAATACGATTTTGGAGACTGATTCTTGTTTTGGGGTCTTGAGGGTAGACCCAACCCAGGGTCGAGTGGCTTCCGTGGGTTGCTGTGCTGAGGTGATCAAGCATCAACGGCTGCCGGATGATCGAATTAATATTCTGACTGTGGGCCAGCAGCGATTCCGGGTGTTGGATACGGTGCGGGAAAAGCCCTATCTGGTGGGATTAGTTGAGTGGATTGAGGATCAGCCGCCAGCAGAGGATTTACTACCCCTTGCCAGCCAGGTTGATGAGCTATTGCGCGATGTAGTCAGATTGTCTAGCAAGCTAATGGATCAGCCGATTGAGTTGCCGGCTGACATTCCTAGCTTGCCTACAGAACTGTCCTACTGGATTGCCAGCAACCTTTACGGCGTTGCCACCGAGCAGCAGGCTTTGCTTGAGATTCGAGATACGGCAACGCGCTTAGAGCGGGAGGTTGAGATTCTTACCTCAACCCGGAGCAATTTAGCCGCTCGAACTGTGTTAAAAGATACCTTAAGCTCAGAGGCAACGGATCAACAGAATTCTTAACCATTCTCAACCTCGATGGTAGCCATACCCATTACGGACACTAATCCAGATGCCGGAAAGCAAACCCGCCAGGCTGAGGGTAAGGCCACTGTAGGGAATCAACAGTCCAAACACGGGCAATATCAAACCTGATAAAGTGCAAATCAAGACTCCAATGCGGGTCTGGCGATCGCCCCCCAAACCCCAGGATAAACCCATGAGAATCGGTGTAATCAATCCCCAAGTCATCGGGGCTGCCAGTAATCGGCTACCGTAGGTCAGGGTGAGCAGACAGGCAAAGAAAATTCCCGCCGAGATCGCCACATCCTTAAGTTTCATCGGCATCGATAAATACAGCAACAGGATCCACCAGAGAAAAATTGCTGGAGCCAGCAATAGCAGACGGGGCAAAATCCCAGTATTACTGATGGGCTCAGTGGCGGTAAACACCCCTAAAGGATTTTGGACTGAGACATTTCCTTTGAAGATCCAGGTCAACTCTCGCTGCTGATCCCCCTCTCGGGTAATCGTCGGGATTGCCCCGGCAAAGTCGGCCTTCGCAAAGTTGGCCAAAATAGTCAAGCGAAAATCTGAAAGCGCTTGACCATTGGGTTGATAAACCCATCGAGGTGCACCCTGGGCTTGATAGGTGACCTGGAAGCGCGCCGATGCTCCAGGGGCCAAACGAAACGGAAATCCATAATCTCCAGGGTTAACCTGATTCAACAACTGACCGTTCTGCTCTACCTGAAAGTCCTGCAGCACGCTATATCCGTAGGGAGGGTAGGCTTCGAAGAAAAAATTCTCCCCATTCTTCAGCAGATTGGTCACCTCGTACTCCCCAGTCAATCCAACACTATAGATCAGTTTTCGGGTCGCGGGATCAGTAGCCTGATCGATTTTGACCTGAACCTGGGAAGCCGCGATCGCCAGATATCGATCCACCAGACGGGTGGCGGGTTCCTCCACTTGGCGGCCATCCACCCAGGTATATTTGATGTAGGATTCCTCCACCTGATACCGGATGCGAGGGGCAGCCTGTTCTAGCCGTTCGCCCGCTACAGTATTTGAGACCTGAACTACCTGTTCTTGCTCCCAATGATGATAGCGATTGGCCAGGGTTGAACAGAGAAAAAATCCGCTACTCAAAATCACGATCAATAATACAAAATGGGGCAATTTTTGCAGCCATAAAATATAGCTTTCCAGGCTAGTTTTTAGTATTGGCAAAAAATCCTGGCTTTGCCGCCGATTCGACCCATTGATCAGGGCTAAAACGACACCAAAAGCAATCAGAAATAGTCCTAGTTTAACGGCAAGCTGGATGCCTTGAGACCCAAATTCAAGTAATTCATTGGGGTGGGTTAGATCCGGAAGCTGGGGAATTCCAGTGTACATTTGAGGTTTAACCTGAAGGATGAATAATATAGCGATTTTCAATCCCGTGAGATAAAGATTTGGGAGTGGTTAGCGTACCACCCACTTCTATACTCCAGCACCACGAAACACGCTGTAACTAATCATGACTTTACGGTCGAAATTCAATGCTTTAAGGATAAATTTCTAAAAAAGAATTTCTAAAAAAGTCACTCCACTATTGCTTCATTGAATTGATACAAAATTTCTGAAGAATATCAAGATTCTTCTGGGGGCAAGGTTCCTGAGTCAGGCCGAGGCCAACCCCGCCCCTGGGGGATCAACTCTGCAACATGTGTAACGTTGCAAACAATCCCCGACTATCTAGAAGCTGACGATGGGTGCCAACTTCAGCGATCTGGCCTTTTTCCAGGACAACAATCCGATCCGCCTTCCGAATGGTGGAGAGGCGGTGAGCCACTACAAAAGTGGTGCGATTTTGCATCAGGCGCTCCAGGGCGGTCTGAATCAACGATTCAGACAGGGTATCCAGGGAGGAGGTAGCTTCATCTAGAATCAATACTCGGGGATCACGAATCAACGCTCGGGCGATCGCAATCCGCTGGCGTTGTCCCCCTGAAAGCCTGACCCCATTTTCCCCAATCTCTGTTTCTAGTCCCTGGGGTAATTGACCAATAAATTCGTCGGCATTGGCTTCCTGGATCGCCTGTTTCAGTCGAGCTGCGCTCACCTGTTCGGAGCCGTAGAGAATATTCTCCCGCACTGTTCCCTCAAACAGAACAGTCTCCTGGGAAACCACCGAGAGAAACTGCCGGCGTTGCTGAATGATGCAATGAATCATTGCGGAATCGGGACATCCCAGAATTTGAGGTAATGAAGTAGCAACCGAATCGAGTGCTTCAGCATTTCTACGGATTTGGAATAACAGAGCGTCTTGC
>JAAURB010000038.1 GCA_012033335.1 Oscillatoriales cyanobacterium RM2_1_1
TCAGTAGCGGTTTGACAATATTTGGGAAGGACAGTACCATTAGTTCACTATTTTTTGATTATTAGGAGGCAGAATACTACTTTCTGCCTCCTTTTTTTGTGTCTTAAGCTTTCTTTCAACACTTCTGATGATAACGCTACTCACCACCTCCCAATCCATACCTCAAGCGACGAAAATCGCTTATCAAGGTCAATTATTAGGGTACAGTCGAGCGACTGACAGAGTGATCTCTCCCGAATTGTCTTCCCTGTATGTATCAATAAAGAAAGTATACAAGGTTGTCGTTTCCAACACCTTCAAAGTCAGGGTTTCACTATAGCCATTCAAGCTCGACCAGGTTGCCGGCACAGGCATATTGGTTTTTTGATTCATCACCCTGCCGCCATTAATCCACACCAGAACTACAGGTTCACCGGTATAGCCCTGACCAGAGGTATAACCGAAGTTCCCCGCTTTAATCCGGATCAGGTAAATTCCAGGTTCCAGGGTTTTAGAAATGGCCGTTTCCTGAAGATTGCGAACCTGATCTGGGTTCAGGATGTAGCAGTTATTTTGACTGCTGACGGTAAGATGCTCAATTTTGCAACCGTCTCGGGACGTTCCCTGATCAGGAATATCAGGACGAATAGCCACCCCTGGAGAAGACCCTTCAGACCATGCGTCAGGAATGGCAGCAGTTGCAGTGGCTACCCCGGTGGCTACTCCTACCATCCCCAATCCAACCCCACCCAATGCTACTGGAGTAGTACTTTCAGCAGTGGGAGGGATTCGCATGGACTGGGAATAAGCCAGTTGAATCCAGCGTTGATCAGGGGTCAAGTAGCCAACCTCAGCCACATAGTCGCGATCGCTGACAGGGGCTGACACTTGCAATTCTCCCATTGCCCTATCACAGTCATAGACATGAATACTATGGGCGGGCTGGGTTTCTGGGTCAACCCCAGTAACATCATGAATCCGCAGTTGAAACTGCTGTCCACCTTGCTGCTGAGCAGTTGCCTGTTCGTTGGTCGCTATCTGCCAGGAAGCCACCATTGCCTCTGAACCGGATTGAGGCATAATCGTCACCCGACTCTGATTTGAGACCCCCAGGCGACCCAAAGGAGCTGTTGCAGCCATCACAGCTCCAGCACCCACCATGGCAGATTGAGCAATCTTAGAGCTTCCTGCTGTTGTGGAGGATAACTCTGGGACTCTTACTGAATTGGAACGGGCTAGGGGCATCCATTCCTGTTCCAGGGTGTTGTAGCCAATTTCTGCAATGTAGTAATGATCCCGGTGAGGCACAGGAACCTGCCATTCCTGGTCAACATCGTCATTAAATTCATCACAGTCATAGACCTGCACACTATTGGGAGCCTGAATATCAACATCCACATGGTCAATATCATAGACCCGCAACTGTAATTGCTGTCCTCCCTGTTGCCTGGCATTTTCTCGTTGGGACTGAGGCAGGTGCCATCGGGCCGAAACACTTTGTTCTCCTTGAGTCCGCAGGGTCATCCAGCAATCTTCCCCGGCTAAATCATGGGTTAACAGCGGAGCCTCTGTGGTTGCGCCTACCAATCCGGCATCAAGGGCTGACCCCACCAGGGTTCCTCCAGCAGCGATGCCTGAACCTCCTACCAAAGCCACTGTTGTAGCTCCAACTCCAGTGCCCTCTGCTTCAATTTCTGCTGGAGGAGTTGGAGGAACTGAAATTGATTCCTGAACAGACGCTCGAATAGAATTGGAACGGGCCAGGGGCAGCCAGGTTCCAGTTTCAGAGACGTAGCCTACCTCTGCTAGGTAATCGCGATTTGGATCAGGAATTGCTACCTGTCCCTGTCGATCCAGGACATCAAGATCATAGAATTGCATACTGTGGGCAGACTGGGTATTAAAGTCAATATCTGTGACATCATAAACCCGCATTTGGAAGTCTCGTCCCCCCTGTTCTCGAGCTGCTCGTTGATCGGCATCGGTCACTGTCCAGTAGGACTCAAGGGTTTGGTTACGACCTGGGGCAATGGTCAAGCGACTGGTGCGATCGCGCAGTGCCCAAGCTGCTAATCCCGCTGCTCCGGCTAATCCAGTCACTCCGGCAACTCCCGGCAATCCAATTGACCCAGGGATACCAGAATCAACTGTAGGAATCCCAGCCGTTACCCCTGAAGTTCCTGACAGGCCAACTCCCGGGGTTCCTGTTGTTGGGATGTCTAGCACCCCTGGAGATAGGTTTTCTACGGGTAGGCTGGGGGCTGGAGGAGCGATACTTGTATCGGAACTTATATTGGAACCGGCACCGGAAACGTTAGAGATATCAGGATTTGGGTAGTTATCAATTCTGGGGGTAATAGCGGGCTGATCAACCTCAACCTGGGGGGCTGGGGCTGGGGCTGGAGATTGAGGTCTAGCAACGGTCTCAGCCTCAACAGGGGAGCGTCCCGGTCTTTCAATCGCCCCATCTTCGTCCTGTCCCCGCAGGAGCCACCAGAGCCCTGCACCCAAAAGCGGTAGCCCCAAGAGCCAGAGCAGCCACCAGGGAAATCTCCCGGCGGCTCCGCGATCGCGGGCCAAAGCTGGGGCCGCTTCTGTTTCTGTCCCTTGAGTAATTTCTGTCGCCGGAACCTCTGGAGTTGCTGCCGGGGTAGCCTCGACGGCGGGAGGCGTTGCCGGGGCCGTGGCGGCGGGGGAGACAGTGGGACTGGGGGTTGTTCGGGGAGCTACCGCTACTGAACCGATTTTGGCGGCTGTGGCAGTGCGGATTGCCGCTGTTCCAGCGTCCGAGGTCGCTATGCCTAAAAAGGCCAGGGTAGCTGGATTGGCAGTTTTAGAGTTGTAGATGTAGCTGCGATATTGAGAGTAGGGATAGCGGGCATCATCGGGCAAGGTCTGATGCATGGCGATGATCCGTACGTTATCCTGATCGAGGACTTGATCGGCGATCGCATAGCCAATCCCATTCTCACCCAATTCCTGGATCACTGCCTCTGTATTGTCCTGCTTGGCTCGAGTGGTGTTTGATCCTGACTGAAAGGGGGTTCCCTCAAAGACCTTGTATCCCGCCAAAGCCCGTCGGGTATCACTAGATTCAGGCCGATCCACAAACTTGATGGGGGCAGGCTCTCCCCCGACGTCTGACCAATTAGTGATTTCACCCCGAAACATCCTGGCAAATTGCTCGAAGGAAATATTGCCTGCAAAAGGATTATTGGGGCTGATAATGATAGCAATTTTGCCCCGATCAACGGGAACCGCTTCTAGTCCCTGAGCTTTTTGCGCATCTGTTAAAGGGCGACCAACAGCAGCGATATCAATATTGCCTTTTAATAATTCCTCAATCGCGCCCTGGCTATCCTCTTGAGACACTGCTTCAACCTGGGCATTGGGAAATTTTTCGGAAAACTGCTGCTGCAGGGCTTGGTTGATTATAGACATACTGCTGGTGCCATCAATTTTCACTCTGGCATCAGCAGGCAAGGAATCAGGAATGGGAAATTGCTTGTTCTCAGGGGTTTGAGCCAGCACTGGATCGCCCCAGGTTAGCCATTGAGGTGGAGAAACTTGTTGAATCTCTGATGTGGTTTCACCCCCACGACTGAGGGTTGCTATAGAAGTCACTAAGAATTTTGGGGTTGTACCCAGGGCGAGGACAACAGCCGAGAGTTGAATAAAGGTTCTACTTGAACGAGACATTGCTTTAGAATTCCTAGGGTTGACAAAGATCTGGATGCAAGCGAACTAGGGAGGAGTGTGAGCAACAATCAGGTGAGGAAGGAGGTCGATTGAACTCAGGTAGTGGAGTTCGTTGAGGAATTTAATTTAAGGATTTCTCGAGATCAGGGGCTAAATCTTCACTACGGAAATGGTCACCTCACCCTCGTTATCCTCAAGATAGGTATCAAAGAAAAAGGCACAGAGTGAAGCCGTTTCTACAACCTCCAGGGTGAGAGTATCATCAATCCCATTCAGGGTTGACCAGGTTGCGCCCACTTCGATGTTGGTTTTTTTGTTGATGAACTTACCACCATAGATCCACAACATTACTAAAGGCTCACCCCAGCGTTCCAGGCCAGTGGTATAGCTGAAGGATCCTTCGCGAATTTTGATCACATAGGTTCCAGGCTCCAGGTTGGTTGAAACTCCGGTTTCAGCCTGAATCTTCTCCATCGCGTCAGAACTCAAGATATAGCAGTTCTGTTTGCCGTTAACTTTGAGATCGGTAATAGTGCAACCTTCCATACATGTCTTCCTTACAGATGTACTCTATCAAGCACTTAATATAGCGGAATGCATTAACCTTAGTGCAGATCCGCCTCAACTATACAAATAATCCACTCTGGTATACCAGTAGATTATTAAAAATAATAGACTTTTATGGGAATCAAGGGGCAGTTCCCAACTCCTCTCAGAATTATTGGGGCCTCGATTTCTGGTTGATCTAGAACCCGGAAATGGATGCAGGCTTTGATATTTGCAGTTCTTCTAACCTTGTTTGAGATACATCAGTTTGAGATACATAAGCAGGGGGTTGTAATGAATTGTCAAATGGCAGGGGATCTGGGGCACTACTCCCTATTACCCCCACATTAATTGGCTTTACCTATTGGGTTACAAACTTGCTGGAACCCGTTCTGGAAGAAGCCGCTGTAAAATCTGCTTCAGCACCATGGCCGTCCAGTCCACATCAGCAATTGTGGTTGCTCGTCCCAAGGTCAAGCGGATACCGCCCAGGGCCATTGTTGGAGCGTAACCCATGGCCAATAGAATCGGACTGGGGTTCAGCTTGCCGCTATGACAGGCTGAACCGGCGCTAATCCCGATCCCTGCCAGATTGAGTTGTCGCACCAGGGTTTTCCCGGTGATCGCCGGGGGAGACTGGCCATCTTCAGATAGACAAAAACTGACATGGTGGGGCAGGCGATGAATTCGGTCTCCTGTAGGGATCAGGGTTGGGACATCGAGCAACAGATCAAACAGGCGATCGCGCAATTGGATCAAGCGGCGAGTTTCCCCTGACATTTCCTGGGATGCCAGTTCAGCCGCGATGCCAAACCCAGCCAAAATCGGGACAGCCTGGGTTCCAGACCGGAGTTTTGATTCCTGTCCGCCGCCCCCAACCATTGGCATCAGTTCTACCCCCGGACGAACGTACAGAGCCCCGGCTCCCTGGGGGCCATAAATTTTGTGGCTGGAGAGGGAGAGCAGGTCAATTGGTAACTGCTGGACATTAATCGGCCATCGTCCTGCCACCTGTACCGCATCAGTATGAAACAAAATCCCCTGATTGCGGGCAATTTGCCCCAGAGTTTCAATCGGTTGCAGGGTTCCAACTTCACTTTGACCATAGATTACCGAAATCAAAACCGTGTTGGGTTGAATGGCAGTCTGTAAATCCAGGGGATGGACTCGACCCTGGCGGTCAACTGGTAAACGAGTCACCTGCCATCCCTGATGTTCTAGGATCCGGGCCGGTTCAGTTATAGCGGAATGCTCCACACTGGAAATAATTAAATGTTGGGGAGTAGAGTAGGGATGGGTGACCCCAAAAATTGCCAGATTGTTCGCCTCAGTGCCGCCGGAGGTAAACACAATCGAGTCTGGATTGGCATGAATTAATCCAGCCACCTGCATTCTGGCCTGCTCTAAAACTGTAGCAGCTCGCTGGCCCCATTCATGTAGACTCGAAGGATTGCCCCAGGTTTGGGCCATCACAGCTTCCATGGCGGCGATCGCCTCAAGCCGGGTCGGGGTGGTGGCACTGTAGTCAAGGTAAATTTGCATGGTTAGCCTGGTTTACAGACGTTGTAAGCTTCATGGGATAGGACTTTTTGAGGAATTACTCCGCTGCCATTGTCTTCGCAAAGCAGTCGGTAATTGCGAGTGACCGGAATACTGACAATCAGGCGATTGTGCCGTAAGCGTTTGCCACCAAAGTCCCGATAGTTCCGTTGATCGGCAATCAGTCCCTCAATAATTCGTCGGGCTTTGACCACAACGTAGTCAGGTAAACCCCGTAAATCAATCATATCCTGCTCGAAGCTGGCTTCCCATGCTTGCTTTTTAGTCTGTTTATCCGAAATCAGGGAGAGTTCCGGTCGGTTAATCAGATCAGTCTGGATGCACCGATGGCAGGTCTTTCCGTACCCCTTGTGGCCGCACGGAAAGGTTCTTTTTCTTCTAGACATGATACAGGGTGAGGAGTCTAAACCACTAGGAGTGAGCCTCGGTGATCAATCTTTTGAATGAATCATCGGGTTGAATGAATGGTTGGGTTGAATTAATATTCGGGTAATTGCCAGAATATTAATTCAAAATATTAATTCAGAATCTGAGTTCAGAACGTTAGTCCAGAACATCAGTCCAAACAATTTATCCGATCATCCAAACAACTGAATCCAAACAATCAATCCAAAAAGAGTTAAGCTAGGCCCTACCTATACCTTAACGTGTCAACCTGTCCCGTGGAGCAAGGACTTGATCTGCCTTGATTGGTCTTAACAAAACTTCTTATCTCACCCTCCGGCTGATCCCAGTTTTACTTTTGATTGGGATCGTTTCAGCCTGCCGTCCTCGAATTAGCCGTTCTCCGATTACCTCCCTGAAGCCGCTGCAAGCGTCTCTGCCCCAAGACTCGACTGTTCAGGTTTATTTCAATCAAGCTCAAACCGCTGTTTATACAGAGCCCTATCGGCAGCAAACTCGCCCGGGAGACAACTTAGAGCAAATTATTGCCGAGACTATTCTAGGGGCTGATGCAACGGTAGACGTTGCGGTTCAGGAATTGCGCTTACCAGGAATCGCTGCGGCCATGGTTCAACAACATCAGGCTGGGGTGAAAGTGAGATTAATCTTAGAGCATACCTACAGCCGACCCTGGAGCAGTTTCTCTACAACAGCTACGGCCCGATTGCCAGAGCGCGATCGCCAGCAATATGACGAATTTGTCCAGTTAGCGGACATGAATCAAGATGGTCAGTTGAGTCAGGCTGAAATTAACCAGCGGGATGCCCTAGTGATGATTTTTAACGCCGGGATTCCCTGGATTGACGACACGGCAGATGGTTCTAAAGGTTCGGGGTTGATGCACCATAAGTTTGTGGTTGTGGATGGTCGGACGGTAGTTGTTACCTCCGCCAACTTTACGACTAGCGATGTCCATGGCGATTTTGCTAATCCTGACAGTCGCGGTAATGTGAACAACCTGATCAAGCTAGAAAGTCCCTCCCTGGCTGTCCTGTTTACCCAGGAATTTAACTTGATGTGGGGAGATGGGCCCGGAGGTCAGACCGACAGTTTGTTTGGGACGCAAAAGCCCTATCGGGAACCTCAAGCGGTAACGGTCGGCAATACCCAGGTGACAGTACAATTCTCTCCCACCGCCCGTACCCAACCCTGGTCAGGTAGTTCCAATGGCCTGATCAATCAAGTTCTGGCGGGATCGCAAGGGTCTGTAGATTTTGCTCTGTTTGTATTTTCCGCTCAAGAATTGGTCAATACCCTGGAGCAACGATCCCAAGCCCAGGTGACAATTCAAGGATTGATAGACCCTAATTTTGCCTATCGGGACTACAGTGAAGCTCTAGATATGGCTGGGATCGCCGCCCCCAATCAATGTAAATATGAAGCCGGAAACCGCCCCTGGGCAAAGCCAATCTCAACGGTTGGGGTGCCGAGTCTACCTCCAGGGGACAAGCTGCACCATAAATTTGGTCTGGTGGATGATGCCATTGTGATTGCCGGTTCCCACAACTGGACAGAGGCCGCCAATACCCTGAACGATGAAACGGTATTGGTAATCAAAAACCCCACCGTTGCCGCCCATTTCCATCAAGAATTTGAGCGGTTATACCAAGATGCCCGACTGGGAATTCCTGAATCTGTTCGGGAAAAATTTAATGTGGAGCTAAAAACCTGTGGCAATTCCATCGTTGCGCCGCCAGCACCCCTTCAAATTGACCCCACTCAACGGATTAATCTGAATCGGGCAACCCTGGCCGAATTAGAATCTTTGCCCGGCATCGGCCCCAAACTCGCTCAACAAATTGTTACGACCCGCCAACAGCAGCCGTTTACTTCCCTCGCCGATCTGCAACGGGTTCCGGGGGTAGGGCCGAAGCTGATTGAGCAACTCAAGGATTTTGTAGTAGTCCAGTAAGAAGGATTCACTCAGAAGGTTTCACTCAGAAGGTTGCAGTCCCCAATGGTAGGTCAGGTAATCTTTGATCGTGAAAAAATCTGCCCAGGGAACGTAGCTTTTCTGATGTTCATCCAAATACTTGGCCAGGCGATCGCGGGCAAACACCAGAGGAGTCGCCAAGGCCATATTGAGATCGGTGACTGAATCCCCAATGGCAATTTTTTCATCGGCATCGTACAGTGCCATGACCTGAACTTTTGCCACTAGTTCAGTGCCGCCTTCAAATTCGGAATGCACCTGCCAGTAATCCTGACTGGCATCAATATCCACGGCATAAATTCCAGCAACTTGACTGACCAGATCCCCCAAGACAGTCTCAACCATGGCCCGGATTCCCCCAGAAACCACCACAAAAGGAACAGCTTGGGTCTGCAAAAAATTGATCAGTTCCCTCAGCCCAGGGCGGATAGCTTTAGTTCGGGAAAATTCCAGAATTTCAGGGTAACGGCTAGAAGGAATCGACTCCAGCATAGTCCTGACTCCAGATCTAAGGGTGATCTGATGGTTGTAAAGCCGGGGGATAATCTCTGCCGAAACTTCAGGGGCAAACTGCTTTAACATCCCGACAAAGGTTTCTTCAGCGGTAATCGTGCCATCAAAATCACAGAAGACAACAGATTTCATCATCGGTTCGATCCGCAGGTTAATGAGTATTTTCGCACCTAGTGTAAAACATTGATCTGAAGTTACTGCTCTAGAAAGATAATTGCTAAAAATTTTATTGTAGAAATTGTAGTCAGGAGAAAAACACAATCAACTCTAAGACTTACGGAACTGGCTTTCTCCAACCAAATTTTGATGAAATCATCCCATCTATCCCTCAGTGTGATATAACTGATGTGGCTGACCCTGTAGGGGTCTAAGGATTTAAATTTTTATAGGGGTTTTCATAGGGGGATTGCTACGACTCAGTAAAAATTGAGAAATATCTGAGGTTCTCAATCCGCCCATACCATAATCGCAGCAAGGTGGTGTTACTTCTAAGGGTGGGTGTTAGAGTCAGGATTTCTTCCTGTCATTTTGATTTTTTATCATGTTGATTTCTTACAAGTAGTTGGGCTGATGCCAATCTGAAGTGGGTTGACAATGCCTTAACCCATGGTGACTTTAGGCTAATTACCTTGAGCTTGCCCCTGTTAATCTTCTGTTTAATGTGCCTGCCTGCTTAGTGTTATAGTTTCTATTCAGTTAGTACCCTCTGCAATTAATTTAATCCCAATTTCTCCTGGTTCTCGTCTGGTTGAGACTAGAAGAAGTAATTTTGTATGCCTTTTCTATAGCGGGAAAGGGAATTGGATTGAGGAGCAATCTATACCTTTAAGTAGCTTGACGCAATTAGTTAGAAGATTGATGGGGAGTGAAGGGGGCAGTGCCCCAGACCCCCTTCCATTTAACAATTAATTACAACTACCTACTTATTTAATCAATTTTTATCTAACCAATCATGAATATGACTATCAGACATGATGAGCTAGAAGGGGTAGAAGGAAAAACACCCCCCTTGGGGGCAAATTTCCCACACCCTTCTCAGTTCCATGATTGATTTGAGGTCGCTATAGCGTGAATTGATCAAAGCCTGATCGGTGATCAGCACTCTTAGTCCTGCCGAGATATCCAGGAGGAATGGGATGTCAAGTCGCATGTCTGAGCCAGGCTCGTTCTTGTGCTAACCACATTTATGCTAACCAAGATCCAATCACTAAATCGTCTTGTTTCCAAAGCGTCCCGCCGCTACTCCCTCAGACTTGCATTAATTCTGCCATCGATTCTTCAAACATTGCTGACGGCTGGGTTGGTAAGCTTTCTATCTTTAGAACATGGCTCTATTGCAATTAATAATCTGGCTTATCAACTGCGATCGCAGGTTTCCAGCCGGGTACAGGATTATCTGAAAAGCTACTTGGCCATTCCCCAGGATATTAATGAGTTGAACGCGGGGGCGGTTCAGCGGGCAACCATAGATCTGAAAAACGATCAACTTTTAGTGGGTCGTTTCCATAATCAACTAGAGTATTTCGAGGATGTCAACTATACGATGTTTGGCAGTGCTCGGGGAGAGTTCATTGGGGTGGAGAGTCTAGTAGGGGGAAAGTTTCAGGCAGAAATCAAGCATGAACTCGACTCCGGGTTCAGAGCTTTTGCCATGAATGGGCCCCGGTATGAGCCAAACCAAGTGATTGAGGTATCTCCGGTCTACGATCCGCGCTCCCGTCCCTGGTATCGGGCAGCAATACGGGCAGGTCAGCCCACCTGGAGTGAAATTTATCAACCCATTAGCAGCGCCAAGAAAACCCGTTTTTCGATCACAGCCGTACACCCTATCTATGACCCTACAGGGAAGCTGATCGGTGTATTTGGGGCAGATATTACCCTCAATGAGCTGAGTGATTTTCTCAATGCCCTGAGTATGACCCAGCCAGGTAGTGTGTTTATCATGGAGCGCAATGGAATGCTGGTGGCCAATTCTGGTCTTTACCGACCTTTTGAGATTCACGGCAATCAAGCGATGCGGATCTCGGCGATAAATAGCGAGGATCCGATTATTCGCTTTGCCACTCAAGCCCTGGTGCAACGGTTTAGAAATTTACAGTTGATTGATGCCTCCGAGGAACTCAAATTAGAAATTGGCCAGGAACGCTATTTTGTTCAAGTCTCCCAGTTCCAGGATGGTCGAGGAATTGACTGGTTGATTGTTGTCGCCTTACCGGTTTCTGATTCTCTGGCCCAGATCGAGCTGAGAAGACAGACTACGGTTTTTCTCTGTCTGCTGATCACCGGGGGCGCGATCGCCCTGAGCGTCTTATCTACCCATCGGGTAACTCGGCCTCTGATACTCTTGAATACCGCCGCCCGGGATCTGACCCAGGGGAAATGGACAAAAACTATTCCCATTAAACAGATGGATGAAGTAGGGGAATTGACCCAATCCTTTAATCAAATGGCGGATCAACTGCAAAACTCTTTCAAGATGTTAGAGGAAACAGTGGCCAACCGCACCCATAAGCTCACCCAAACTAATCTCCAGCTCAAACAAGAAATCCGCCACAATCGCAATACTGAGCTAGCTTTGCGGATTTCCAAGCGCCAGTCTGAAAAATTATTGTTGAATATTCTGCCCTACAGTATTGCCGAACAGCTCAAACAAGCCCCCAAGTCAATCGCCCAACAATTTGAGGAGGCGACTATTCTATTTGCTGATATTGTAGATTTCACGCCCTTGGCCACCCAATTGGAGCCGATTCAGTTAGTGGAGTTGCTCAATGAGATTTTTTCTACATTTGATCAACTGATTGAAGAATACTATCTGGAAAAAATCAAGACCATTGGAGATGCTTATATGCTGGTGGGAGGCGTACCGATTTACCGCCCTGATCATGCAGAATCGATTGCTGATGTTGCGCTGAAAATGCAAGCCGCCGTCACTCAAATTCACCGACAAAATGGCACTCCCTTTCAGATCCGGATCGGCATCAATACGGGTTCAGTGGTGGCGGGGGTGATTGGTCGCAAAAAATTTGCCTATGACCTCTGGGGTGATGCTGTGAATTTGGCAAGCCGGATGGAATCCTCAGGAGAACCGGGGAAAATTCAAGTTACCCAGTCCACCTACAAACGCCTGAAACATCGTTATAAATTTGCGGAACGAGGACTGGTTCCAGTCAAAGGCAAGGGGGAAATGTTGACCTACTGGTTGCTGGGAAAAAATGAAGAATTGCTCACTGAGAATTAAAAGTTGAGATTAAGAATTAGTTGAGATTAAGAATTAAAAATTGAGAATCAAAAGATAGAAATTAGGAACTGAAAATTACTGAAGAATCCCGGCCACTCAATGACAATAAAACTGCCATTCAGTATCCGGGATCAATAATTAGTAAACGTTTTAGGGTTCAATCGGGCAAATAATCGCAGCAAAAATTAAATTTATTCTGCTGCCGGAGCCAATTCAGTAGATCCGGAAGCTCGACGGCGCGTTAGACTACTGAACAACATCTGACCAATTGCCTTAATCAAATTACCTTCCAATTCTTTAAACATAACCATGTTCATTTTGAAGGCATCATTCGCTTCATTCACGATTTGATCTGCGATCGCCTGATCAATTGGTAAATTATTCATCGCTTCCCGATACTGAGCTTTGAAAGCTTTCTCATCCGGAATCTCAGGGAACTCATAGAACTGAGTCCCCTGTCCATCGGTTAAGTTCATGCCTCGTTGGGCAATGCCCTTGAGAATTTGCCCCCCCGATAAATCCCCCAAATAACGGGTGTAAAGGTGGGCAATTAACAGTTCTGGGGCAATATTAGAAACTTCTCGAATCCGGCTTACATAGGCTTGAGCAGCTTCAGAAGGGGCAACTTCATCTTGCCAGTTTGATCCGTAGTAGAAGTACAGATCCTGCTCCAAACTGTGCTTCCGGTTTAGTTCTGGAAAATAAACCTGGGACAGAATCGGATGGTTTTGGTGGCGCTCCATCTCCTGTTCCATGGCTGAATAAACAAAATAGAGATTGCCAGCCAACTTACGATAGGAAGTTTTTTCCACAGTCCCCTTCAAGAAACACTTGATGAAGCCAACATTCTCGGCCATTGTGTGGGACTTTTTGGTACCTTCCCGGAGTTGAGTTGCTAAATTAACGCTCATACTAAGTTTTTAATCTCAAAGTTCAGTTCAATAACTCAGGCGAATTGTTGCAACGAGCTGTTCACCATACGCCTAAGTTTTAAGGTTAGATCGAATTGCTGAGAAATTTTATTAAGAATTGTCACAGTCCTGGCACTCCAGTTACCACTCTAAATTAGATTTAGCAACGGCGGATTCAATGGGCAGGGTGATGACAAACTCTGCTCCTTGACCCTCAAAAGAATGACATTCTAGCTTGCCTCCGTGTTTTTCTTCAATGATTTGTTGGGCGATCGCTAGACCCAGTCCTGTACCGTATCCCTTGATTTTTGTTGTGAATAAGTAGTCGAATATTTTGGCTCTGATTTTCGCTGGAATTCCCGGCCCATTGTCAATCATTTGAATCCCAATTTTTTGCTCATCTAAAGATAAAGTTCGAATCTCAATCCTCAACGATCTTTGATTAGCATCAGGGGCTTTCCAAGCCTCTTCTAAAGCGTCAATGGCATTAGTCACAAGATTCATGAAAACCTGAGTCAGTTGCCCGGGATAGCAACTAATTTGAGGAATGGTCAAGTCATAGTTTTTGATTATTTGGATTTCAGGTCGATGCTTACTGGCGCTGAGACGATGCTTCAGAATCAATAATGTACTTTCTAAGCCATCATGAATATCAAATAAAACTGGATGATTGACATCGATCCGAAAAAAGGTTTGGATGGACTGGCTCAGACGAAAAATCCGGTCAGCACTTCCCCTCATTGACTGCATGATTTGGGGCAAATCCTCCGTTAGATAGTCAAGCTCAATTTTGACGGCATGTTGAGTGATGCGCTCTCCAGGCTGGGGAAACTCAGACTGATAGAGTTTGAGATGGTCAGTCAAACCTTCAACATAGTTCTGGGCAAAACCGAGATTGCCACTGATTGAGCTGATTGGATTATTGATTTCATAGCCAATTCCAGCAATCAGTTGACCCAGGGCTGAAAGTTTTTCCTGCTGTACCAGTTGTAGTTGGGTTTGTTGTAAATTCTGTAGAGCTTGGGCAAGCTCAGTTGTGCGTTCTTGAACTTGCTGTTCCAGGGTTTTGGTGAGTTGACTGAGAGTCAGGTGGGTGGCAATTCGGGCGAGCACTTCCTGGGCTTGAAATGGTTTGGTAATATAATCAACTCCCCCCACTTCAAACGCTTTTACCTTGTCTGATTGATCCCCCAAGGCGCTGAGAAAAATAACCGGGATATCTTGGGTTTCAGGCGAAGCTTTAATTTGACAGCAGACCTCATAGCCATCCATATTGGCCATGTAAATGTCCAGTAAAATTAGACTGGGCTGACGCAGTTGAATAGATTCGAGGGCCATCTGACCGCTAGTTGCCGCTCGAACCTCATAACCCTGCTGCACAAGCAAATGGGTCAGAATCCTGAGGTTGTCAGGCGTATCGTCTACAATCAAAATCTCAGGATTAGTTTGGTGCACTCTAGTACGGGGCAGGAGTGTAGGGCGGGGAATCAGTTCAAGGGATAGAATCTCTCATCACCACTCCGACCAAAACAGTCTCAATGAATCTGTTGCAAGAGCGGCTCCAAGGCTTGGTCTGTTTGGGCCTCCTGACGATAGCGAGGATTCAAATCAATGGCTTGCTCTAGGCTTTTGAGGGCATGGTCGGCTTGTCCCTGGAGCGCATGACAATTAGCTTTATTATAGAATGCATCCGCATAGTCAGGCTGGAGTTTCAAAGCTTGATCAAAGGCCGCGGCAGCGGCTTCACCCCGGTTAAGCTGCATCAGGGTGTAACCTTTGTAGTTCCAGGCTTTGGCCGAATTTGCATCCCACTCGATGGATTTCTCAAAGGACTCCAGGGCGGCTTCATACTGTTCGAGTACCTGGAGGGCCATACCTCGATTTAACCAGGCAACGGCATCCTGGGGCTGAAGTTGTACGGCGCGATCAAAGGACTTGAAAGCAGCTTCATGCTGTTGCAAGATTCCCAGGGCAACTCCCCGATCTACCCAGGCTTGATGGTAGTCGGGCTTAAGTTCTAGGGCTTTTTCGTAGGCAGCGATCGCCTCTTCGTGACGCTTCAACCGGCGGAGGGCCATGCCGCGATTTAGCCAGACCTTGGGATTGGTGGGTTGGAGTTGCATGGCTTTACCATAGATCCCTAGGGCTGCTTCAAATCGTCCCGCCGTCATCAACTCATTGCCCTGCTGAATGAGATCCTCCGTCGAGAGGAACAGCTCTGGTTTGTTGGATTTCAACTGTTCCAATTGCTCCATCAGTCCTTGAACTTTACTGGAAATTTCCCCAACCGCAGACTCGGCAACAAAGCTAGGGGAAATTTCGGCAAGTCGCTGGAGGATTTGATCTTTCTCAGTTTGAGCGCTGGTTTGCAGACTGGACAATTGCTGCCGGATGTTCTCGGTTTCAGCCTGAACCTCGGCTTTGGTCTCCGTCAGTTGCTCCGTCAGGGTCGCTTCAAACTTATCGAGCTTCTCAAAGGCAGCATCCTTGCGATCGCGCAACCCGGCTTTGAAACTGGCTAACTCGCTGTCCACCTGCTGAGTGGACTGTTTCAGGCTCTCTATCACTTGGCCTTGCTGGGTTTCAACCTGGGTTCTGGCTTCAGTCACCTGGGAGACAAAGGCCGTGACCCATTGCTGTAAATCCTGGGATTGTTGATCTCGCTGTTGCTGGAAACCGGATCGGCCCTGGGTCAGCTCCGCCACAATTTCAGCTTCTAGCTCTTTTAAGGTATGGAACTGCTGCTTGACCCGCTCCTTGATCTTATCCTGGGCCTCAGACAGTTGACCGGCTAGAGCTTCTCCCAATTCTCCCAATTGCTCCAGCCAGTGCTGCATTTGTTGATCTGCTTGCTTCTGGGCCTGATTTTTGAGTTCCAGCAATTGGGGTTGGAAGTCTGTTTCCATCTGGGCCATATTTCCCAGAATCAGATCTCGCTGCTTACGGGCTTCCGTTTGCAGATCGGCCAATTGATTGGTGAAATCTGTGCCCGACTGTTTGACCTGTTGCAGGACTTCCGATTTTTGCTGATTGACTTCGGATTCAACGGTAGAAAGCTTACCCGTGAGTTCCTGGCTCAACTGGTCAATATTTTCCAAAATCACATCCCGGTGCTGCTGTGCCTTAATCTTGAGCTCAGACAATTGGCTGGATAGCTCCACTTCCGACTGCTGCAACTGCTGAACAGAAGTGTCTTTCTGACGAGTTGCCTCCGCCTGCAATTGAGCAAAATGGGAGAGATATTCAGTTTGAGAATGGTCTAGATTTTGAAAAATTTCCTGCTGTTTGACCTGGGTTCGATGCTGAACCTCCGTCAACTGGGTCACCAAATCCGCCTGAAGCCGTTGACGCTCTTGCTCAAACTGCTGAATCTGACCCTGGAGATCGGCCACGGCCCCTTCCCTGGACTTGGCTAGGTCAGCCCGCATGACAGCCATTTTGTCCCGCTCTTGCTGATAGTGATGTTGAAACTCTTCAGCGCGAGCATCTAGATCATCGGCTGCGTCGTCAGTTTCCTGGAGAATTTCCTGAAGCTTGCGATTGGCTAGGGCAATACGGCCTTCTAAGTCCCCCAATTCATTTAGGTGGCTCTCGACGATGGTCGTAACCTCATGAATCACTGATCGCCGCAACACCCATAGGGCCCCCAGGGCTGCCACCAGTAATATTCCCAACAACCCCAACAGGGCATTGAACAGGGTCATGGTGCGGCTAAAAATCCGATTGGCCTCGGCCTGTACCTGCTCTTGAATTTGCTGTTCCTGGCGCAACCGTTCAAGTTCCTGGGCCGGCAAGGGAGGAACCGTCAAACCTGGGGAAGCCCTCGGAGTTTCCGTTTGGGGAGCCTGAGCCTGAACATTGCCAGTGCCCCAGGGAGTCGCGGAAAGCACAATGCCGCCACTTGAGAGTAGGGCGATCAATACGGGATGCCAACGCTTCATTGTCACTCCTTTCATGGGCAATGGGGAACAGGTTAAACGGTTGAGCGAAATCGGGCCATTGGTTTGTGGGGCCTATTCTGCATGACTCATGATGTATGACTTTGACATACAACTCAGAAATCAGCAAACCACCAGCAATATCCTCTAATTCTAGTTTACAGAGATTTTTACCCAAAGCCCAGTTGGCTGCAACTGTGGGATCTAGTACAGCACTTTATCGGTGCATGAACCCTGATGTTGCTGAATTTAGAATGAATCTGTTCAGCTCCTTAGATCAATAGATCAATATTGTTCTCTAAATCCCTTAAGCTTGGGAACTTTGAATCCGGTTCCCCCAATCCGGTTCCCCCAAAGATGGATTCGGTATTCTTGCTATTATCCGGTGACGGCACATCCGGCTCTGGCCAATTGGAAGATTTGTTAGAGATTTGAACGACCCAAATTTAATCACCTGAATAATCATCTGAATAATTCCTCAGAGAAATTTCCCACGCTTTGAACCATTGAGCTAGAACCCCCTGAATTTGATGGTTTACCAGTTCCGGGCTGAGGCTGGCATCAATCCGAATGATGCGATGGGGATGGGCTTTGGCCAGGTCTTGAAATCCACGCTCAACCCGGCGATGAAAATCGATGTCAGCTTTTTCCATCCGATCCAGGGCTCCCCGAGCTTGGGAACGCGCCAACCCAGCTTCAACATCAATGTCGAGCCATAGGGTCAGATCGCTTTGGATGCCTCCGGTGGCAATCTGATTGAGCTGATAGATCAGATCAAGATTCAGGTTTCGACCGTAGCCTTGATAAGCCAGGGTGGAGTCCGTGAAGCGATCGCACAGGATAATTGTTCCTTGATTCAGCAGCGGCTTGATCAAACTTTCAACATGTTGGGCCCGATCTGCGGCATAGAGCAGCAACTCTGTTCGAGGTTCAATCCGTTCCTGGTCGTGGCTATCTAGAAGTAACTGACGGAGGGACTTTCCCAGGACTGTGCCCCCTGGCTCTCGAGTTGTGACAATTGATCGAGTTGGGCGGATCTGCTGGCTTTCTAGCCAGTCTCTGGTTTTTTGAATCTGAGTCGTTTTACCTACTCCTTCGACCCCTTCAAAAACAATTAATTTTCCCTGCATTTTATCCTGTCTCTGATATTTTCCGGGGATAGTTCGCCGTTTTTGCTACGATCCCGTAAATTTTTAGTGTTTTCTGCCCTAGAAAAAGAATAGCAATTTCTCCTGTTTCACAGAATCAATTGCCGTAAAGGACTATTGTAGAATCTCAAGTCTTTTTATTCAGAAGGGGTTTGAAAAGGGTATCAGGAGGCGCAGATAGACTAAACTGACAACGGGATAGGGATTTTAAGCTGCATCGCCCAATCTGTCCCCCAATCTATTGGGTAACGACCCAACTTTTCAAACATGCTCTCAGCTCATTCTATAGACAGGGAAGCGGTCTAGATGGAATGATTTTAACGGTGGAGTAGGGCGGAAGGTTCTGACTCTAATGCCTTAAATTGTTACTTCTACAGGCTTTTTGTTAAGGGATTAAGTCCCTTTGTTTTGGCGGATTAATCATAGATGATTTACTGTTAACGATTTGCGGCTTTTTCTAATAAATGATTAATCATCCGTAACCAATGACAAAATAGTCTAGAATGAGCTTAAGAATTCTTGAAGCCATTTTAGAAATGATTCAGGAATGGCCAGAAAAAATTTGATGAATTTATACTCCTGAGCGGCATTTTTTGAGTTTGGAATTGATTATGGCCCGTTATACTGGTTACTTTGCGGTTGGAATTGGAATTGAAACGCTCCGAGAGGTACTGTTAGAGCTGCTGAGGGATTGTAACCTGGAGATTACTTATCAAACTCGCAGCTCGATTATTTCCCGGGAGAATATGGGTCAGGTTTCTGTACCCCAACTGGTGACAGTGGAGGTAATATTTGATACGGCCACTGCGACGGAGATAGAAACACGAATTACTCTGGTCGTGAAAAACGAAGAATTGCCCCTGCAATTTAATAATCACTGTCGTCAAATGTTTGAGGTTCTCAGTCAAAGTATTATTAACAATCGACACTGGGATCTACTAGAAAGTATTGCCCTCTAGGATTGTACCCTGGAACTATTCTCCCAGGATTACTGGAACTATTCTCCCAGGATTACTCCTTGATCTCTGGAATGATACCGAGGGAACCTATTGGCGGAATTGATATCGTAGAAGTAAGGAATTCGTGACAACGCTCACCGAGCTAAATGCCATCAATGCCCCGGCACTGGCTGGATTTAGAGCGACACCCAGACTGGGCAATAGCACTCCAGCGGCAATGGGAATACTGAGCAGATTGTAACCAAAAGCCCAGAATAGATTCTGGCGAATTTTATTAAATGTGGCCCGGCTCAGATGAATGGACTCCACCACATTGATCAATGCATCCTGCATCAGAACGATATCTGCAGCTTCCATTGAGGCTTGAGTTCCGGTATGGAGCCCAATCCCAACATTGGCCTGGGTTAAGGCGGGGGCATCATTGATGCCGTCTCCGACCATGGCCACCTGCTGACCCTGGGCCTGAAGATCCCCAATCACCTGAACCTTATCCTGGGGACGCACTTCGGCAATCACCTGGGTAGTGTCAAGCCCCAGGGTTTCAGCGACTGTCTCAGCTACTTCCTGGCGATCGCCCGTCAATAACATCACCTGAAGCCCCATTTGCTGCAACTGGTTTACGGTCTGTCTGGCATCGGGTCTAAGGGTATCCTCGACCCCAAGAGTGCCCACCCAGCGGTCGGCTACTGCCACATGTACCAGGGTTTTACCCGGAACATCGGGCAGTGTTGGCGGCCAATGTAAACTATCTTGCTGCCGCAACCAGGTTTCATTGCCCACCCAAACGGTCTGGTTATCGAGTGCCCTCAAGGTTGCAGAGACTCCTAAACCTGCTTCAGTCTGAAAATTGTCGGCATCGAGTAGCGCTAAGTTCTGAGATTTTGCCGCCCGGGTCAGGGCTTGGGCAATAGGATGGCCCGATCCTTGCTCAACGGTTGCAGCCCATTGCAAGACCTGATCTGCCGTTGCCGTTGGGGCGGGAATACAATCAGTCACCTGGAGTTGCCCGGTGGTTAGGGTTCCAGTTTTATCAAAAACCACCGTATCCAGCCGATGTACCCACTCTAAAACGTCACCCCCCTTGATCAGTAATCCCCGCTCAGCCCCAATCCCCGAACCCACCAGAATCGCCGTCGGTGTGGCCAATCCCATGGCACAGGGACAGGCAATCACCAAAACAGCGATCGCCAATTTCAGGCTCAAGAGCAAAGGAGCAAAGGCAGCGACCTCAACCTGGGTCAGAGTCAAAACCTGGGGCCACAGATGAGTCCCCCAGAAATACCAAAATAGAAAGGTCAGACTCGCCAGGCTAATGACTCCATAGGTAAAGTATCCAGCCACGGTATCGGCTAAATTTTGAATCGGCGCTTTGCGGGTTTGAGCCGTTTCAACCAGTTGAATAATTTGGGCCAGGGTGGTAGCTGCTCCGGTACGGCTGGCCTCCATTAAAACCATCCCTGAATGATTGACGGTTCCCGCACTGACAATATCTCCCCTCTGTTTGAGCACGGGCATAGATTCCCCCGTTAGCATCGACTCATCCACCGTAGTTTTACCCTGGCGGAGGATGCCATCCACGGGGATTTTCTCCCCTGGAAGCACTTGTAGCCATTCCCCGACCTTGACCTGATCGGCGGGAATCTCCAGGGATTGACAATTGATATTCTGAACTGAAGGGGGGTTTGAAGGATGGTCTAAAGAAGAATAGTCTGAAGCAGGATTAGCCCCCGGATCGGCCACCAGATGAGCCGTTGCCGGTTGCAAAGAAAGCAGCGATCGCAGGGCACTTGCCGCCCGAAACCGGGCCTGTTGTTCCAGGGTTTTACCCAGCAGAATAAATCCCAACATCATCACGGGCTCATCAAAAAAGCATTCCCATCCCAATTGGGGAAACATCAGGGCCACACAACTTGCGATATAAGCTGTTAAGGTTCCTAGGCCCACCAGGGTATTCATGTTAGGGGCGTTGCGCCAGCCGCTACGCCAGCCATCTACAATAATCGAGCGACCTGGAAAGATAAAAGCCAGGGTTGCCAATCCCCAGTGAAACCAGATATTGCTGACTATGGGCAAATGGCCCCAGCCAAAATGATGTAGATGTCCCAGTCCCGATAGTAAAATCAGAACGCCACAGGTGGCGATTCGTTGAATCTGCTGCCGGATCTCCTGATGATGGCGCTCCACAAAGTCCTGTTCGGCCTGATCTCCGGTTGATCGGGTTTGCCGGGGTTGGGAGGGAAATCCGGCATGGGTCAATTTTTGGGCTAGTTGATCTGCCAGCTTTTCCCTTAATCCATCGGCTAATTCAGTGGATTCATGGGTTAGCTGATCAATAAACCCCTCATTCCGATCCTTTACCCGATCCTCTGATAAATCTAAATCACCCGAGGCTAGAGCGTACTCCACTAAGGCCACTTCTGTAGCCAGATTAACGGTGGCAGTAATCACACCCGGTTCCTGGATGAGTTGATGTTCAACAGCCTTAACACAGCCCGCACATTTCATCCCCCTGACCTCTAGCATCAACAGATTTTTTGAAGAGCTTGACGCTGGATTGGGGGTAGCATTAGAGGTTGAGGTGGATTGAGCAAGTTGCATAGGGTGAGTAGATTCAGACTAGAGGTGCAAACTGGAAATTTAAAAGACAATAAACTTGAAGAGCGGGGCAAAAAAATAGACGCACTATAACTGTAACGTCTATCTAGAAGTTCTACAGCCCACTTTAGTTTGACTTAGACTTTCCTTTGGTCTTTTCCCCCTTGGTTCAGATTGCCGGGGCTGCGTGAACAATTTTTAGAACTTCAAATAATAAAAGCTGGCAATCTGTCAATCTAGTTATCAATCTATCTGTCTATCTGTGAATCCATCGGTCAATCCATTGGTCAATCCACCCGCTCTAACTGCCAGAGAATTTGATTCCCTTCACGTCGTACCCGGGAGACTTCCCAGTTACGCCATGCCCAGTTATCGCCACGACTGGTTACTGCGCTCGCATTAATATCCATCAGATCAGCCAACTCAGAACTGCTAATTAAATAGCCCTTGTTGGCAATCTCATCGGCAATGTGTAAAGTTTCGATCAGATTGCGAAGTTGGTTTACCCTAACCTCACGGGGCAGAAATTCTTGAGAATCTATGATTTGATCGGTCATGGCAACTCTGAAAAAGCAAGATTGAGAATGAGTTTATCATCCTGGATTGTATCGTCATGTAACGAATCTTGCTAGTTTTTTATCAAATTGTTTTGGAGAATTATAAATTAAATCCGCAGTTCCTTGGGAAAAAATAATCTTTAAAATTGCAAAGAAAATGATACTCTAGTAAACCCCTGACTGATTATCTGGATATTCCCGAGTACTCGTATTAGAGAATAGTTTTATATCCATTGCCTCAGAGCAAAGCGCTACAATAACACAGCGTTTGTTAATCGGTAACAGGTCAGGGAAATTCCGGTGAGAGTCCGGGGCTGTGCGGCAGCTGTAAGCCCAACCTCAAATCAGTTTTGAGTTGAGCAAGCCAGAACGCCTGACTGTTCAAAGGTTTACCCAGAGGTTACCTGGAGATTTATCTGAAGACTGATCTAAAGACTTACGGAGAAATCTACTCAGAAATCTACTGAAAACTGAGAAATCCACTCTACGTCCTGCCTTGCACAGGAAAGGAGCCTTAGAAATGACCGAATCAAATTCAATCACTCCCCCGGTGGAGTCTCAAATTAGTTTGCCATCCCTGGCGATTCAGCGCCCCTTGTTGCTGATTGGCCATGGAACCCGGGATCCGCAAGGACGACAAACTTTTTTGGAGTTTGCCCAGGCTTACCTGAACCTGGACAATTCCCGGCCTGTGATTCCTTGCTTTTTGGAGCTGACTGAGCCCAATATCCAGCAGGCCGTTGACCAGTGTATTGACCAGGGATACGAGGAGTTGTCGGCCCTGCCCTTATTGCTGTTTGCGGCTCGCCACAACAAGTTTGATATCACCAATGAACTGGATCGGGCTAGACTGCGGCATCCTCAGCTGAAATTTCACTATGGCCGCCATTTTGGCATTCACCCGAGAATTCTAGATTTGTGGCGATCACGGCTGCAAGATCTCGATCAACCCCAGGCCAATCCTCGCCATATCCCTCGCGCCGAAACCGTATTGCTGTTCGTGGGTAGAGGATCTAGCGATCCCGATGCCAACAGTGATGTCTATAAGATGGCCCGAATGCTCTGGGAGGGCAGCGGTTACCAGACCGTTGAAACTTGCTTTATTGGGATTACCCATCCACGATTAGAAGAAGGGTTCCGCCGGGCGCGGTTGTACAATCCGCAGCGGATTATTGTGCTGCCCTACTTTATGTTTACTGGGGTGTTGGTGCAAAAGATTTTCAATCTTACCGCCCAGCAACAGGAACAATACCCGGAAGTCACCATGACTTATTTACCTGAAATGGGGATTCACCCTGATCTGATGTATCTTGTGCGAGAACGGGAACTGGAGACTCAGTTGGGTCAAGTACAGATGAATTGTGAAGCCTGTAAGTTCAGGTTGGCGGCGGTTTCAGGCAATAGTCAGGGTCATGGTCACCACAATCACTCCCAAGACCACAGCCATCATAGCCATGGACACCATCATAGTCATGCTCCGGGGCATACTCATCCTCAGGAGGATCCCTACGCCAATCCAGAACAGTACCATCAGCGGATCTGGCAAGTGCCTTAGATTCCAGGTTTTCTGGTAAAAACTCTGGTAAAAACGGGATGGCCCTCAAAGGCCATCCCGTTTCATTCGAGAGATTAATCACTGGAGGATGGTCTTAGCAGCCTGGCTAGTGCTTATTCCCATCTTTGACAGGTTAGTCGGTAAAGCGACTGTAAAGATCGTCATCTAATCCATAAGCTCTAACTAACAATGGGTTGCTTTTCTGCAACTTCAATCGGCTTCATCAAGAACAATTTCAAGAAATGTCCCCCATTGGCAAAGTATAGTGGCAACTTTTGCAGCAATTGAACCCATTTGGATGGGTTGGAATTGACAATTGCTGTGAGTTTCTCATTATTTTTGATGCAAATCTCTAACCGGTCATAGAATTCAGGATTGTCAACATCCAGAATTATTGGGAAAACCCGACCAGCGGTTTCATTTGTTTTCTGAATGACATATTTGTCATAGTCCCGAGCATCCAAACCAATCGCTTTGTAAAATTCGGCCCGCTGGATATCATTCAGATACATAGTAGCAAACACTGACAGTAGGAAGAATCGACACCAGAGCTTGGCTGGCAGGAGGGTCACCATCAAGAAACGACTCCAAGCCTTACCGGAGAATGACCGGGGAAATTCCTGCAGCTTCTCTAGCCAGGACTTGGGTTGATTGAGCATTTGGGGCTGGGTTCGCATTACAGCATCAAAGAAATCCCCGTGGCGATTTTCATCCTGACACCAATTTTCAAAGAAGCGGAAAATCGGGTAAATCTGATCTTCAGGATGCTTCTCCAAGTGGCGATAAATTGTAATATAGCGCCAGTAACCAATTTTCTCAGATAAATAGGTGGCGTAGAAAATGAACTCAGGCTCGAAGAAAGTGTAGCTCCGACTCTTGGTTAAAAAGCCCAAATCCAGACTGAGATTAAAATCAGCCATGGCTTTGTTCAAGAACCCAGCGTGACGGGCTTCATCCCGGGACATCAGTTGAAAGCATTCCGCCAGCACGGGGCTTTTGTCTTTGATCCGACGGCTGAGTTCTTTGTAAAGCAAGAATCCAGAAAATTCAGCGGTGCAGGAGCGCTCCAAAACTCAACGAAAAGCTGGCGAGTTTCCCCATCAATGTGATCCCAGGACTGATCAAATCCTTCATCCCGAACAAAGTGATGGCGATTGTAGTCGGCGCGGAACTCTTCCAGGATGGCCTGCAATTCTTTCTCATTCACAGAGATGTCCATTTCAGACATCTTCTCAAAATCTGTGGTGTAGAACCGAGGGGTGAGAATCGTTTCCTTCGCTGGAACCTTAACTCCAGGCCGAACTTCTTCAAAAACAGGTTTCTTCAGAGAATCTACCATAATGCAATCGAAAATGTTTTTATGAGTGCGTTGCTTGCTCTGTTGCTCAACTCTGAGGCTCAACTCTGGGGCTGGTCAGAAGCAGGTTTCAGAGAAACTAAATAAACCACTTCCTATCAATAAGCTAGATATATGTGAAGCTCTCAGGAAGGCTTGTAGCTTAGTCTAACAACCTTTCATGAAAGAAAGTCAGAGACGGCATTAAGAATTACAACACATCCTCTGTCAAATCAGTTTTCCCTAGAAGCCATTCGAAAAGTCGAAGTGGTTACCTGAAATCTTTTTCAAATGCTCCCCGAATACCGTTGTTCCTGAAATGTCAGCTTTCAGCAGAATTGCCCCGTACCTGATTAACTTTTGTTAACGAAACGATAAGACAAGTTTGTCAGTAGGTGGTTGTAATCAATTGTTGTTAGATGGAAGGGGGGTCTGGTGCAAAGCCCTAGATGAAAAGGGGTCTGGGGCTTTGCCCTAAGTAAGGGGGCAGGGCTCCCTTCACCCCCCACAGCAATCTTCTAATTAATTGCGTTAAGCTATTTAGTTCTTAAGAAACTGTCGTAAAGTGATAAGACTTGAGTAATAAAAACTTGAACATTAGATCCCGATACACTTTGGATTGCCTATGTTGGATTGCCTATAACGCTTTCCCTACGATCGATAATCATTATCCGAATCTTTGTAAAACGTCAAGTCATCCAAATCAGTGACACTCGAATAAGTTACTGGTAGATGAATAGAAGTCTTTCTAAACTAATAAGTAACTGAACTAATAAGTAACTGAGACAGTCAATCTATCACTTCAGAAAAGATTTAGAAGAGATATTGAGACTCAAGTGAACTCTACTATTTCAGTTCAGACGTTGAACCATTGTTTTGAGGAAATTAAATATGGCACTGATATCATCTGGGCAATTGCATTTGAATCCCAATGCAACTGTAACATTGGCTTGGAACTTACCGTATCGCACGGCCGCCACTCTGGTTCCAATACCTACTGGAGGTGGAGCTAACAACATCACTCAAAGAATACAGTGGGATCAGCTTGAAGTTAGACATATTGCCGCTGGTGAACCCGGCTTGAGTGACAATATTACTCAGTATCGCATCCGGGCTCACAACGTCACCCCCAACATCGGTTTCTACTATCGGTTAGCTATCAACACTTTTGGAGTAATTTAAGATGAAAATAAAAGCAATTTTTGACAAAAATGATCAGTTTTTGGGATGGATGGAAGTCACAGGACAACCCATTGATTTTATCACTGATGATGGTGAGCAAGTGTATGAACTAAAAGTAGATGATGGGTTTTTGGACAGGGAACATTCTGAACAGATAGAAACCGAAATTAGAGCTGCTCGTAATTGTGTCTAAACCTGTGTTTAAGGTTTTGTATTTGAGGGGTTGAAGCTGATTGACTGACAAATCTTTTGTGTGATTGCCCAAACCGCCCTCACCCGATCTGGGAAAGGGGTTGGGGGTGAGGGCGAGAGAGTTTTGTCAGTCAACCAGGAGGTTGAAATGTTCATATTTATCTCTGACACAGGGATTTTCAATCCCGTGAAGCCCAGATTTGTGGAGTTGACAGATTTGGGAGTGGGTGGCGCACCTTGCCCTCAACTCCCTTTCTCAAGCATCATAAGAAACGCTGTAGAGCAATCACAAATGGTTTATGAAATGGCAAGAAGGGGGGCAATGCCCCCTTCTTTTTGGGGATTTCACCCCAAGCCCCTCTCTAGTTTTTTATAATCCAGGATTGCTATATATGGCCCCTGAGATGGTTCAGTCAAATTCTTTGACTCCCGGACTAAGCCGTTGCCAATTGAGGTTCAGGACGTTTGCTGTGGCGGATACCGGCGATCGCCTCCGCGTAGTCTGGGGCTTTGAATACAGCAGAACCCGCAACGATGGCATTAGCCCCCGCTTCCAGGACTTGCCAGGTATTATTGACCTTGAGGCCCCCATCTACTTCAATCCAGGGATCAAGTCCCCGCTGATCACACATTTCGCGAAGTTTACGGATTTTCTCAACCATTCCTGGAATAAAACTTTGACCCCCAAAACCAGGATTCACACTCATGATCAAGACCAGATCGCAGACTTCAAGCACGTATTCAATTAGATCCAGGGGAGTTGAAGGATTGAGAACGACCCCGGCTTGCTTGCCCAGTTCCCGGATCTGAGAAAGGGTTCGATGCAGGTGGGGAGAGGCATTGTGTTCGGCATGAACGGAAATAATATCTGCTCCGGCTTTTGCAAAATCCTCGACGTATTTCTCGGGCTCCACAATCATCAAGTGGACATCCAGGGGCTTGGTGGTTATGGGACGGAGGGCTTCTACAATCAGGGGGCCGATGGTAATATTGGGAACAAAGCGACCATCCATCACATCAACGTGAATCCAATCTGCCCCAGCTTGATCCACCGCCTTAATTTCTTCTCCCAAACGACTAAAATCAGCGGATAGAATAGATGGAGAGATGATAATTTGTTTCTGGGATTGAATCATGGTGTAATATATTCTCCTGTCATGGGTTTTGTAACTAGTTTATCAGAACTTGTTAAGTTCCATGACGAGTGGGCCAACTTTGCTAAGTCTAATTGCTCACCACTTCCAGAACTCGTTTTAAGTGCTCACTTGAAATTCAGACACTTGAGTTCAGGCTCAGAATTTAGAATTCTCAAATCAGGGTCAGCATTATTGAGAATAACCCGCCAAACTCTGACCAATCTGGTCAGCATCAGTCTCGTACCATTTTTTATCCCCTTTATTCAGGTCAATTTATTGGGGTCAAGTTATTCGGGTCAAGTCATCAGGGTCAAGTTTACGGTCAAGGAGATTTTATGGATACTGGCAATTCCATCGTTGAGCAAAAGGATCGGCAGTGGCGACTCTTTATTTACCTGATTCCGGTAATTGGAGTTTTTCCGGCAATCTGGACACTCTATCGGGGTCTGGAGGATCCTCAGCAACGGGCAGCGAGTCGTCTGACTGTCACCCTAGCTTTTAGCTGGTTGCTAGGACATATTCTTCTGGGGTTGGGTTCTCAGACTGCGGAATCTGTTGAACTGCCCTTGTTGTTAACCAGTAGCCTGCTCACGACCAGCTACTTTATCATTTGTTTAGGGCTGATGATTCGAGTCTGGCGTTGTCAACCGCTGTGGCTGCCGGGTCTGAGCCGGGTTTCTGAGGAGATGCTCAAATCCCATCTACCTGAGTAACAAATCGGACTCTGTCCGGATTTATCCGACTGAATTTGTCCAAGGCTATACTGTTTTGATTGATAGTTCAATTACTGGTTCGATTATTTTTGTGTGTGAGGAAGCTTGTGTCAGCGTACAAAAACTATAATCAAAAGTCCACCCGGTCTTCTGGAGGTCAGAATTCTTTAAAGAAGTTGACCCATTCCAGATCAGGGCAGTGGTTAGGCTTATCTCTGGGGTTGACGGGTGTTGCGATGATTTCTGCAACGGCTGGGGCTTTGCTAGCCGTTTCTCTGTCTACAACTCCGCTCATGCAGCAAAAACTCAGCCCTGAAGAGGCTTCTGTCTTTTCTCAAAGCGAAATGGCGAGGGTCAATCTGCGCCTCCCTGAGCTGACCCGTCCTGTGAATATTCTGGTGTTAGGCATTAAGGTAATCACTTCAGATCTGGAAGAACCCCCAGAAGAAGATGTCGGCTATCATGCCCTGGTGGATTCTTTTCAAGGGCTATCGGACACCATGCTCTTGGTGCGGTTTGAACCCAGTCAAGGAAAGCTGAAAGTTCTATCGATTCCTCGGGACACCCGTACCTACATTGAAGGTCGGGGCATGGCCAAAATCAACGATGCCAATCGCTACGGCGGCCCCGCCCTAAGTGCAAAGGCCACCAGTGAGCTGTTGGGGGGTATCGGCATTGATCGCTATGTTCGGGTCAATGTTCAAGGGGTAGAGAAGTTAATTGATGCTTTGGGGGGAGTTGAGATTTACGTCCCCAAAGATATGGAATACACCGACGAGAGTCAGCACCTTTACATCGATCTGGAACAGGGAAAACAACGCCTCAATGGAAATCAGGTCTTGCAATTTCTGCGGTTTCGCTATGACAGTTTAGGGGACATTGGGCGGGTGCAACGGCAGCAGATTTTGATGCGGGCTTTCATGGAGCAAGCCCTGGATGTGGGAACAATCTCCCGCTTACCAAAACTGGTTTCAATTATCCAGTCCCACATCGATACCAACTTGAGCCTGGAGGAATTAGTGGCTCTGGTCAACTTTGCCACCCACGTCAACCGTGAAGACGCAGAAATGCTGATGGTGCCGGGGGAATTTAGTAAATCTGGGGAATACAATGCCAGCTATTGGTTACCTGACTATAGTCGCCTGGATACCATGATGGCCAAGCATTTTGGTTTTGGTTATGATTCCTGGCGGTTTGAACAGATCGATCCTCGGGATTTGAAAATTTCCATTCAAGACAGCACCGATGATTCCAGCGCTGTCGATAGTCTGGTGGTGCAATTGAACCAGGGGGGATTTTGGAATGTTGATATTGCTAAACCCTGGACTGAACCCCTGAAGGTAACCCGGATTGTGGCTCAAGATGGGGATACTGAAGTGGCTGAGAATGTCAAGCGGGCTTTGGGATTGGGCAAGGTGGTGGTGGAGAGCACCGGAAATCTCCAATCAGACGTAACCATTCAATTGGGCCAGGACTGGCTGGAAAAAACTGCCAGTCCTGATTTTAATCTGGAACAGACTCTTCCCGAAGAGAATAGTTTCAGGGAGGACTCCACGGAAGATCCGGATTCTAGAGGCTCTGCGGAGAAATTGGATCTGTCTCCCCGTTCTGGCTCTCGCCGACGCTGGAGAAATTGAGAGAACTTCCATCGGCTCTCACTCTTCAGGAGCAACGTTGGAGTTCTGTGAAACGGCTTGGATCATGGCCTTGATCAGACCGTCAATATAGCGAGATCGCTCCATTGGCAGGAGATCTCGACCGTGAAGCACTTCCTGGGTAATCACATAATGGATGATGCTCCCCATAAACATCCGAGCCATAATCTCGGGATCCGTAGCATGGCTATCGGAATGCTGGGCAAACAGTTGAGTAATTTTTTCTAAAACAGGCTTTTCAATATTGCGGACAAAAGTTTGGGCCAGTGCTGGAAACCGCCCGGACTCACCAATCATGACTCGCATCAAAGTCAAGAGAGGTTTCTCCCTGGAGAAATTATCCAAGACATTTGTGGCTATCTGTTTTAAACCATCTGGAAGGGGGAGTTGAAATAGAGCGGGGTCAACTCCAATTTCTGCTTTTCCCTCAGTTAAATAATTAATCAGGGCTGTAAATAACCCTTCTTTGTCCTGAAAGTAGCTATACAGGGTGGGTTTAGAGACCCCGGCAACGCTGGCAATCCGATCCATGCTAGCGGCGGCATAGCCATAGGCAAGAAATTCCTGCATGGCCCCCTGGAGAATGCTCTCTGCTTTATCAGCAGCTCTGCGACGACTAGAGGAAGGTGAGAGAGGTAGATCGGGGGGGGTCATAACGTTCTCCGGGATGAGTTGACATTCTATTTTAGTTTAACTAAACTGTTTAGTATAGCTACCAAACAGTTTAGTTTGATTTTTGTCAATTATTAATCTTGTCCCCGCCCCCATCCAACTTTCTAATTCCAGGAGTCCTCACCATGCACAACGCAGTCCCATCCAGGCTCAAAATTCCTGAAACCTTTCCCCGCCGAGGATTGGCTTTATTGGGTGCTATTTGTTTGGGGCTGGGCGGTGTAGCGGTCTATCTGCAATCTAGATCCCCATCCCTCACCCCTTCTACCCCGGCTGACACAGCCGTCATTCCCACCCTGAAAACGGTGACAGCTTTGGGGCGATTGGAGCCAACCGGAGACATCATCAAACTGACGGCTTCGACCTCCACCCAGGAAAATCGGATTCAGCAATTACTGGTAAAGGAAGGAGATCGGGTGCAAACGGGACAGACGATCGCCATTCTCGATAACCGCGATCGCCTCCAAGCCGCATTGGCCAAAGCCCAAGAAGATGTTCGAGTTGCCCAGACTAGTTTGGATCAGGTTAAAGCCGGGGCCAAATCAGGGGACATTGCGGCCCAATCCGCCAAGGTTAATCAGCTTGAAGCCCAGTGGCAAGGCGAAGAAGCTGCCCAGATCGCCACTATTAATCGCCTGGAAGCCCAGCAGAAAACTGAAAGAGCGGCTCAAATTGCCACAATCGACCGAATTAAGGCCCAGTGGCAGGGGGATCGAGCCAGCCAAACTGCCGCTATCAGCAGACTTGAGGCTGAGGCAACAAATGCTGAAGCTGAATACGAGCGCTATCGTCAGCTCTCCAACTCCGGGGCCGTGTCCCAATCCCTCTTCGATACCAAGCGCCTCAGTCTAGACACCAGCCGTGAACAAGTAGCTGAAGCCCAAGCTAATCTGGAACGGATCAATCACACGGCCCAGGAACAGATTGCTGAAGCCCAAGCCAACTTAGAGAAAATTAATAGCACCCTAACCCAGCACCTTCAGGAAGCCGAGGCTAATCTCGAGCGCATTCGCCGTACTGGGGCTCAACAGGTTAGGGAAGCCGCCTCCCAACTCGATAGCATTGCTGAGGTACGTCCTGTAGATGTGCAGCTTGCCCAGGCCGAGGTAGATCGAGCCAGGGCCGCTGCTCAACAGGCCCAAGCGGATCTAGACCAGGCTTCTGTCCGTTCTCCCCAGGACGGGGTGGTGCTGGCCATTCATACCCGGGCGGGGGAAGCGATTGATTCAGCGGGAATTGTCGAGTTGGGCCAGACTCAGCAAATGTATGCCGTGGCCGAGGTCTACCAGAGCGATATTCATCAAGTTCAGCTTGGGCAGACGGCTGAGGTGACCAGTGAAGCCCTGCCCCAAACTCTACGGGGAACTGTGGAGCGGATTGATAACCAGGTTCAGCGCCAGACCGTGGTTAACACCGATCCCAGCCAGAACATTGATGCCCGGGTTGTTGAAGTCCATATTCCGCTGGATCCAGCCTCCAGTCAGCAGGCGGCTCAATTCACCAACTTGCAAGTGGAGGTCAAGATTGAACTATGAGTCAAGCCATTAATCAACCTATGAATCAACCTGTAAATCAACCCATAAATCGAACTGTGAACTGGACGCAACAATTGCAGCGGCGTACTCCCCTCGGTTGGTTGCAACTGAGTCGTCATAAAGGTCGATTGTTCGTGGCCCTGGCTGGAATTGCCTTTGCCGATGTTTTAATTTTCATGCAATTGGGCTTCCAGGGTGCCCTGTTTGAGAGCAACACCAGAATCCGAGCAAACCTGGATGCTGACGTAGTGCTGGTCAGTCCCAAAGCCAAGAATACTCAGAATCTCTCGACCTTCGCCCGCCGACGACTCTATCAAGCTAAGGATATTCCTGGAGTGGCCTCTGCCCAAGGTCTCTATTCCGGAACCCTCACCTGGAAGAATCCTGAAACCCGTCAGGATACTCAGCTTCAGGTGATGGGATTTGACCCTGACCATCCAGCGTTCAATATTCCGGAAATGAACCAGCAGTTGGACAAGGTCAAGCTACCTGAGGTGGTTTTGTTTGATCGCAAAGCCAGGGGGGACTATGACCAAACCTTTGCTCAGGTGTCCCAGGGAAAGTGGGTGGAGACTGAAACTGAAAACCGCACGATCTCAATTCGGGGCTTGTATTCCCTTGGGGCATCGTTTGGGACGGACGGGCTCCTGATCACCAGCGATCAAAATTTTCTGCGGTTCTTTCCCCGGCGAGATCCGGGAAGTTTGAGTCTGGGATTGATCAACCTGGAGCCGGAGGCTGATCCCGATCAGGTGGTGGCGGCCTTGAGAGCCCATCTGCCGGAGGATGTGGACGTGGTGACCATGGCCAAATTTATTGAGGACGAGAAACAGTACTGGCAGAAGGAGAGTCCTATCGGTTTCATCTTCTCCCTAGGGGCTGGAATGGCCTTTGTCGTCGGGGTGGTGATTGTCTATCAGGTGTTGTCAACGGATGTCAATGCCCACCTCAAGGAATACGCCACGTTCAAGGCTATGGGCTATCGTCAGACCTATTTGCTGGGGGTGGTGTTTGAAGAGGCGATTATTCTGGCCTTGTTAGGATTTATTCCGGGCACAATTTTGCCCATCGGGTTGTATTTCTTCGCGGCTAAAGCCACCTCCCTACCAATTTATATGACTGTTGCTCGGGCCATAACGGTTTTCCTGCTGACCGTGATCATGTGTATGTTGTCCGGGGCGATCGCCACCCGCAAGCTCCAATCCGCCGATCCCGCCGATATGTTTTAGGATTCAAGGTTGGGTAGAGGGCAAGTTCCCTGGCTAAAAAAACTGTTTTAGGAGAGTCTGATGAATTCTTTACCCGTTGCTCAAAGCGGTTCCCCTGGGAATTTTGATATGTTAACCCCTGAAGGTGTACCCAAAGATTGGCCTGAACCGTTCAATTCTGGGGATGTCAAGGCCAATCCGGTGATCGTCATGGCTCATTTGAATCATTACTTTGGTCGGGGGGAACAGGGCAAACAAGTGCTCTATGACCTGAACCTGGAAATTAATGCGGGGGAAATTGTGATTATGACCGGGCCGTCGGGTTCCGGGAAAACAACCCTACTGACATTGATTGGGGGATTGCGATCTGTCCACTCCGGGAGTTTGCAGTTTCTCGGGCAGGAACTCTGTGATGCCCCTCCAGAAATCTTACTGCAGGTGCGTCGGCAGGCGGGCTATATTTTTCAGGCCCACAATCTCCATGAGAGCCTCACCGCCCTGCAAAATGTGCGGATGGGATTGGAACTCTATTCCCAGTATTCTGCCGCTGAAATGAATCAGATGGCCGCTGACATACTGAAACAGGTGGGCCTGGAGCAGCGTATAAACCATTACCCAGATAACCTTTCTGGGGGACAAAAGCAACGGGTGGCGATCGCCCGGGCCCTGGTGCGTCATCCTCAGTTGCTTCTAGCCGACGAACCGACCGCCGCCCTCGATAGCAAAAGCGGGCGAGATGTAGTAGATATCATGCACAATCTGGCTAAGAAACAGGGCTGTACCATTCTTCTGGTCACCCACGACAATCGGATTCTAGATATTGCGGATCGGATTGTCTATATGGAAGATGGCCGTTTAATCCCTCAACCAGCAGATCTAGTGGAGTCCCATTAACAAAACGTCTACCCCATCCATTGAACCTGAGTTCCAAATCTGTTCCCCAAAAACCCTAACCCCTTGAGGACTTTATGGTTTAAGATTTATACCGTTGTTTTTCTCCCAATCAAAGCGAAACATGGTACAAGCGATTCACAAACCCTCAGCCTCCCTACCCCAGAGCTGGCAACAGGTACTAGCCAACGGTCATACAAAGGATGCCGAACGCTATGCTGCTCTGGCTCAGGATTTTCTACGACAAACGGTGACCTATGATCCATCCTTTGTGGTAGAAACCGTTGATGCCTATGGAAAATCCTTCTTAAAAACTGCCTATCCAGACTTTGAGGTCATGTTCTGGCGGGCTGAACAACATCCTCAAACAGAATGGGCTGAGAAGTTAGTGTTGGCAACTCAAGCCCTGTTTAGTGAATTTCAGTATGAAGTTTCCAGCTTTCTATACTGGGCAATTCTGCACCCTTTAGAACGAGAAGACATTTTTTTACCGGCCTCCTTGCGCCAGGGCGATCAAAAAGTTGCCCGTGAATTAGACAGTGCTAACCATGGCTTGAATGTGTCGATGATGCGACGGGCAGTAGATGCAATCACAAGCCAATACGGTCTGTTTGTTGAACATGGATGTGCCTGTGATAAACATGCCTACCGGTTAGCAGAAACTGATGCCCGAGTCCAATTCACCCTGGCCCCAAATTTCCGTCATCGTACCCTACGAGCATTTCTGTGGAACTCTATGGAAGAATACGCCTTATTTCCCCTGCGGGTCACAACGGATCTAGTCTATGCTGACTAGTTGACTTTCAATGACTCTTGAGCCAGTTCAAAACGTCCCCAGCATTGCGATCCGGTGGAAAGACAGGATAGAAAACCTGCACAATCTTCCCGGCTCTGACAACCAGAGTAACCCGTTGAATTAATTGTTTGCCGCCTGTCTCAAACAGTGGCAACTTTAATGCTTTAGCAACGCGTAAGTCCTGATCACTTAAAAGCTCAAAGGGTAAGTGGAGCCGCTCTACTGCTTCCTTCTGATATTCAGAACTCTGGGTGCTCAGACCAAAAACCTGGGTTTTGAGCTGGCTCAATTCCTGATGATGATCCCGAAAACTACAGGATTGAGGTGTACATCCTCTAGCCCCGGGAATTTCGTCCCAACCACTGGGGAGAGGAACACCCGGTTGACCCGTCATCGGGTAACAGTAAATCACCACCTGACCTGGAATGGCTGATAGGTCAACACTTCTACCCTGAGTTGAACTCAAGACAATGGCGGGCAAGAATTGGCCTGATAGGTGATTGCAAGCTCCATCGTCTATGGGTACGGGCAAGTCATGAGGTAAGTCTTGCAGATTGTCCATGAATCTTCTGGTGTCTAGATAGGGTCTAACATAGCAATCACAAATTAATTAACATAATTAACAAATTAATTATTTGTGAAAAGGGGTTGAAGGGGGTGTTGTCCCCTTGTTGGGGATGAAGTCCCCAAACCCCTGTCTAATCTTTTTCATGAATGAGATAGGATTGCTATAAGTAGCTTGACGCAATTAATTAAAAGATTGTTGGGAGGTGAAGGGGGCAGTGCTCCCTTCTTGGGGCGAAGCCCCAGACCCCCTTCCATTTAACAATTAATTACAACTTAACAATTAATTACAACTTAACAATTAATTACAACTTAACAATTAATTACAACTTAACAATTAATTACAACTTAACAATTAATTACAACTTAACAATTAATTACAACCACCTGCTTAGTGTCTAGATGCTTAGTGTCTAGAATTGGATCGGCTCAAGATTGACTTGAAAATCCAACTCTCAACGCCATCGAAAACCCTATCGAAAGCCTGGGTGAAGTTCAGGTTACAGCAACCCTCTGGGTTTCTCCTGAGTTTTTGCCGGATTCGCAGCAGAACAATTGGAACTGTTTTATTATCAACATTAGTCTACATGTATCAGGTCTCTGTCACCGGCAGAAATGTCCTGACGGGATTTTATTATTTCTTACCTCCATAAGGCCGTGAACCCACTCACTCGATGTTTGCTCGGAAGTTTGCTCGGAAGTATTTCAATGGCTGTAGCTTTAGGGGCGATCGCCCCGCAGATAGCCGTTTCTGCTGAGTTATTCGCTCAAGCCACACCCCAGAACAATCCCAAACTCAATGACCTGTTAGAGCGAGGCCGAAAGCTGGTTGATGCTGGTCAAATCGACAACGCCATTCTGGTCTATATCGAAGCAGCGGGGTTAGATCCTAGCAATCCGATGATTTTCTCAGGTATTGCCTATCTAGAAGGGCTACGGGGAAACTATCAGATGGCTGCCAAGTTTTACCGGGATGCCCTGGTACTCGACCCTAAAAATGCAGCTTTTCAGTATGGACTAGGCTATGCCTTGGCCCGGACAGAGGATTTTGCTGGGGCGGCTGAGGCTTATCGAAAAGCGGTCGGACTCCAGCCCGATAATCTCAATGCTTACCTGGGTCTGGGAGTCAGCTTATTTCACCAGGGAGACTATGCCAATGCAGCTCAGGTCTACCGATCTGTCATTGCTTCTGATCCCAAAAACTGGCAGGCTTATGCGTCTCTGGGAATGGCTCTGTTAAAGCAGGACAATGCCACCCAAGCTGTTCAAGTCCTCAAACAAGCCGCCGCCTTGGCTCCCAATGAAGCCAGTATTCAAATCAAACTGGGGGCCGCCCTGATGAAAGCAGGCGATCGCCCGGGTAGTATTGCCGCCTTTGAACGGGCCGCTGCCCTGGCTCCCCGGGAAGGAGAGATTCAGTTTCAGATTGGGGAAGTGCTACGGGCAGAAGACAACCCGGAAGGGGCGCTCATTGCCTACAAACGAGCTCTGAGCCTGCAACCCAATCTGGCAGAGGCTAATGCGGCCATTGGCAGCATTCAATTGCAACAGGAAGACTATTTGGGAGCAATCATCAGCTATCGCCGGGTGGTCGAACAAGCCCCCAATGAGCCGTCTGGTTACTACAACTTGGGTCTGGCCTTGCAGGGTCGGGGGGGGCGAGAATCCCAGGCCCGAGCAGCCTTTGAAACGGCCTTGAAACTCTATCAGGAAAAAGGTAATACTGAAGGCGTAAAAAATGCGGAAACTGCCCTGGAGAACTTGAAGGGGAAATAACACTGAATATCTTCTGAATAGGGCTGATGAAGGGGTTGAAACCCTCAAGCTGTTTTTACTTTGAGCAAAAACTTTAGGTTGCCCACTTAAAAGCTCAAACTTAAAGGCTCAAACTTGAAGTTTCAAGGAACTGCTGGCTCTCACTCTAGTCATTTTTATTCAGGAGCACCTAATGTACCGTGAGGAGTCTAGAATGTCTCAAGACCGAGGTTTAATGCAGCGTGTGCTAGGGGGTTGTATGGGTGCGATCGCCATGTTGGGTCTGAGTCAGGCTCAAGTTCTGGGATCTACACCCGTGTCTGTTTCAGAGAATCTTCGTCAGGCGACTACCACAGGAGCGGCGATTATTCCCGCAGAATGGCTAAATCCTTCCCTGCCCTCCCTAGATGATCCATCGATTTTCCTGCCCAGTCAGCAGGTACAAACTCGTTTGATTCTCAGACTGGGGGAGCGACGGGTGTATCTGTATCGAGGAAATCAAGCCATTGTCAGCTATCCAGTTGCGATTGGTAAAGCTGGCTGGGAAACTCCAACCGGAAGCTTCAAAGTCATCCAGAAAATTGTCAATCCATCCTGGCAAAATCCCTGGACTGGAGAGGTCATGTCCCCTGGCCCCAATAGTGCTTTGGGGCTTCGCTGGATTGGATTCTGGACAGATGGCAAAGATACCATTGGCTTTCATGGAACCCCCACCATCAACTCGATTGGGCGCGCCGCTTCCCACGGCTGCGTCAGAATGCGAAATGAGGATATTGTTGCCCTCTTTGAGCAGGTAGAGATGGGAACCCTAGTGATGGTAGAGCCTTGATTCCAAGGGCTTTAATCAAAATCCTTCAGTCAGTCAAGTGGGAGTCTCAGGACTTTCTGAGGAATTTCAGAAGGTGACGATTTTGGATATTCACGGGCAAGTCAAGCTCAGCGATCAGCTCGCAATTTAGCAACCAATTGGCAACAAAGTCAGCGAAAAATAACTTCAGGGTGCAGCTATCTATTGGTTTTGGTTATTAGTAATCTTGAAATCTGGTTCGGATTGACAAATTTCAGCATGGCAAATTTCAGACCTGTGAAGGTTGGGTTGAGATCTGTAACTTGCTTCCCAAAAAGCCGACCCAAAAATGGTTTGGGTCGGCTTTTAAGTGTAATTACGGAATTGTAAATCCGGCTCAGATGTCTGATCAGATATAAAATAGGGGCTGGGTAACCCAGTCCCTGCAGTACCAGCCCCTACAATAATCTAGCCCCTACGGTACTAACGGTCAACTGAACCCATGATGATATCAATACTGCCCAGAATCACCACCACATCAGCCACCTTTTGACCCTTGACTAATTCGGGCAAAATTTGCAGGTTATTGAAATCAGCCGCCCGAATCTTGAATCGCCAAGGAAAAACATTGTCATCGCCAACAATGTAAATTCCCAGTTCCCCCTTACCACTCTCAACCCGGACATAATGCTCTCCGGCAGGGATTTTAAAGGTGGGGGCAATTTTCTTGCCAATAAACTGATAATCAAAGCCATTCCATTCTGACTTGGGGCCACTGGCAATCCGCTTGGCTTCCAGATTTTCATAGGGCCCACCGGGAATTGCATCAAGGGCCTGTCGAAGGATCTTAACCGATTCTCGCATTTCGCGAATTCGGACAAAATACCGGGCCAGACAATCTCCTGTCGTCTCCCATTGAACGTCCCAATCAAAATCGTCGTAGCATTCGTAGTGATCGACTTTCCGCAGATCCCATTTCACCCCAGAAGCCCGTAACATCGGCCCGGACAATCCCCAATTGATTGCCTGCTCTCGGGTGATCACCCCTAAGCCTTCAACCCGACGGCGGAAAATAGGGTTATCTGTGATCAGTTTTTCGTATTCATCAACTTTTGGATCGAAGTAGTTGCAAAAGTCATGGCACTTGTCTATCCAGCCATAGGGCAAATCCGCTGCCACACCCCCGATGCGGAAATAGTTATTGTTTACCATGCGATAGCCAGTTGCCGCTTCCCACAGATCCAGAATTAACTCGCGATCGCGCATCGTGTAGAAAAATGGCGTTTGGGCTCCGGTGTCAGCTAGAAATGGCCCAAGCCACAGGAGATGGTTGGCAATCCGGTTGAGCTCCAGCATAATCACCCGGATATGTTGAGCTCGTTTGGGTACCTTAATGTCTGCAAGTTGCTCGGGGGCATTTACCGTAACGGCTTCATTGAACATTCCCGCTGCGTAGTCCCAGCGGCTAACGTAGGGAACGTACATCACATTTGTCCGGCTCTCAGCAATCTTCTCCATACCGCGATGAAGATAGCCCAGAACAGGCTCACAGTCCACGACATCCTCTCCATCCAGGGTGACAATCAACCGCAGTACCCCGTGCATTGAGGGATGATGGGGCCCCATGTTGATCACCATAGGTTCGGTGCGAGTTTCAATCCGGCTCATAGGGAATAATATTATTGATTTTTGTTACTTTCTTTAGCCATTATAAGGAGTTCCGGGGAACTCCGCCTCAAAAATCCAAATAAATCGATCTGCAGAAAAGTTGAGAACAGGTTCATTGGGGTCGCGATAGGGCTCAAGGTGAAGAGGCTTCCCGGACTCGGGCTCCTCCACCGGATTATGATCAACCAGCTTCAAGTCAGACTTCTCCGATGAGACTCAAGGGAAAATCGTAGTCCTAAAAAAGTTTTTGAGAAATCTAAATCCAATTATCCCTAGCTGCTGTATTACTAACAGAGCCAAGAAATTAAGAGTAATTCTTTTAGGAATTCTCAACCCCTGGCTCCGGCATTAAACCAGCCGCTGTGGGAATGAATTGAACGGCGAATTAATGACTTTTATCCGGTCAGTATCTCTGATGGCGGCAGGTTTTGTCTGGCTTGAAATCAGTCTGAATGAATCCTGAATTGGTTATTAATTGATGATTCAAGGGTTCAGTTGATTGATTTGGTTTACTGGTAATCCACCGGATTAGTTCAACGATTTTCTCTGAAACTCAAGGAGCAATTTCATCATGGTTCAACCTAACACAATCACCGGTACCAATGGCAGCGACAACCTCAAGGGCACTGACAATAACGATTTGATTCTAGGTTTGAGGGGAGCAGATGTTCTTGAAGGTCGTCTGGGGGACGACACCCTGGACGGGGGGAAAGGCAACGACTCCGTTGAGGGCAATAAGGGCAATGACACCATGATCGGAGGTGAAGGCAATGACACTCTGGAATGGGAAGATGGGGATGGCAGCGATCGCATCAGTGGAGATACCGGTCAGGATGTGGTCGAAGTCGAAGGCTCCATTGCCCAAGGCGATGACTTTCTCCTGAAACAGTCCGGGCACAATGCAATCTTTGATCGGCTGAACTTGGTGCCGTTCAAGCTTACGGTTGATACCTCTGAGACCTTTGAAGTGGAAGGAGAAGGGGGAGATGACCGCTTTACGGTGGAAGACCTGAGTGCAACTGATGTGCAAAACGTAGAATTCTCTGGGGACAAGGGGAACGACACCCTGAATGGCGCAAAAACTTCAACGGTGATCGAAGCCGATGGGGGCGCAGGGGATGATTTCTTAGTTGGTGGCACCGCCAATGATACCCTGGCGGGGGGCTCAGGAAATGACCTAGTTGTCGGATTCAAAGGCAATGACCTTATGACTGGAGGGGCTGGAAATGATACCCTAGTCTGGGCTGACGGGGATGGCAGCGATCGCATCAGTGGGGATGCTGGCAAAGATGTCGTGGGGGTTCAGGGTTCCCTGGCTCAAGGGGATGAATTTACCCTGCAACAGTCGGGTGCCAATGCCATTTTCAAGCGAGTTAACCTGGTACCGTTCAAGCTCACCGTCGATACCTCTGAGACCTTTAATGTCTCCGGGGAAGGGGGCGATGACAGTTTCACCGTCAAGGACTTGAGTGCTACTGATGTCAAACGGGTACAAGTCTCCGGGGGAGAGGGCAATGATACCCTCGATGGCTCCAAAACCTCAACGGTGATCGAAGCCGACGGTGGGGCTGGGGATGATCAACTGACTGGCGGAAGCGCCAAAGATACCTTGGTGGGCGGAAGCGGCAATGATGACATTGAAGGGGAAAAGGGCAATGACATCATGATCGGGGGAGACGGCAACGATACCCTGGGATGGGATGACGGCGATGGCAGCGATCGCATCAGTGGCAACGAGGGCTACGATGTGGTCGAAGTGGAAGGTTCCGTTGCCCAAGGAGATGAATTCGTCCTGCAACAATCGGGTTCCAATGCCATCTTCAAACGGGTCAACCTGGTGCCGTTCAAGCTCACTGTCGATACTTCTGAGAAATTTGAGGTGTCGGGGGAAGGGGGCGATGACAGTTTCACGGTCAAGGACTTGAGTGCCACTGATGTCAAACAGGTAAAATTCTCCGGTGAACAAGGCAATGACACCCTGAATGCCAGCAAGTCCCAGACTCCAGTTGAAGCCGAAGGGGGTGGGGGTAAGGATTGGTTACTGGGTGGTTTTGGGGCCGATGTCCTCAGGGGTGATGCTGGGAAAGATACCCTGAATGGCGGCGCTGGGGTTGATACCTTGACCGGGGGAGACGGGGCTGACCAATTTGCCTTTGACCAGAATGCCCTGGGAACCCCGGATATTCTCACGGATTTTGAGATTGGGAAGGATCAGTTTGCCCTTGACTCCAGGGATCTGGGGATCAAAACCATTCAGTTCCAAAAGGGTGAGATTGATCAGATTACTCAAAATGCTAATGTGATCGTCCTGGAAGGAGCCTTTGCTAACGCGGGACTGGCGGCTGAGGCGATCGCGGCCAACGAGGCGATCACGTCTGATAAAGGGGCGTTTGTTTACTTCAACAGCACCTTGGGTATTAGCCGCCTGGTTTACTCTGAGGACTTGGGGGATGGGGGCAAAATCAATGTATTGGGCAATCTAATCGACCAGACCCATGTTGGGAATCAAGCCCTATTCTCAGAGAATAATTTCAGTCTGATCTAGGATCAGATTTGAGATTGGGTCAGATTTGAGGGAGAGGGCTAGGGTGAGGGTGGTTCGGACAATCATCCACAAGATGTGTCAGTCAATCAGGAATCAACTTGTCTTCAGTGCGTCACTCTGACCGTGCTCTGACCGTTTAGTTGATTGGTTCATCTGACTCGTTAATTTGATTCGTTGAGTAACCGGCTTAAACAATGTCCTCCTTTACCGGAGGACTTTTGCTAGGAATTATAGATTAAGGAGTAACCGATTTTACCTGGCAAAAATCTCCCTGTCCTGACTGTCCTAGCAGGGGCTATTGATTGGTAATAGGAATCTTTCAAGCGGAACTTTATCAAAACTTAACGGTTAACTGTCATCTGTTTCAGTAAGCTCTAAATCATGCAGCAATCACGAATGGGTTTTTAGCAGGGGCTGGGTGTTTGACAGTTAAGCGAAAAGTAATAATCACCATCCAAACTCTGTGATTCATGGCTTCTATTTCTACCAATACCTCTGATGCTCAGTTGGTTCAGCAGTTGAGAGCTGGACATCCACAAGCCCTCAGTATTCTTTATGATCGCTACAGCGGGTTAGTCTATTCCCTGGCCCTGAAGGTTCTCAATCAATCCAGCGAAGCAGAGGACTTGACCCAGGATATTTTTCTCAACTTTTGGAAGCAGGAACAGTTTGATCCAGAGCGGGCCGCCCTCAGCACTTACCTGTGTGTAATGACTCGATCCCGAGCCCTGAACAAGCTCAAAAGTTCTAACAGCCGTCAACGTACCCTGGAACGTCTGCAAACTAATACACCTGAGGAATTTAGCTCCCTCACCCCCCTGGAACAAGCCTCTCAAGCCGAGCAGGAACAAACCGTTAGAGCCGCCTTGAGCCAACTTTCAGACCGTCAACGTCAAATATTAGAAATGAACTTTTATCATGGAATCAGTCATGCTGAAATCTCTCGTCAGCTTGAAGTGCCCCTGGGTACGGTAAAAACCAACGCTCGCCAGGGTTTGCTGAAATTGCGAAAACTGCTCGGGGGTGCGATCGCATGAAGGAAGGGACTATGCCACAGCCATTATCAGAATTGCAACAGGAACTTGCAGCCGGATATGTTTTGGGCGATCTGGATATAGAAGAGGTCAATCAAGCTGAACAACTCCTGGAAAATGACCCCAACTTTCAGCAGGAAGTTCGAGCTTTGCAGATCAGTCTGGAATTCTTGCCCCAGGCTTTACCCAGGATTGCGCCTCCCCCGGGCTTGCAGCAGAAAATTCTGGCGGCTTATCAGGGTACAACGGAGACGGCACCTGAAGGGACACCTCAATCGACAGTTCCAATTGCCCCCGGTTTTCCCCGCCAACAGCCAGAAGCCAGACAAATTGCCTGGAGTCGAATATTGGTAGGAATTGCGGCCCTGGCTGCCTTGTTATTGGGAATTGATAATTTGCAACTGCGCCAGCAACTCAGTTCTGTCCGGGAGGGGAATCTGGAAAAAGTGGCTGAGATTCTCCAACAACCCAAAAGTCGGCTGATTTCTTTGGCAGGAACCAACAATTCCCCGGCAACTGGTACCCTACTATTCACCGCCGGCCAATGGCAGGAGGTAATCGTTTCCCTAGGGAATTTGCCACCCTTACCTGCCGACCAGATTTACCGGATGTGGCTGACCCTGGAGAATGGCCAGGTGATCTTTTGCGGCGAGTTCAATACGGATGATCAGGGTCGAGTTTTCGTTGAACTCAATCCCGCCGAAGTTCCGCCCAAAGGGGTTAAGGCTCAAGGGCTGTTTGTCACGGTTAGTCCTGAAAGTGCTCCCCTCGAGCCCAAGGGTGAGAAGGTTGTGGTGGGGGAAATTTAGAACAAATCCCCGAACCCCTCAAAAGTTAAAAATGATAGTCATGCTGGGCATCCCAGCATTGGCCATCCTTCCAGGCGCGATTGGAGCGCTGGCAATCTCTTTCGCTGGTAATCCAGGGAATCGAAGTGGGGGAAACTGCCCGAGGAGAAGTTGCCCATCTAAAGAACTGCAAACCTCCGTATCCAACTGCTAAGACTGCCCCAACAATGCTTCCCAACGTGACTACTAATACAGCAACATGTGCCACTGTCCAGACGCGAGATTTCTTCAGGTTAGTATTCGTCTGACTCAAAGTCATGTATAGCCCCAATAAATTCTGAACTTCAATTCTGAACCTGTAGCTTGAACTCAATCAAAAACGAAGAACCCGAGTTGTAAAGTGCTGCGAACGTAAAGAGTCCCAGTTCATTCTATCGATAGATTTGATCAATGACCAGTGTTTTCACGGAATAACCTGAATATATACAGTTTGCATCGAATGTTGGGATCCATCTAACGTGACATTGAGACGGTTGGCATTGAATTTGACGTGATCAGTGAGTCCCCAGCGGTGCTGATGCCCGTTCTCTTTAGTATCGCTACAGATAGGAACCTGGAACACATTGCTCTGCGGTATGTTCTGGGTTTTGTGTCATGCCAATTTTAAGAGTTGATATGACCTTGGGTTTGAGAAAGGGGCGGCAAGTCTTGGGACGGTTGAGCCATCAAAAAGGGGGCATCACCCCCCATTTTTTTAAGAAAAATGAACGATCTAGATGGAATGTGGCGGGAATTGCTGAAAATCTGAACTGGACTGCTATAGTTTATCCTGTCAGTTTGATTTCTTACCCCTTGAGAAATTATGTCGAGTCAGTCTGAATCATCTTTGGTTTCTTCAGCACGGCGATCGCGGTTTGCCTCTGTTCTGAAGCGAACGGGCTGGATTTGTTTCTGGATTCAGTTAGTGTTGGTGGTGGTCTCTACGATCATTTTGCTATTTGCTACTCTGATCGTCAGCCAGGAGACAGTCAATGCTAGCAACGCTGGTATCGGTGGGGGATTGATCCTGGCGATCCTGGGGTTGCTAGTGTTGGGATTCAGTACCTTTCGAGCGTTTTATAATACTCGCTTGGGCCGCAAGCTTAAGGTTGATGCGAGTGCCTATCCCAGTCGAGCTGATACCCTCAAACAGATGCGGATTACTTTGGTGGCAAATCTGGTGGGGATGACCCTAACCCTGATTGCCTCTGAGATGATTGGGGGAATTTTACTGGGAAAATCCTATCTCAGCCAACCAGCTTTTACAATCCAGCGGTTAATTTACGGAACTTAGTTCAGCCCTTAGATCTCTTCATCGTTTTGGGCAATATTCACGCCGCTGTGGCTCATTTTGTCGGAATTGTTGGTTCAATCTGGCTGATTGAGCAACTTTATAAAGATTAGTTTATCAAGATTAGTTTTCTTCACCGATCCCAAACCATGGATTCCTGGGCCCTAACCTCTCAGTAGATTTTTCAGTCGAATGTTTACATTGGTTTCCGCCTCAACCACAAGTACCGCTGACGCAACAAATTTAGGTGGAGCCACAACAATTCGGGGATTTTGAGAGAATCCAAATGGCTCAGTTGGGATTCCCAGGGGATTTCGATTCAAAATGCTGTCTCCATTTAAATCTTGAAAAATGGCGATCGCATAGTTTCCTGGCGCTAAATCATCCAGGGTAATGCTCATCGGAATACTGGTTACTGTCAAGTAATTGCTCAACTTAGAGAGAATAGGGATTTGGCAGGATTCAAAGCAGCCGAAATAGCTTGAAAAGCGGAGAGACCCTGACGCTTTCCGGTATTGACAATGGAACGAACGTCAGCGAATAGATCCCGCCCCCAGTCGGAGCGGAAGCCATTAGTGACCTTGCGAAAAATGACACTCAATCGTA
>JAAURB010000139.1 GCA_012033335.1 Oscillatoriales cyanobacterium RM2_1_1
CGATCGCGGTGCCGATAGCATCAGTGGGGGGACGGCAACGACTTGCTGTTTGGCAATGTTGATGCTGACCTCGTTCTGGGGGATGGGGGAGATGACACCATTTTTGGCGGTTTTGACAACGATAGTCTGGCGGGGGGAGCAGGGAATGATCGGCTCTATGGGAATGCTGGTGATGACTATCTTGAAGGGGGGCCAGGAGTTGACAATTTGTTTGGCGGCAAAGACAACGATATCCTATATGGCGGCGCAGAAGATGACTTGTCATTCGGTAATTTAGGCACTGATACCCTGCATGGAGGTGCTGGCAATGATAGCCTGTTGGGCGGCAAAGCCGAGGATGTTCTGATTGGGGGCAGTGGCAATGATTGGTTGAGTGGAGATGTTGATATTGACACTTTGACGGGCGGTAGGGGTCAGGATACGTTTGTTCTGGCCAAAGACAATGATTTGATCCTGGACTTTGAAGATGGGGTTGATCGACTGAGTCTGCGTCAAGGGCTGACGTTTGAACGCCTGTCTATTGTTCAGGAGGGCAGTGCAACCCTGATTCGATTGAATGGAACAGATGAACTCCTTGCAACCCTGAGGGACGTGGATGCAGGTCTGATCAACGGTGACGACTTCGTGTCAGTTTAAGGTTCGTCAAGTGGCGTAGACGATCCTTGGGTATTCATTTGGGTGTTAATCCCAAAGTGTTAGGGTGGGGCGTTAGTCTCCACTCTAACCCAACTTAACCTCATGTGATTAGGAATCGCTATATTGCTTTTGAGTCCTGACCAGCAAGATTTCTCACCCCCATGACGCATTTGCATAGATGGGGAATGTTGGGCTTGATTCAATTGCAGTAAGATGACTATAGCAATTTTCACTGGAGATTTAAGGAGGGAAAATTGGCAACTTTAGGGGTGAACATTGACCATGTGGCTACGATCCGCCAGGCTCGTCGTAACATAGAACCTGATCCGGTAGCTGCCGCCGTGCTGGCGGAGTTAGCGGGGGCAGATGGGATTACGGTGCATCTGCGGGAGGATCGACGACATATCCAGGAACGGGATGTCCGTCTATTGCGGGAAACCGTCAGAACCCATCTCAATCTGGAGATGGCTCCCACCGATGAAATGGTGGCGATCGCCCTAGACATTAAGCCAGATTATGTTACCCTGGTGCCGGAGCGGCGGCAAGAAGTCACCACCGAGGGGGGCCTGGAAATTGCTGGTCAATTGCAGCGAGTGATTCAGGTTGTAGATACACTTCAGGGGGCTGGCATTCCTGTGAGTTTATTCATTGATGCCGATGTTAAACAGATTGAAGCCTCTGCCCAAGCTCAAGCCCAGTGGATAGAGCTCCATACGGGAGCCTATGCCGAAGCCAAAGGTCTACAGCAGGACAAAGAACTGGCTAGTTTAGCCGAAGGGGCTCGATTGGCTCAATCAAGCGGACTGCGGGTAAATGCAGGCCACGGACTAACCTATTGGAATACTCACCCAATTGCTAGCATTGCCGGGATGGAAGAACTCAATATTGGTCATACAATAGTGAGTCGAGCTGTACTCGTCGGCTTTGAACGGGCGGTTCGGGAAATGCAGCAGGTGATTGCGGGCCATTGAGCCCATGACCTGCTAGACATTCCCAAATATCAATCAGATATTAATCAAACATCAATCAGACATTAACGAATTCATATCCATGACAAGCAGTACCCCGGAAATCCAAACTTACTATTTTTTAGTCGCTAGCCAGAAGTTCTTGATGGAAGAGGAGCCCCTAGATGAAGTCCTCAAGGAACGTACTCGCTATTACCAGGAACAGGAAAAAGCGATTGACTTCTGGCGCGTGGTTCAACCGGCCTTTTTGAATGCCCCAGAATTGGCAGAAACCAAGGCAAAATGTCCCCAGCCTGCGGCAGCTATTATTTCCACCCATGAACAATTGATTACCTGGCTGAAATTACGTATGGAGTTCGTCCTCACCGGAGAATTCCAGGCCCCGTCAGCCACGATTCCCGATCCCCTGGCCTCTCTGATTGATCAGGGTTAGGAAAGAAAACCTATGGGGGCAGGTTTTGTAGCTCAGGCATCGGGTTCAACCGTCGCGATCCTTCATCCTCTAGTTCACCATTTCGGACAAGACTATGAAACTTAATTGGCATCCCATTCTTCATCAGCGTCTCAACTCCAATTTTCTCACGGGTTTAGGCTTCAGGGGCAATCCCATGGCTGGGTTGATCACTGCCATCAGCCTGAACTTAATCCCACAATTGATCTCTCAACCCGCCTTGGCCCAGACTAATTGCCAGGCACCAGGGGCAGGGGAATACCTGGTGTTGGTGGTGAGTCAGACGGAGGCTGATCAGGATCTGGCCCGCCGCAGTCTGCCTGAGGATGTGGAGAGTCAAGTCTGTCGCTACCTGGAAGATACGGTAACGCGGTTAGGGGGATTTGGCGATCGCCTGATTGCTCAGGACTGGGCTAATTTTATTGCAGACAATATTGGCTTGCAAGCCTATGTAGTCAAACCGGATAATCCGCCAACTCCGGATGGGATTTCTGCTCGTCCGCCCGCCAGTTTGGGTTTGGGTAGTACCAAACCATCCACTGGCCAATCTCAACCAGAAGTGGCTACCCAGTCCCAAGGGATTAGCTATGCGATTCTGGTGGATTACCTGAATCAGCCTGAACTGGCTGCTCAAGTGGAACGGGCCACCGGTCAGAAAATTGGCCTGGCATCCTATGGTCAACGGTCCTATTTATTGGTGAAATATACCGATAGTCTGGATGAAGCCAACATTGCCCTGCAAAACCTCAGTCGTCAGGGGTTTTGGCCGTTTGTGGTAGATCGGCGGCGGGTCACTGTGATCAGCCCTGAAATTAATTAGTCCCCAAATCAATGAGTATGAGGTACGGAAATCAATGACAAAAGAATGATAGGAACTGAGCAAGAGTAAATTACCTTTGATTCCAGGCCGTTTCGGCATCGGCGATCGCCTGCTCCACAGTTTTTTGATTCAACATGGCGGCTTGCAGATTTTCGTAGATCACGTTTTGTAACTGCTTGATGTCCTCCAGGGCAGGCAAGAGAATTTCTGCCTGGGCCATCTCTTGGGCGCTGATGATTCGGGCCTGATCTGCTGGATCGTCTGGGGCGTTCGGAGCTTGGAAGTAAGGATCCTGAAGGGTTTTAGTAGTTGAAGGCAAGACATTGGCAGCTTTGGCAAAGCTGAGTTGATTCTCAGGATTTGTGACAAACAGGGCAAATTGCACTGCCTGATCCGGGTTGTCTGTCCCCTGGGGAATAGCCAGATTCATCACCGCTACCGTTTTTTGCCTGTGTCCCCTGTAATTTGGGGGGCTGGAGCGGAGACCTTAGCAATATCCGGGGCATTGTCGGCAATGGTTTGGAAAAATTGGGGGCCAGAAGCCAGCAGGGCCAATTCCCCAGCCTGATAGAGTTCGATTGCCCGCCGATGCCCCTGGGTCAGAACTTCCTGGGGCAGGAGTTGCTGCTGGTACAGATCAACCCAATATTGAAACGCCCCTTTGCCTGCCGGGGAGTTAAACGCGGCTTTGCCATCTTGAGCCACCAACTGTACCCCCATCTGCACCAGGGATTGGAGCACCTGGGCCGAATCCTCCGGCACCAAGGAGAAGAAAGTTGCGTATTTTCCCGTCTTGTCCTTGATCTGTCGGGCGAATTCGGCCAGCTCAGTATAGGTTGCTGGAGGTTGACTAATCCCGGCTTGCTGAAGCAGCTCAGTATTATAATGGTAATTTGAGTCGTCAGATACCAGGGAATCCCAAAGGTATTCTGGGTGCAGGTTTCCCCCTTGCAGGTTTGGATCTGATTGGCTTGCCAGATCTTTGGTAAAAATTGGGATTTGTCCGCTGCCGGAATGGTAGCATCCAAATTCAACCAGGCATTTCGTCCCGCTAGTAACGCGGCAAAATCGGGATTGAGATTCACCACATCTGGGGCTGTTTTGGCTGAGACCGCCGCCAGAATTTTACTTTCCATGGCTGACCAGGGGACATCAACCCACTTCACCTGGGTGCCGGGATTCTCTGCCTCAAAGCGGGTAATCAGAGCATTGAAATAATCGGTAAATTGAGGTTGGAGCTGCATCGTCCAGAATTCGATTTCCGGGTTGCTGGAACGTTGAGCACTAGAACCAGATTCAGAACCAGAGTTGCTACAGCTCACAGTCCAGCTCAGCAACAATCCGGCCAGAAAAAAAGTCAGCAACCCTTTCCAAATCTTAAGGCTCCAAATCTTAAACTTCCAAACCTTGAGGCTCCAGGACTCAGGTCTCCATTGGATCAATCTCATAATCAGGGTGAACAATCAAAGCGCAGGGGTGGGTTACAGGACACCAAAACGGCAAGATCAAGGCAGTCCTCTCAGTAGTTTCTACTCTACCGCAATGAGACCCTGTCCAACCTGCCGTGTTTCTGTGATTGTGCCAACTCTGAATGAAGCCAAAGGTTTGCAGCGAACCCTGGATCACCTGAAACGCTTAGACCCTCCAGCCTGGGAAATTATCGTGGTAGATGGTCAGAGTCAAGATGACACCGCTGCGATCGCCCAGGGGGACATGAATGCCCCGGTCAAGTTGATCTCCTGTGAAATTCGCCGCCGTTCGGTGCAGATGAATCGGGGGGCTGCCCTGGCTACGGGGGATGTGCTGTGTTTTGTCCATGGGGATACCCTGGTTCCTGATGATCTGGTTCAGGTGATTCACCAAACCCTGTTGGATGCCCGAATTGTGGCGGGGGGATTTATTGCCTTGATAACGGGGAAACAGACAACCCGCTGGGGAATTTCGCTGCACAACTGGCTGAAAACCTACTATGCTCCTTTGTTGTTCCGTCCTCACCTGTTTTTTCGCGGGTTGCGATTGCTATTTGGGGATCAGGTGATATTTTGTCGGCCGCAAGCATTCACTGCCTGCGGCGGGTTTGACCCTGATCTGCCGGTGATGGAGGATGCAGATCTATGTCGCAGGTTAGTTCAACAGGGACGGATCTATCTGGTGAATCGGGTAGTCCAAACCAGCGATCGCCGGGTGGCGCGTTGGGGGCATTCCAGGCGACTGTGATCTATCTGTGGATTGGGGTGTTGTGGGGTTTTGGGGTTTCAGCTCAGTTTCTCCAGCGATTTTATCCTGATGTCCGTTGATGCCGGGCGATCGCTGGATCAACTCTCATCAGTCACTCAAGATTGCTGCACCAATCTCCGGATCCTTCCAGAGGCAATATTATGGAAACTCAGCCCCCCGTGGGCTACCCTATTAGCAACTCATCACCTATTCGCCATGAATATTCTGATTATCCATGCCCATCATGAGCCCCAGAGTTTTTCCTCTGCCCTTTGCCGTCAGGCTGAACAGACTTTGCAGTGCTGGTCATACTGTTGTGGTCTCAGACCTCTATGGCCTGGGTTTTGACCCGGTTTCAGACCGTCGCAATTTTACCTCTGTCCGGGATGCCGATTACCTGAAGCAACAGGTTGAAGAAAACTATGCTAGCGAGTCCAATGGCTTTGCAGCGGATATTGAGACGGAGATGCAAAAGCTAGAACAGTGTGATGCCCTAATTTTCAATTTTCCCCTCTGGTGGTTTGGGATGCCGGCTATCCTCAAAGGCTGGTGCGACCGGGTTCTGGCCATGGGGCGGATCTATGGCGGGCCAAAGCTCTATGAAAACGGTCTGGGCAAAGCCACAAAACGAGGGTTAGTCATCCTGACCACGGGGGGTGGCTCAACGGTCTATGACGGATGGAGTTTTAATCCAGCCCTGGATCAAATTTTGATTCCGATCCAACATGGGATTTTCTGGTTCAATGGCTTTCTGCCTTTGACTCCATTTGTAGCCTGGTCACCGGTACGGGTGACGGACGAACAACGGGCTGAATATCTCGATCAACTCGATAGCAAACTCAAACTCCTCTTTGAGGAAACACCGCTGGACTTGCCCAAAATGGCTGATTTTCCTGGTGGAGGCCACGATATCCAAAATCGTTATGTTGTTGTTGTCCATCGCCAGCGCCCCCCCGATGAAACTTATCGAAAGCTAGTTACTGCTGAACTGGCCCTAATTGATCAGTGGAAACGACAGGGAAAATTATTGGAATTCAAAGCATCAGCAGCCGATGATCCCAATTAGCGCGGGTTTCTGACCTTCAGGGCTGCTGATCGGCAGCAGGTGGAGGGGCTGCTCCGTCAGCTTCCCCTGGCTGACTACCTGGGATTTGAGATTACAGAACTGGCAAAACCTCTGTAGGAAAATGCCTGTAATAGGTTTCAAGCAGCGATGATCAAGCCAAAAATTAGATGAGTGGCCAGGCACAATTAATTACAAGATACATGTAGGGGGTGAAGGGGGCGCTGCCCCAGGAATGGGGCAGCGCCCCAGACCCTCTTCTGTCTGAATAATTAATAATTTAAACTTTAATAAAACTCATGATTCGACTTAAACCCTGGCAGTTAGCCGTATTGGGGTTGCCCATCGCCCTGATAGTGACTTTCCTGTTAATCGCCGCAGGTTGGCAAATTCATGCCTGGAGGATTAACTGGATTTGGGGAATTTTTACCCTAGTTTTGGTCGGTTGGCGGTGGTTACTGGTGAAGTGGACAAAGCCGATGGTGGCTGAGTTAGAGCAGGCTGTGGCGGAGGTGAATCAAGAAATTGCCGCCCAAACTCTGGAAACGGCATCTCTGCCTCAAAGTACAGCTCTGACTCAACTGGAGGTTTCCCTCCAGGAGATTCTACAAGGGGCTCGCCATGATCTGCCAATTTGGGAAGACTGGGGCGGATTTTGGCAGTGTTGTCAGGATGTGGTTGTGGCGGTGGCCCAGATCTACCATCCCGAAGTCAAGTATCCCCTGCTGAATATCTACGTTCCTCAAGCCTATGGGTTGATTCGAGGAACAATGGATGATCTAGATCAATGGATGCAAAAACTCTCCCCCACATTAAATCAGGTGACGGTCGGGCAGGTCTATCAAGGTTACGAAGTCTATCGCCAGCTTGAGCCCTCCGCCCGTAAGTTTCTACAGGTCTGGGGTTGGGCCCAATGGGTGATCAATCCGGCGGCAGCCGTGGCGCGACGAACCACTAAAAAATCCAGTGATCGCGCCACCCAGGAACTTTTAGTCAATCTCGGTCAAGCCCTGCGAGAAACGGCCCTCCGTACCCTTTGCCAACAGGCGATCGCCCTCTACAGTGGTGAAATCAGTCAGACGTTGCCCTTGGAGCTTTCCCCCGCCAACCAAACCCTCCCTAAAGCCAAGACCCAAACCCTGCGGGAGATTCTCACCCAGGCCGACCCTATCGATCAAGTTGAGCAAAAACCTGTAAATATTTTGCTGGTGGGGCGGACCGGGGCAGGCAAAAGTAGCCTGATTAATACTCTATTTCAGGCGGATTTAGCAGAGGTTGATGTATTGCCCAGTACGGATCAGATTAAAAATTACCACTGGCAAAGCCAAACCGGGGAACAATTAACCCTGTGGGACAGCCCCGGCTATGAACAGATCAACCGAACTGACCTGAGGGAAATGGTATTGGACTACGCCAATACTGCGGATTTATTGTTGTTGGTGACTCCTGCCCTCGATCCAGCCCTGCAAATGGATGTGGATTTCCTTCAGGATATGGCAACTGAAGTGGAAGATTTGCCCACCGTTACTGTCGTGACTCAGGTTGACCGCCTCCGTCCGATACGGGAATGGTCGCCCCCCTATGATTGGCAATTTGGCCAGCGTCCCAAGGAAATGGCGATTCGAGACGCTATCGCTTACCGGGCTGAACAGTTGGGGGAATGGTGCGATCGGATTTTGCCCATTGTTACGGCGGATCAATCAACGGATCGAGCGTCCTGGAATCTTGATATGCTATCAATTCTTCTGGTGGAAGCCATTAACCCTACCAAGCAATTACGGTTAGCTCGATTTTTACGAAACCTGGAAGCCCGTACCGTTGCGGCGGCAAAAATCATTGATCACTATATGTTTCAGATGGCGACTACCCAGGGACTAACTGCACTCCTGAAAAGCCCAGTGCTGCAATTTATTGCCACCTTAACTACGGGCTCCCCCAACCTGGCTTATTTATTGGCCGAACAAATTCCGATAGAACAGCTCCCGGTGGTCGTTGGTAAGTTGCAGATGGCCTATGACTTATTCAACCTATTTAAGGAATCTGATGACACGGTTCACTTTGATTTGCTGACCTTATGGCCGTTGTTGTTAGAAAATCTTGGTGCTCCAGATCGCAATGCCTGGGCTTTTGGTCATGCTTTAGTGGAATACTTGACCCAGAGATTAACCGTCAATCAACTCCGGGAACGGTTTCATTTTTATCTGGAAAAAACTGTCAAGGGTGGCAACATAGCCCCAACCTCAACCTAGCTCATACAAATCTTCCAGGTAAGTAGATGGTTGTAATTAATTATCAAACAGAAGGGGGTCTGGGGCAGTGCCCCAGGAAGGCACTGCCCCCTTCAACCCCTCATCACTGTATCTTCTAATTAATTGTGCC
>JAAURB010000140.1 GCA_012033335.1 Oscillatoriales cyanobacterium RM2_1_1
CACTATCAGGAGCATCTTGTGCATCAACTACTTGTACGGCTACTTCATTCTTCAAAAGTTGCTTAGGGCAATCGTTTGGAAAGGTTCTGCGATACTTGTATAGGCAGAGTAACGGTTCTATCTCAAGATTGTATTGGGGTTTACAGAATTCCCAAGCTTTAAAGGGATGTAGCAGTAGAGTTTTGCTCGAACCCCTATCCCTTCCCCTGGCAAAACCGCAGTTTTTTATTAATAGCTCCGTTGCAGAAAAATATCTGACGATGCTAGCGAGTGATGGTAGTTCCCAAACCCCCCTTGCTGGCATTATTTCTGCAGATGATATTAAGGTTTCTATGCCCGTAGGGATGCATCTGTGGAAGGGAAAGCTGTTTGAGGATGTGATTCTGAGCGCGGAAAAAATATTAACCAATCCCAAATATGTCTTTGATCTAGAGACAATTCCCTTCAAAAAGAAAACAGATTCTTCAGAGGCAATCTTACTAACACTTCCCTGGCATCACAACTTTTTTCACTGGATGGTAGAGATTCTACCCAGATTATTGCTTTTGGATTTAGCCGAAGATATTCAAGGTTTACCTTTAATTGTCTCCCAATCTGCTCCTGGATTTGTGAGGGAAAGTCTGAATCTGGCGGGGTACATCGATCAAGTTTCTTTCCTTGAGGCAGGGGTTTACAAGTTCAAGCGACTCCATATTCCCACCAGACTGGCGGAAAGTGGGGATGTATCACCCTTAGCCATTGAGTGGCTCAATCGCAAACTCACCAAACCTGATCTGGAAGCCCCACGAAATAGGAGAATTTATGTCTCTCGAGCCGATGCCAAACTTCGCTATGTGATTAATGAAGTAGACGTGCAGAATTTGTTGTCGGGTTTTGGCTTTGAGACCGTAGAAATGTCCCGGTACTCCTTGGCAGAACAGATTCAGATCTTTCAACAAGCTGAAGTTGTTGTTGGTAGTCATGGAGCAGCTTTTGCTCATATTGCCTTTATGAATCCAGGGGCAGTATTTATTGAGTTTTTTGAGTCTGGTCATTTCCACCACTGTTTTTATCGAATGGCAAACCTGAAGCAATTAAAGTACGGCTTCTTAGTCGGTCAAAAACAGGGATTGGGATTCTCAGTAGACCTTGTCCAATTGAAAACTCTCCTGGAACAAGCTCTAGATCAAACCTCATCGTTGGTAGCCATACTCCAACCATCTATGAATCAAATATAGCGATTCCTAATCACGTGAGGTACAGATTTGAGAGGTGGCGGCGCAGTGCGCCGTCACCTCTCGTACTCTAGCAGCGTTGGAAACGCTGTATAAATAAATTGACGTAGAAAGCAATAACAGCTAAGGGATCTTCAGGTCTGAGCTAGTGGCTGAGCCCCAAGTGTTGCTCTCTACTTTGACGCTTCTGCTAGGAATAGAGCTGAACTGTGAATGTAGGGCAGGTTTCTCGCCTTGACAAACTTGATGCTTGCCTAAATGCCAGAATTTTTATTTGAAATTTCATCTGAACAGTAAACCGGTTTCCCGAGTGTCTACTCAAAAATCAAAATTTCTGGCTGATCCTCGAACGCAAAAACTACAGTAAAAACCATTGAGATCAAGCCTTAGAACCCATTTGGTTTTATCTGGTTTTTGATCAAAATCAAACCCTATCGCTGTAACGATCCGGGGAGTATCACGAATGATGCTGACTCCACTAGAGGCTCCCCATAGAGTAAGGGTGTAAGTCTACAACCTCCCCACAGCGTCACTATGAGTATCTCTAAGTTCCATGCACTCATGCTCGCAATCCTAGTACCAGGTCTCAGTGCCTCAGTTAATATGCAGGCAGCCCAGGCTAATCCAACCAGCAATGGGAATACAGATATTTTTATTCTAGAGACTGATCAGGCCACTTATGATCTGCGTCGGGCACCGGTGATTAGTAATTTTGACTGGTTTAATGATGGAGACAAGATTGGTTTGACCAATGGATTAACGGAAGCAGATTTGGACTATCTAGAACTGATTGATTTTGATCAAGATGGAGCAAAGGATGACACAGTAATTAAGCTAAAATCCACTCAAGAAATTTTAGGGGTTGTTCTTGATGCTGATGACTTTGTGCTTGAGGGGGAGTTTTTTCCAGTGATCGCTGATCGGCAACCCCTCGTTTGTTTGCGGAAGGCTAATGTTGCAGTTTGTGAAACCGCTGCTAATCAATAGTCTCAAATTCGAGTTTTCCCTTGAAGTGAAACAGTTTCAATGGAATGGCGGAGGGCTTTGCCTCCCAGCGTTGCGCCTTGCATTAGTGCCCCAAATCTTTGGCCAATGGTGTGATGGGTTTGACGCTAAACTAGACAAAGAAATCCTTCTGAGTTTCTTGCAATCTCTAGTCAAAACTCAAAACGTAGAATGGCTTCAGTGCTTACCCAGGTTTATCCAATCACTTGGCAGGGCGATCTCGTCCTGCTGATTGATCAAACTCGCCTCCCCAAGGAATACACTCGGATTGAAGTTAGGCGGTATGAAGATATGGCTCGGGCCATTCGCACGATGGTGGTGCGGGGAGCTCCAGCCATTGGGATTGCTGCCGCTTATGGCATGTATCTGGGAGCTCGAGAAATTCCAGCCCTGGATCGGCCTGAATTTCTCAACCAACTTGAAGTTGTGGCCGCAGAACTGCGGAACACTCGCCCCACCGCCGTTAATTTGTTCTGGGCCATTGATCGGATGTTGCAGGTGGCTCAGTCCACTGTAGGTTCGGTTGAGCAGGTGCAGCAAGCCTTACTTGAAACAGCGAAAACCATCCAGGCAGAAGATATCCAAACCTGTCAGGCAATTGGCCAGCATGGATTACAAGCCCTGCCCCAAACTCCAGAAAAATTGAATATTCTCACCCATTGCAATACCGGTTCCCTGGCCACGGGAGGTTACGGCACAGCCCTGGGGGTAGTTCGTTCGGCTTGGCAAGCAAAACGACTCAATCGGGTCTATGCCGATGAAACCCGACCCCGACTACAAGGGGCCAAACTCACAACCTGGGAATGTGTTCAGGATCAAATCCCAGTTACTTTAATTGCCGACAGCATGGCGGCCCATTGCATGAAGCAGGGCTTGATTCATGGGGTAATTGTGGGAGCTGATCGAATTACCGCCAACGGAGATACGGCCAATAAAATTGGTACTTACAGTTTGGCATTGGTTGCTAAAGCTCATCAAATCCCCTTTTTTGTGGCGGCTCCCCTCTCAACGGTAGATTTTAAACTAGAATCGGGGGAGCAAATTCCGATAGAGGAGCGTGATCCCATTGAGTTGTATCAGATTGGCAATACCCGGCTCTGTCCCGAAGGGGTTGAGTTCTACAATCCGGCCTTTGATGTCACCCCAGCGGCATTGATTACGGCGATTATCACGGAGTCTGGGGCAATTCCACCCCAGGAACTCAAGCAGTTCAGTCCTTGAGATTTAAAATACAGGCCCCATCCACTACAAAGAAATGTCGGTAGTGTAATGCTAAACATTGATTCATCCGGGTAGATAAGGCTGGAAATTTGCCGGTTTGAATCTGTTTGAAGGCAGTCTGTCCTGGAGGGAATTCCAGGATCCAATCATTATGCTCGAAAAAATCAGGGGTAAAGGCTGACTGTTCAATCAGAAAAAAGTCAATTCCGTAGGTCTGAATGAAGTTTTTGAGTCCTGTTAGATCGGGGGTGTAATGGGCTCGCAATAAGTCCAGGGTTCGCTGATTGAGTTGGCGATAATAGCCTAGATGATAGGGAATTGTATACTCTCGACCCACCAAAATTGACCGCCGTGCAAAGGTCGGTAATTGATTAACTTCTCCAGATAGGGAAGCAATCATAATATCCTTAGGTTGTTGCTGAAAAAAACTGTACAATCCGGTCATCTCTCCAACTCGATATTTGACCAGGGGAAAAAATGGCACAAAACTGGGATAAAACAACAAACTAATTAGAATTCCACTGATTAAACCACCGGCTAAAAAAGTATTGAAGCGCTTCAGATTCTGAACTGAATTCTTTTGGCTTTCGATCCATTTAAACAAGCCATCAATGATCAATGTCAGGGCGATCGCTGTAGCCGTAGCCATAATAATTCTAAAGCTCAATCCCGTATAGCGACTGGGCAAATGCAGCTTAAATAACCAGGCATGGGCCATGAAAAACATGAATACAGCCGAGATCAAGAGCTGAAATAAAACCCAGATTTTGCTATTAATCTGATGACTCAAGGGAAAAGCGTTGCGAAAAATTAATAAAATGGGTAGCAATAACCCAGCCGATTGGGTAACCGGAGTTAGCAATGACTTGGGAAACATCCCACTGCGCCGCCCCGTCAACCAGAAATCAAACGGATCAGCATGGAAAACATACTGCGCCCATTCGGAAAGAACTCCAGGGATTGCATCGCCTGGGCGCGATTAATCGTCGGGCCAAATTCTGAAGTATGCAAAGCATAGGGAAGTAAAACTAAAATACCCCCTACTAGTCCTAGTCCTGAAATTTGTAGATCAGTCCTTTGGGATGTCAGTTGTAGCAAACCTGATTTCCAAACAAAAAGCCTGAGGATCAAAATACCACAGGCCACAAAAACATACTGAGGATAAAATAGACCCATTAACAGGACTGCGATGCCCACCCCAACCCTTGAATTTCTCAGTAAGTAATATAAAAAAGCAATAAAAATCGGATAAATAAAAGCTCTAGGGGTGCCAGAAGCCACATCATCTTTTAACCAGATCACCTGATTCAAAATCAAACTTCCAATGAATCCCGTCAAAGGAATGGGCAAAATTTCCAGACAAAAATAGAAAAAATAACCGGTTGAAATGATAGCTAGAATTGGCGGAAGAATTCGACAGAACACCAAAGGATTCACTCCCCACCATGCCCCCAATTGATAAACTGCCGTATACCCCGCCGGGGCAACGGATTGAAAATAATCAGCAATTAGGTCACCGGGAAATAGCCCCGGATCAATAAACCGCAACATCCAAAAAATATGCTGTCGGGCATCATCTTGAACCAGATTAGCCTGGGCAAAGGCTTGTTTGAGGGAAAGCAGACCGTAAATGACGGCAAAAACCAGGCTCAGGCTCAGCCAGATGTGCTGAGTGCGATCAGATGATGAGATTAAACGATGGAGACGCTGACCATTCATGGAGATGATACCAAGGGGTTAGGAGGAATTTGAGATATTGAGGAAATTCTGCAAGGCATCGGAGGATATACGGAAAATTTCAGGATAATCTTCAAATTTAGGAGGTATACCCAGAAAGTTTCAGTATAATTGCAATATTAGGGTGGATTATCTGGAAAGTTTTAGGGTAATCATCTCAAAAGCGTTGGTTATGCAGAAAGTTTCAGCATAATAACTAGTTCGATGGCATACACATAAATATGAAAGATGTCACAAAAAGCGAGAGCCATTGAAGAGGTGCTTCGGCTCTGTACCTCAATACACATTGATGCCCAAGTGCTTTTCTGCCAACCAGATGATGATCAACTTGTAACGCGGTCACGCGCCATAGAGCAAAAGGCGTGGGGTATGTATGCCTTGTTACGAGACAGACTGCACGAGTTGCCCCCCACGGTCGTGGTTGCATGTCGGCAACTGGCTTACTTTGTCGTCAATTATCGTGATACTCAATTGATAGCCGATGAAAAAAGGGACGAGTCTGGTGAAACACCATTGCTCGTTATTGAATCCGATAAATGCCTCAGAGAGATTGAGGAGGAGTATCGGCGTTCTGTAAGATCCGCAGTCGTAGAGGAACTTATTTTCACATTCCCAGAGGGTATCTTTCCATCAGATGTTACAGAAGTAGTGAATTTGACCTATGCAGAAGCACTGATTGACTTCTCTAATGGTTGCTTTATGAGCGCCATCGCGCTCTCTGGCAAAGTCATTGAAACGGTTTTATCCGCCTTGTATACAAAAGCTACGGGGGGAGATGCTGATGCCGAAAAGCTGGGCAGTGATGCAATCGCTAATAAGCTGAAGAAATCAGGATATACTTTTAAGGGCACAATGAAAGAACAGTTTGAGATTGTAAAGGCGCACAGAAACAAGGCGGTTCACGGCTCTATTGTTATACCTACCGTCGATGAGTCAAGGGGCGTTCTTTCCCTTGCCAGGGATGTATTGCAGAAGGCATCATCGAAATGACCATGCATTCATTAGGTCAAAAGCCGTCGAACAACCGCGCTGCACCGGAACGGCTCAGTACCGTCGCTTGGTTACAAAGTTTATCTGCGTCCGGTGAGCGCGAACGTTGGGCTGCTTCAGTTCTTGCTGAAGGCGGTTTAAAGTGATCGGTGAGGACAGTCTAACTTTTGGCAAATTTCAGCACAACTTTCCCTTGCATCCCCCCTCGCTCTAGACGCTGATGTGCTTGGATTATCTGATCCCAAGACAATGTTGAATCAATGACGGGGCGAAGCTGAGTGCGCTCAATTAGTTTTGTCAAAGCATCTAATTTTGCTCTGTACTGTGGCGTGATAACAAAATGGATAGTCAGATTCTTGCCCCATGCTTCGATGAGTGATTGCGGCGTTACAGTGTCTACAATACTCACAAGCCTACCGAATGGGCGAATAATTTCTGGGCTACGCTGGATTGTTTGTCCACCGATTGTATCCAAAACTAAATCAACACCTAGCTCATCTGTTTCCCGATAAATAACTTCCATGTAATCTTCGTTCTTGTAATCAATGACTCGATCTGCACCAAGTTTTTTAACAAAATCGAGATTTTTAGAACTGCATGTTGTAAAAACATAGGCTCCCATCGCTTTTGCAAGTTGAATTGCAATAGAACCAACGCCACCAGCACCCGCATGAATTAGAACCGATTCTCCAACTTGAAGATTGCCTCTCGTTACTAGGCAATCCCAAGCCGTCCCTCCTGCAAGCGGAAAACACGCTGCTTCAATGTGCGACAAGTTAGAAGGCTTAAGCGCAACAATCCCTGCATCAGCAACATGATATTGAGCATAGCTGCCAGATTCTCCAAAAAGCTGCGGCGAGTAATACACTTCGTTTCCTACCTCAAAGTCTGTCACTGACTCTCCAACTGTCTCAATAACTCCTGAAATATCAACTCCGATAATTGCTGGTAATCGAACCAAGTCTTTATAGTCACCACGGCGAGTCTGATAATCAACTGGATTGATCGATGTCGCACACACCCTTACTAGAACCTGACTAGGTTTTGGCATTGGCTTGGGCACAGTTTGAATCTCAAAACTCTCAGCACCACCAAATGCTGTCAGTACGGCTGCTTTCATAAATTCCATCTCTGCTAACCATCCTTGCTTTAGAATTAACGGTAAAGGTATTTCGATATCACTCAATGTATAGTGGTTCTATCTTGTCCCGCAAGTCAGCACCATCTAGTAAGGTAGTTACTGTTTAGTCGCAAATGCAGTCGTCACAATCCCGTAGCTTGCCAAAAAAAATCCCTGCGTCTCAACCAACTGTGGCTCATATCGTGGAGCATACTCTTGGTTGTAAATGGATGCTGGAAGTTTTACGCTTAATTCGTCAAGGGATCAACCGCCCAGGAGCAATGACTCGTGCAATTGAGGGATTGACAACTAAGGTTTTGAATGAGCGATTGGTAGATCTCGTCAACTTTGGTATTGTCGAGAAAGTTGCTTATCCTGAAATTCCGCCCCGCGTGGAGTATAAGTTAACTGCCTTTGGCTCTCGGTTCGTTGAAATTCTGGATATTATTGATGATCTAGAAGAATTTTGCCAAAGTCGCCTCTAGAGCATTGGGATAGATAGTAGCTTATGTACAAGTTAAAGCGCAGCCCAACAACCGCGCTGCACTGGAACGTTTCAATATGCTCGGTTGAGTTGCAAAGGTTGTCTGCGTCCGGTGAGCGCGAACGTTAGCTGGCTCCGCAACCAGTCCTTCCACTCGTTCACAAAGTCATCGCATCCAGTGGCAAAGCACCGCTCGGATTGTGGGTTGAGACCGTAGTTTGAGGATATTTGTGGTGTTCAAAAGCACTTAGAGTACGGTGGGTGGGGACAGTGGTTGGCAGATAAGCTGTAAGAGGCAGAGTCAAGTCGGAAAAGGCAATCTGTGCGCTCCCCAGCTAACACGTCGTCGCACCGGACTGCTGGTTCTTGCTCGTGGAGTGGCAAGGTCAGTCACAGCCGGTGAACTATGCCGTTAGACAGCTAATCCTTCTGTTAGTCGTACTCAAAGATGGTCTGTTTAACGACTATAAATTGTTCGCAAGCCGATTTGCAAAATCAGGAAGCCGAAAGTAGCAGGGGGGGTAGCTATCGCTAAATGGAAATAAGTTTCACAGTAATTGCTCAACAGGGGGTAGTTGACAGGGTAGAAAAAATCGGTAGATTAAAGAGATGACAGAACTTCCCGACCTCAAGCAACTGACCTCCGAGGGCAAAGATGCCTTGATAGAATCGCTATGGGA
>JAAURB010000039.1 GCA_012033335.1 Oscillatoriales cyanobacterium RM2_1_1
GTTGGTACCGGAGCAGGAGTGGGGGTGGGAGTTGGCGGGAAGGGAACCGTTTGGCGTGGGCGGCACACCAATGTCCGGGGGGCTCAGGGGGGCTCAATTGGAGGGGGGAGTCGGTTCTAGAATCGGATCTAGATCAGGAATAGTCGGTAACTCGTCTTCATCTTGCCGCGATCGCCTGACTCCTGCGGTTAATGAAAAATCAACGGCAGGCATCCCGAACGCATCAAAATTGTTCTGGAAATGATTCTGGAAACTATTCTGATGGTCTCCGGTTGAGCCAGCCCTGGAAATGCTCATTGAACTTGCCTCACACTCAGTACACTCAAATCTAACCTAGACTAATATCTCATCAATCCTTCCAATCGGCTCAGGAAATCCCACAATTTGAGGGATTTCTAAAGTAGCAAAAGTCACCTAGTCTGTCCACTTGCACGGGGGGTCAAGTCGGACTACTGTGAAAGGTTAACGGATAAATTTAACTCCACTATGGGTCAGTACCACTCACGAACCTCTTGGGCAATCTATCTGCTGGTTGCTATATTCAGCCTTTGCAGCATCCTCAGGTTCGCACAATTTGGGGCAGCGGCCTCTCAATCTGAATCTCAATCTGCAACTGAGTTACGAGGGGTTTGGATCACCAACGTTGACAGTGAGGTTTTATTCTCCCAGAAAGGAGTTCAGGATGCGGTTAATCGTCTAAGCAGCCTCAACTTTAACACAATCTATCCGACGATCTGGCAAGGGGGCTATACGCTGTATCCCAGTCCTGCGGCTCAAATGGTGATTGGTCGAGCCGTTGACCCTACTCCAGGGCTCCAGGGACGGGATATGTTGCAGGAAATGGTGGAAACTGGTCACAGTCAGGGTTTATCCGTGATTCCCTGGTTTGAGTTTGGCTTTATGGCCCCTGCGGATTCAGAATTGGCCCGCCGTCATCCTGATTGGCTGACCCAACGGCGCGACGAAACGGCTATCAAACCTGAAGGTATCCATGAACGGGTATGGCTCAATCCCTTTCACCCGGACGTTCAGCAATTTATTCTGGATTTGATTACCGAAGTCGTCAGCAACTACGACATTGATGGGATTCAGTTCGATGATCACTTTGGCTTACCGGTAGAGTTTGGCTATGATCCACTGACGATCAAGCTTTACCAGGCCGATAACGCAGGCAATTCTCCAGCAGATGAATATTACGAAACTTACTGGGTACGCTGGCGCGCCGATCAGCTCAACCGCTTCATGGAGCGGGTATTTCAAACGGTAAAAGCCATTAAACCCAATTGCATCCTTTCTTTGTCTCCCAATCCGTTTCACTTTGCCTTGCCCGCTTCCCTACAGGATTGGTTTACCTGGGAGCGACGGGGTTGGGTGGAAGAAATTGTCCTGCAGGTTTACCGTCCGGATATGGAGCGTTTCACCCGGGAGCTAGGGCGAACTGAGGTGGAACTGGCGAAGCACCATATTCCCTTTGCCATTGGGATCATGAGTGGGTTAAGAAATGATCCGACGGCAATTGAGATTGTGGCTCAGCAGGTGCGGGAAACCCGCCAGCAAAAGTTTGCCGGGGTTTCCTTCTTCTTCTATGAAAGCCTGTGGAACTGGGCCAAAGAATCCCCTGAACAGCGGCAGGCTGAGATTCAGAAGTTGTTCTCAACCCCTGCTGTTCGCCCTGCTGTAAAGCCATCGAAGGGGGCAGTGCCCCTTTCACCCCCCCATCAATCTGCTAATTAATTGCGTCAAGCTACTTACTTAACTTTTGAAAGTATTCAAACTTTGTCATATTCTTGCCAGAAATTGTATCTTGGTGAGCTGATAAAGATTGGTACGAGGCGATGGACGTGGACTTTATGGCAGCGGTTCGGGTCTGTCGAGCATTTATCCCCATGATGCGTCAGGCGGGTTGGGGACGGATTGTCTTGATTGGTTCAGAGGATGCGGTGCAACCCTATACCGATTTGTGGGCTTTAACTAGGGGCAGACTGTTTCTGGTGTCCATTGCCCTAAAATCTGATTGATTTCCTGGGCAACCTGAAAGTCCAGGGGAGTTAGTCCTCCGACATCATGGGTGGTCAGGCGAACTGTAACATTGTTGTAGGAAATCTCCAGATCAGGATGGTGACCCAAGCGTTCTGCTGGCTCAACCAGGCACTGGACAAACTGAACAGACTCAACAAAGTTACCAAAGCGATGAATCAAGAAAATGCTCCCGTCCTGGCGCTGCCATTCAGGCAGCGCTTGCAATTTTTCGCCAATCTCTGCCTCTGACAACCGCCCTTGAGTCTGACTTGCAGTCTGACTTGCCTGAACTTGAGCGAAAGGGACACCTGATCGAATATTCCATGAAGCAATTTCTGGGTCTCCAAGATTGACCAGAATTGTCGATGCCAGAAAAATATCCATCGGTATTTTCTCAAGTTACTCCTCTTCTGGATTTTCTTCTGGAGCTTGAGCCGCTGCTAATATAGCGTCTATTTCAGATTCTGTTTCAGAAACCAATTCAGAAACTGATCCGGGCTCCAGTTCAGAGTCCAATTGGGAGTTTGATTCAGAACTTAACTCAGAGCTTAATTCAGGCTCCAACTCAGATTCAGCCGACTCCTCAGAGGCAGGAACAATGGCAACCGCCGCGATCACATCCTCCTCATCCAGGCGCTGGACTCTGACTCCCGTAGCACTGCGGGACTGGGTAGGAATCGCATTGATCACCTGACGAATGATAATTCCGCGACTGGTAATCAACATTAATTCATCCGATTCATGGACAATTTGTAGTCCGACGACCCCATCTTTCTTCGCCAGATGAGACTTGAACTTCGTGGACATGATTCCCTTGCCGGCACGATTTTGTAAGCGGAATTGAGCTACTGGAACTCGTTTTCCATAACCCCCTGCCGTAATCACCAAAACAGAAACTTCGGGATTACTTTCTGAGAGAATCTCTTCGGTTTCTTCCTCAGAAATCTCTTCAGCATCTTCCGCAAACTGATCCGGTGCTTCTTCAAGTTCAGGATCAAGAATGTCCTCTTCAGAGATGGCCTCCAGATCACTATCTAATTCAGACGGTTCTTCAAGCAATTCCTCGCTCAATTGAGCAATATTAGACACGATAGAACTGGGGATAATATCCATGCTAATCAGCTCATCCCCCTTGACCAGTTTCATTGCCCTAACCCCTCGGGTGGCTCGACCTAGAGGGCGTAGTTGTTTATTATCGGTGCGGAAGTGAATCGCCATACCCTTGCAGGAGCCAATGATGATAGTGTCATCGACCCGGGCTAATCTCACCCAGCGCAACTCATCCCCCTCTCCCAGAGAAATTGCAATCAGTCCATTGGTGCGAATATTACTGAAGGCAGAGAGTCCAGTTTTCTTAATGTAACCCCCTTTCGTTAGCATCACCAGATAGTTGTCATCACTAAACTCGCTCACCGCTACCACAGAAGTAATCTTCTCCGCCTTGGGAATCGGCAACATCTGCACGATGGGAGTACCCCGAGCCGCCCGGGACGCAACCGGAATCTGATAGGACTTCAAGCTATAGACAACCCCGCGATCGCTGAAGAACAAAATACTGTCATGGTCACAACAACTGAGGAAGTGCTTAACGCCGTCATCTTCCTTCATTTTGGTGCCCGACTTACCCCGGGTAGCCCGGTTTTGGGCATCGAAGGTATTAACAGGCATCCGCTTGATATAGCCCTGTTCCGTCAGCAGAATCACCACCTGCTCATTGGCAATCAGATCCATATCATCAAGTTCCCCCTCTCCATGCAGAATCACAGTTCGGCGGGGAGTCGCAAACTTCTCTTTCAAGGCCAAGGCTTCAGTTTCAATAATCTCTAAAATCCGTTCCCGACGGGCCAGAATATCCATCAAGTCAGCGATTTTGATTAACAATTCCTCATGCTCGGCCATGATCTTATTGGCCTCGAGGGCCGTCAATCGCCGCAATTGCATCTGGAGAATGGCTTCAGCTTGCACCTCAGAGAGGGAAAATCGCTCAATCAGTTGTTGTTTGGCCATGGGGGTATCTGCTGCATTCCGAATCAGGGCAATAATCTCATCGAGATTCTCTAGGGCAATCAGCAATCCCTGGAGAATATGATCCCGCTCCTGGGCTTTTCTGAGCTCATACTCAGTCCGTCGGCGAATCGTCTCTACCCGAAACTCTAGAAAGACATTCAAATAATGGCTCAGGGTGAGGCGCTCTGGTCTGCTGTTGACTAGAGCTAGCATATTGGCTCCAAAGTTGGTCTGGATTGGGGTTTGTTTGTAGAGATTGTTCAGCACAACTCGGGGATAGGCATCTCGCCGCAATTCCACCACAACTCGCATCCCATCGCGATCGCTCTCATCACGAATATCAGAAATCCCATCGATTTTTTTGTCATTCACCAATTCAGCAATCTTCTCCACCAAGGCTGCTTTATTGGTTTGGTAGGGGAGTTGGGTAATAATAATCGCCTCCCGATCCGGGCGACCTCGCTGTTCAATGGTTTCAATCTCTGCCACCCCCCGCATTGTGATCGAGCCCTGACCCTGGAGGTAGGCATCCCGAATCCCGGAGCGTCCAAGAATCTGGCCCCCAGTGGGGAAATCCGGCCCTGGAATGTATTGCATCAAGTCAGTGTCACCCAGTTCTGGATTGTGAATCAGCGCCACCAGCCCATCAACCAGTTCTCCCAGATTGTGGGGGGGAATATTGGTAGCCATACCGACGGCAATCCCGGAGGAGCCGTTGAGGAGCAATTGGGGAACTCTAGAGGGTAAAACCAGGGGCTCTTGCTGGGAGCCATCAAAGTTGTCCCCAAAGTTAACGGTTTCTGAGTCGATATCTTGAAGTAATGCCTCGCAGGTCAAAGCCTGCAGGCGACACTCTGTATATCGCATGGCGGCAGGAGGATCATTGTCAATCGAGCCAAAGTTACCATGGCCGTCTACCAAAGGCGATCGCATGGAAAAATCCTGGGCCATCCGCACTAGGGCATCATAAACAGAGCCATCCCCGTGGGGATGATATTTTCCCAAAACTTCCCCGACAACCCGAGCACATTTGCGGAAAGGCCGATCCGAGGTCAGTCCCAGCTCATTCATGGCGTAGAGAATCCGCCGATGCACTGGCTTTAGACCATCCCGGGCATCCGGCAAAGCCCGCCCTACAATTACGCTCATGGCGTATTCCAGGTAGGACTGCTCCATCTCGTTGCGTAAATCGGTGGGGATGATCTGTTTGGGGTCAGAAGAAGTCATAGATAGCGTCGCTCCGTATGAATGCAATCTCAATCTTGTTCAGCAACTTTTCAGCCTTATTTCACGGCAATATTTTGCAGCGTGAAAAACTGGACAAAGCAATTCTGAGGATACTTCAAAGTCCAGCAGCTTTTTGATTCCATTTGAGTAATAATCTATTAATTGTAGCATAGCCAAGACCGGATCAAAGCCGGATTAAATCTGTATTCAAAGCTGGTTTGAACACTCAACTCAGTCCTCAGAAAATCCCATCAGAATTTCTAATATAAATTTATTGACAAATTGCAATGTTGACTATTATTTATTCCGCAGATTTTTTGCAGCACAAAACAGGGTTACTCCACCCGGAAAGACCTGAACGATTAACTGCAATTGTGAATGGACTCCAGGCCACCCCCTGGGCCGACCAACTTCAATGGAGATCCCCCACTCCCCTAGATATGAGCCAGGGTAAAGTCATGGCTGAACTAACCGCCATTCATACTCAAACCCATATTGAACGGGTTCAACAGATTGCAGCCCATGGCGGCGGATATCTGGATGGGGATACCCCCTTGTCCCCTGAGAGTTATCAGGTAGCGCTCCTGGCCATTGGTGCCTGGTTAGATGGGGTCGATCAGGTGCTAGAACAGGGCCAACCTGCTTTTGTCTTGGCCCGTCCCCCCGGACATCATGCAGAAGCGGATCGGGGCATGGGATTTTGTTTATTTTCCAATGGGGCGATCTCGGCCCACTATGGCCTCAAACAGTCTGGAATTGATCGGGTAGCGATTCTGGATTGGGATGTTCACCATGGCAATGGCACCCAAGCTCTCGTGGAGACTCATCCCAATCTGGCCTATTGTTCCCTGCATCAGTTTCCCTGCTATCCAGGCACAGGCTACGCAGAGGAGCGGGGCAGCTATAGTAATGTGTTGAATATTCCACTGGTGCCCGGGAGTACAATGACGGTGTATCAATCGGCTTTTGAACAGCAAGTGATGCCTTTTTTGCAGAGCTTTCAACCGGATCTATTGATTGTCAGCGCAGGATATGATGGGAATCATGATGATCCGTTGGCCAGTATCTCTCTCTACCCTCAAGATTACGGACAATTGACCCAGTATTGTTTACAATTGACCCCTAAAGTCTTATTTGGATTGGAAGGCGGGTATGACTTGCCCAGCTTGTCTCAGTCGGTTATTGCTACCCTCGAGCAATGTTTGTCAATGGTTTAAGCGCCTGATGTCACGACTAGACTCAATCCGCAGCATATTGAATTGGCAGGGAAAGGGATTTTGATTGGTGACCGTTATCCAGGACTACATCGTTCGAAAACTATTCCAACCTGGGCTCTAATGTCCCTGGTGAGTAATGGACTATTGATTCCTCTGGTAATACTGCTGATGTTCAGGGGACAGTCCCTACCGGAGGAAACTCAAGCTCAGAGTTCATCGGCGTTTGCCCCTCAAGACTCCTCTAGCTTGACCTATGTGACTCGAACGGCTTCTGAGCTTGGAGTTCGGCATCGCTGGACCTATGAACAGTGGGTTGAGCAATTGGGGCGAGAAGCCAGGGCTCTTTCAGACCAACCCTCCAGCCATCTGGCAATTCTGGCTGGGGACTCCCTAAGCCTGTGGTTTCCCCCTGAATTGCTTCCTCCAAAGCAGATCTGGCTCAATCAGGGGATTTCTGGGGAGACATCAACGGGTTTACTCAAGCGCTTAAAACTGTTCGACAATACTGATCCTGAGGTGATCTTTGTGATGATCGGCGTGAATGATCTGATTCGTGGGATCAAAGCTAACGAGGTGTTGAGTAATTATCAGAAGATCATTCAGGAACTTCGCTGGGTTCATCCCGAAACAAAAATTGTAGTTCAGTCCATTTTGCCCCACAGTGGAGCATCGGCAACCTGGGAGGGGCGAGATCGCCTCCTGGCCATTCCCAATAGTGATATTCAGGCTTTGAATCAGGAGTTGAGCAAAATCGCCCAGCGGGAGGGAGTCCTCTACCTAAATCTCTACCCGTTATTTGCCGATCGGGCCGGCAATCTCCGACCCGAGTTTAGTACTGATGGCTTGCATCTGAATGATTCTGGTTATCTGATCTGGAGTGCCAGCTTGCAATTATTCAGTCAGATGCAATTGGCGGAATAATTGCGACCCGAGGTTACTCCTAACTCTTTTATTTTTGTTCGGGGTGAGAGGCTTCAGGGGATCGAGCCCCCATTTGATTAATCAAATCAATCATCTGATACAGTCGCCCAATATCCCGTTGATTGAAATGTAATGTCAGTCTTGGCAAATATTCGGTGTCATCACCAAACTCATCGATTAGGGCGTGACTTTTTTCAATTCGGCCCTTGACTAAAATGCCATGGAACTCTTGGTTGAGGTGCTCGATATCGGCATCACTTAAGTTAGATTTTAACCGAATCACCAATTGATCCTTGACATAGCGACTGGAATGATAGGTGCGATAGAAGTTCTCAATCACCTCACAGGCAACCTGGGTATTGTCGGTAATTGTGTAAATACTGGTGTCATCCGGAGAGATTAATCCCCGCTGCAATAGTTGTTTCTCTACAAATTCATGCCAGTCGTGCCAGTAGTTGCCCCCCGGTCGATCCACCAGCACTAGGGGCGCTGGGCCAAATTTCCCGGTTTGGGCCAGGGTCAAACACTCAAATGTCTCATCCAGGGTACCAAACCCCCCTGGAAACATAGCTAGAGCATCGCTCTCCCGCAAAAAAATAATTTCCGAGTAAAGAAATACTTAAAATCGATTAGTTTATGATTCCCTTCGATATAGGGATTGGAGGACTGCTCAAAGGGAAGCTGAATATTTAGACCAAAGGAATGATCGGGCCCAGCCCCTTCATTTCCAGCCTGCATAATTCCCCCCCCAGCCCCAGTTAGTACCATAAATCCATGCTGGGTAACACAACGGGCAAAATTCGCCGCCATCTGATATTCTCGGGCGTTTGAAGCGGTTCTGGCAGAACCAAAAATGCAGATTTTGCGAATGTGACGATAGGGATGGAAAATCTGAAAACCCCGCTCCATGTCATAGAGGGACGCAGACAGAATCTTCCAATCCAATGTCTCAAGATCTTCCCCTGCCATTCGAACTAAACTGGCCAGCGATCGCGCAATCCACTTCTCATGCTTACGCCCCGGCAGTTGATTCAGAAGTTGAGTCAACTGAAAGTGAAGAGAAGCGATCGTATGCTCTGCTTCCAAAGAACCCATATACTTTTTTAAAAATACGATACCGCGCCTTGGGTAGTCAGCCAAAAGACGCGACATTAAAATCATTTCAAACCCAAGAAAAAACTATCTGAGCCTTTAGGGCCCTGGAACCTGGAGCGTGGGAATCTTAAGTTCGATTCAGCCAGAATCGAGAGCCGAGCTCAACAGTCAAGCTCAAGCCAGCTCGACTAAAGATATTTCTCTAAGGTGTTTGCTAAAGTGGTTTTGGGAACTGCACCAACCACCATATCAACCCGTTGACCCCCTTTAAAAATCATCAGAGTTGGAATACTGCGAATCCCATATTGGCTGGCAACACTGGGGTTTTCATCCGTATTCAGTTTCACAACTTTCAGTTTACCTTTGTACTGCTCTGCAATCTCATCGACTACAGGGCCAACCATTCGACAAGGGCCACACCAGGGAGCCCAAAAATCGACTAGAACTGGAAGCTCACTGTCGAGTACATCTTGTTTAAAACTTGCATCCGTTACTGCTGTGGATGATGACATGCCTTGCAATCCTTATACGCATTGTCTCGTCATAATATAGTTTACGTAGAGACGAACCAATTGACTACCCCCAAACAGAGGACTTATGGTTCTGTCCGATTAGAATTGTTAAAATGCCCAGGGTGCGGATTACTCTATCACCAGGTCTGGGTCAAAAATACAACTCACTATGATTATGATTTAACAGTTTCCCTACATTCTATCTAGACCTGGAGCACTCTAGCCGAATAGATTTCCTCAGGCAACAAAATTTAAGAAGAGATTTCAGGAGAAACGGCAGAAAAAATTTAACAACTATCCGGAACTTGTATGGCTCTGGGTGCATCTACATTTAGTATAGGAACCTATGACAGAGAAACCCGGAGATAAAGAAACCGCCCGAACAGTGTCCAGGCGGAGTGTGGTGTGAGGAGTGAACGGAAACATACGTCTCCGCTATTTACTATTGTGACATCTCCTTTAAAATCTTTCCAGAAGTAAAGTGTAATATTTACGACAACTTTACAAGGTCTGTCAAGGTTGACATTCTCTCTACTCCAATCTCCACCCAAATCCAAAGATTCAAATCCATAGATGGAGATTTCTATGGCCTCACCGTTCAGGGTTCTGGCTTCCAGAGATCAATCACCCAGCATTGTTGCCATTGTACCGAGGTCGAACTCTCCTCAGGCTTTCAAATTATTTCTGGCTCCAGATTCCCAGTGCCTCCGGATATTGTCAATCAAACAAAAAATTTGGGGTTGTAGAAATTCTCTAGCGGAGATTCACCTGAGGGTGCGATAATAACAACTGTGCAATAAATAACTGTGTAGTCATTAGCTCTACTCAACATGGACAGTATCTGGATTACTCTAGGGTTGTATGGGGTGCTGGCAGGTGCATATCTGTTAGTTGTTCCGGCAGCGCTCTACGTTTACATGAATAGTCGCTGGTATGTTGCGAGTTCTCTAGAGCGAGCATTTATGTATTTTCTGGTTTTCTTTTTCTTTCCAGGGTTGATTCTTCTGGCTCCTTTCTTGAATTTTCGTCCCAAGCCCCGTGAAATTGCGAGCTGATGCGACGAATTGATGCGATTGGAATTGGCTTTGGAGTTTTTGCAGCAGGTTGGATTCTGTATCTCCTCTTAGGAAAGTTGGGTCTAGAGGGTGAAGATGCTGGAATTTGGACTCAGGCCATTTTGGTCGGGGGCCTAGTTGGGTGGCTATTGACTTATTTATTCCGGGCGGTTACCCACAAGATGACCTATAACCAGCAGCTGCAGGACTATGAAGATGCGGTTTTGCAGAAGCGCCTGGATGCGATGACCCCAGAAGAGCTAGCACAACTTCAAGCTGAGGTTGAGGCTGAAAAGCAACAGTAGTTTTTCCCGCTTTCGAGCTAATTTCCCAGCAGGCAAGATGCCTGCGCCACAAGATTTGCATTTTATTTGATGGGCGTTCCTAAAGCGAATGATTTCTGTTTCCCAATGTTTTGAGTCTCTCCAATCCGGCTCCCCTTCTCGCTCTAATCCTCCCGTCCTGAAACCTCAATGTGCCCTGATTCCATTTATCACAGCCGGAGATCCAGATTTAACCACCACTGCTAAAGCTTTGGAGCTACTGGATCGGTCCGGGGCTGATTTGATTGAGTTGGGAATTCCCTATTCTGATCCGTTAGCCGATGGGCCTGTCATTCAAGCCGCTGCAACCCGGGCATTGCAGCGGGGCACTACCCTGAATGGGGTCTTGGAAATGCTGACGACGGTCAGTCCCACCTTGAAGGCTCCGGTGATTCTGTTTACCTATTACAATCCAATTCTCACCCTGGGGATTCGGCCTTTCTTGGAAAAGATCTATCAGGCTGGGGCTCGGGGGTTAGTGATTCCTGACCTGCCTTTGGAGGAGGCTGAACCTGTGCTGCACGTTTCCAGAGAAGTTGGGATAGACCTAACGTTACTGATTGCCCCCACTAGTCCTCATGAGCGAATTTTAGAGATTACCCGTCAATCTCAAGGGTTTATTTACCTGGTGAGTGTCACTGGCGTTACGGGGATGCGAACCCAACTCCAAGATCGGGTACAAACGTTGTTGCAACAGATTCAGACCTTGACCGATAAACCCGTTGGGGTAGGCTTTGGGATTTCTCAGCCTGAACAGGCCCAACAGGTTCGAGATTGGGGAGCCCATGCCGTGATTGTGGGCAGTGCTTTTGTCAAACGATTGGCAGAGGGCTCTCCAGAGCAGGGACTTGAGAGTCTGGCCCAGTTTTGTCGAGAGCTAAAAACGGCGATCGCTACGGATTCTCAGGGTTGACTTGAGCCTTAGAATTTGCCGCTATGACTAGAGAATTGAGATGGCGATTCATCTGGTCTAGATAGGTTTCTAGCCGGTCATAGGTCTGTGACGACAATAGGGCATCGTCCCGCTTGCCTATCACTGCTTCTACGGGCAAAATTCGGAACTGATATCTGCCTTGAGCCGTGTAGCGATGTACCCAGGTGGGAATTCCTTTGACTTCTGAGATTTCTATCGTTTCCTCCGGAAAATTCTTGCGAAGGCGTACCTTGAAGATTACCCCCAGATCCCGATATTTCTCCCGTTGATTGGAAATGAAATTTCCCATAGAGTAGATCGCAACCGCTTTTCTCTGAGTTCCATCGGTATTGGTTTGTTCAAATATTTCATAGGGTTGAACCACATGGGGATGGCTGCCCAAAATAATATCAGCTCCAGCATTGACCAGATTTTTGACCAGGGTTTTTTGTTGGGTATTGGGCTGTCGCTGGTATTCACTGCCAAAGTGCAGGGCCACTGTAACAATATCTGCGCCGGAGGCTCTGGCGGTTTGAATATCCTGGATGATCTTTGCTTCATCGATTACAGCCACCAGGTAATCTTTTCCCTGAGGAATAGGAATGCCATTTGTGCCATAGGTATAAGCCAGAATTGCCATATCAATCTGATTTTTTTCTACCCTCAGAATATTTTGGGCTTCGGTGAGGGAAGCAGCAGTTCCTACAGGTTTTAATCCACGGCTACGGAGATTTTCCAGGGTTTTCAGGACTCCCTTTTCACCCCGATCGAGGGAATGATTATTGGCCGTTGTCAGAATATTAAATCCAGCGGTTTTGATCGCGTCTGCTAGAGGGGCCGGAGCATTGAATCGGGGATAGCCAGTGTATTTTGCCTCTGGGCCCGCCAGGGTTGTCTCCAGGTTGCCAATCACCCAGTTTCCCCGGTGCAAAATCGGCTGAACTTCGGTAAAAAAGTTGTCGTAGTTGTAGGTTTTGATCTGGGAGTTGTAGCCTGATTTAATCTGAGACCCATGCATCATAATATCTCCCACCGCTAGCAGGGTCGCTTCGGTGGAATAGGGCTGAGGTTCAGGGGGAGGGACTTCTATCCCAGGAAGGTCAGAACGACTCTGGTTGATTGGAGCCCTTTGATTGCAACCGTAGGCTAGGGCAAAACCCAGCAGGATGCCAATCCAAAAGACTTGCTTTACAACCTGTTTGCGTCTCCTGCTTCTGTTCATTGTGGTTCTAGCTCCCGGGTTATCTAATGAATCGTTTGAATTTTGCCAATTATTTGATGTGGCATTCATGCTATAGTTAGAGACTATCTGAAAAAGCACAACTCTGGTCAGGAAAGCCTCCGTTGTTCTACTAGGATTTGAATTGATAGTTTGAACCAATAGTTTGAAACACTTGATTGGCTTTAAAAAATGCAAAGCCAGCTTGAAGCGTCCCAGAGCTGGGGCGATCGCAACAAAATAATAGATTCAAAACGTAGATTCAAAATGCATATTAATGCATGCTTAGGTTAAGCTCAGTTAATTAATCAGGTTAAAGGAGGCCAATCGGCTCCTGTTAAAAGGCTGAACCAAGTCTAAGCTCGGAACGCCCATTCAGAAAGAGATGTAGCACCTTGAGCCCGGGAGACATCAAGGGTTCTTAACATTTAAATAATATTTCAATAAAAAAGTTAATCTATATCACACATTTTCTTTACCTTGAGTTAACCTTTTACTCATAGAATAACATTGGCTTTCCTAGAAATATCCACTACGACTGAGTTGCGCTGGAGCAGACTATGTTTAAACAAATTGTCTTAAGACCAGCTAATGACCACTATTTCCCCGCTCGGGAAATGTTGATGATTAATTCAAGTTTGGAACCTTTCAGCTCTGCAGTTTTGTATCATAAGCTTCTCAGCAACTGGAAGCATATCTACGTTGGATGGAATGTTGCGAGTTAATCGCTGGCCATAGCAAGCATTTTGCCTATTGGTATCAGTTTGCTTCCGACATGAAGCAAACATTGCAGGATTTGGGTTTTCGGTTGGGTTCTCGAACCAGGTTTTCTAGCCAAACTCTCAGATCTGGAATTTTCAAGCTCGGTGTATCTATGGTTTGAACCTTTTCTACGCATTTCCCTACAAGCAGTCAGGAACAGGAATAGACTTTTATGTTTTCTTCGGATTTAAGCAAGAGCCCCTACCGTCCGGATATTCGTTCTACGGGTCATATTTTGTTGCTCGAGGATGAAGAACCCTGGCGCGATATGCTGGCTCTGGCCCTCAAAGAACATGGTTATGGTGTTTCAATCACAGCGGATAGCCGAGAGGTGATTCCTTCCATTCAATCAACCATCCCGAATTTTGGAGAATTCTCCTACAGCCTTCTTATTTTAGACTCCATCAACGGCCTGGATCTGTGTCGGATGCTACGGCATCAGGGCAACTCCGTACCCATCTTGATTGTGGGAAACCAGGAAACTGCAAATAACTGTGCGTTTTATCTTGAGGCCGGGGCCGATGACTACCTGACCAAGCCCTTTGGGATGCGAGAATTCATTGCCCGGTGTCGAGCTTTGATGCGTCGTCAAAGATTGGGGCAACTCCCTGGATTGGTGATGTTGCAGTATCGAGATGTATTGCTCTATCAAGAAGAATGTCGGGTGATTGTCCGCAACGAGGAGATCAAGCTTTCTCCCAAGCAGTTTCGTTTGCTAGAGCTGTTCATGAGTTATCCTCGTCGGGTCTGGTCGCGGGAACAACTCCTGGATTTGATCTGGGGGCCCGACTTTATTGGCGATAGCAAAACCGTCGATGTCCATATTCGCTGGTTGCGGGAGCGTTTAGAAGTTGATCCGAGCTCCCCAGAATATATTGTCACTGTTCGGGGGTTTGGTTATCGGTTTGGATGAGGAGACAAAATCTTGACCATCTCTCTCGGTCTGTTTTTTCAACGTTAGAATACGGGTAGACGATCTTACTTTCGGTAGTTGAAAAATAGGTCTTTATCATCTGACCTATTTTCTCAATTCAGCTTCTAGTCATTACTTTACTTTATTCTTCCTATTAGTTTTATGGGACTCAGACGCAGAGAGTTTTTGCTGTTCTTGGGGGCAAGCCTAGGTACTGCAACGATTGCTTCATGCCGGAAGCAAGTTGATACCAATTTACCATCGGTTCCCCAGACTCCAGGTTCATCCGCCCAGACCCCTATAAGCTTTAAACCGATTAAGGGGCCTTTACCACTAGAAACGGATGCCATTGAGAATCAAGTCGGTCAATTGATTCAGGTCAGTACCGCATCTGCCGAGGAACAGACCCAAGCCTACCAAACCTACGAAGTCATCGACGACATTGTTTTACCCGAAGGATTTACCTATGAGATTGTAGCCACCTGGGGGGATCCCGTTGGCAATTCCCGATTTGGCTTCAACAATGACTACCTTTCTTTTGTGCCGACCAAAGAGAATGAAGGATTTTTAACGGTTAATTTCGAGTACATTAGCCCAATCCCTTGGCTTCAAGGTTTTAAAGCCGCAACAGGTAAGTCCTTGCCGATGGACAAACTAGAGAACGCCTTGAAATCCACTAAAGATGCAAAAATTGATGCCTTTAGCCTGAAGGCCGATGATCCGACTCGACAGTTGGTGCGGGAGGTTTCCCAGGAAGGGTTAACTGATTTGGGCATGGGGGTCATCTCTGTCCGTCGCACCCCTGAGGGCAAGTGGGAACGTACCTACTCCAAAGCGGATCGCCGAGTCACCGGGCTTTCTGGCTGGACGGATAATCGCTATCTGAAATCTACCGGGCCCGGGGCTAGTATATTCCGCAAGCCAGGTCAGGGGTATGATGACCGCTTGGGGGATCGGATTATTGGGACATTTGGTAACTGTGCTGGAGGCACAACTCCCTGGGGCACCGTCTTTAGTGGGGAAGAAAATGTCCAAATGTACATTGCCGATGCGGTTTACCCCGATGGCAGCTCCTTTCCCCCCAGTAAAAAGCCTTTTTCTGGAGCCATTGAGGGCTTGGGAAATGTGTTTGGTCTGGCGGGAAATAAATACGGTTGGATGGTAGAACTCGATCCCGCTAACCCTGAGGATTATGGCACAAAACATACCTGGCTGGGTCGTTACCGCCATGAAGCGGTGGGGATTCGAGCTGAAGCTGGAAAACCGGTGGCGTTTTATTCCGGGTGCGATCGCCGGGGGGGACATCTCTATAAGTTTGTCAGTGCCCAGAAGGTTGTGGATCCCCAAGCCAAAACCAACTCTCAACTGTTGAACGACGGAATGCTCTATGTGGCCAAGTTCAATCCGGATGGTTCAGGGGTATGGATTCCCCTCAAGGCCGATACCGCTGTCAATCCAGATGCCCCTGAGGTTCATGCTGGGGGAATGATCGCCCTACCCAAGCGACCTGAAGGCGGCGATTTTATGGCAGCAACAGCAGAGGACATTACCAGCTTCAAACAGAAATTTAAGACCTTGGGAGATCTCTACCAGGGAAATACCCCCGAGGAAGTCCAGGGGGCAATTTTGATTGATGCCCACCTGGCTGGCAGTGCTGTGGGGGGTACCTGTACCGCTCGACCTGAGGATACTGATGTGGGGCCAACGGGGGCTTTGTTTATCACCTTTACCTCAGGCTTTCCAGAGGAAGAGGCTGGTGGGCCCGATCTGCGAGTCTTTAAGGGCCAAGATGGAGAAATGTCTGAGTTTGGCTGGATTGTTCGAATTGATGAAGCCAACAACGATCCTGGAGCCACGACCTTTCGCTGGGACATGTTTGCTACGGGTGGAGAGGTAGCTGACGGCGGTCTGGGCTTCTCCAATCCTGACAATTTACTCTTTGATCGCAACGGCAATCTTTGGATGGTGACAGACATCTCCACCACCAAACTGAATAAATCTGTTCCCCAGGGACGGATGAATAAAAAGACAAATCAACCCATGGAACAACCGGACACCCTAGGAATCTTTGGTAATAATTCCCTGTGGTTCTTCCCGACCTCCGGGGAAAATGCGGGAGAGGGTTACCTATTTGCCTTAGGGCCCATGGAATCTGAAATGACAGGGCCCTACTTCACGGAGGATCAGCAAACCCTGTTTATTGCCGTTCAGCATCCTGGAGAGACCAAAGGAACCCGCCAAGACATGAAGACGGAAACCCGAGGGTTTTCAGTCAAAACTACAAAGGGCCAGGAATTCATGCAGACTCGTCAGGTTCCTGTTGGGTCAAATTGGCCAACTTTGCGCCAGAATGACCCACCTAAGCCTTCTGTTGTGGCCATTCGCCGGATAAATTCTGGACAGATTGTATAGATCTGAAAAGGGATGCTAGGCTATTGTTGAAGTTTTAAAGTGAATCAGGAAAAACCTGGTTTACCGAGTCCCTTACTGGTCTGAAGCAAAGCTACTTTATGATTTAATCTGTGGTAACATTGGTTCAGTCGAGCTGGGGACTCCCTTGCTTTAGTATTTAAGTCGGTGTGAGATTGGAGATGATGAACAAAATTCTATGGAATGCAATTAGGCAGAGCCCAGGAGTCCTGGGAGCTGTTTTTCTCTTAGCTAACGCTGCCCTAGCCCTCGAAACACAGTCTGCGGGGCAGGATTCTGTATCAGCTCAGTCCAGTTCAGAGGTTCAGGTTCTAGAGCAATTTGTTTCTCTCCCCCTAGGAGCAGAAGCCGAAGCTCCAGCTCAAGTGATTTCTTCGGAGTCCCTTGCCAATCCTGAGGCAACTGTCCTCGAGACAACCCAGTTTCAACTGGCTCAAACTGAACCCGAAGCTCCTGAAACCACTAATGTTTCTGACTTGGAGCAGGTCAATTCCTACGCGGAAGACCCTGATGCCATGGATCAGGTGACCTCAGTATCTCAGCTTTCTGACGTTCAACCGACTGACTGGGCATTCCAGGCATTGCAGTCTCTGGTTGAGCGCTATGGCTGTATTGCAGGTTATCCCGATGGTACCTACAAGGGCAACCGGGCCATGACTCGTTTCGAGTTTGCGGCTGGTTTGAATGCTTGTTTGGAGCGGGTGAATGAGCTGATTGCGGCCTCGACTGCGAATCTGGTCACTCGTGAGGATTTAGCCGTTTTGCAACGTCTGCAAGAGGAGTTCGCGGCTGAATTGGCGGCCCTCCGAGGTCGGGTCTTGGCGTTGGAAGCTCGGACGGCTGAACTTGAAGCCAATCAGTTCTCCACCACAACCAAGCTGAACGGAGAAGTGATTTTCTTCGCCGGTGATACGTTCGGCGATCGCGCTACCTACAATGTCAACGGTGACCAAGGGCCAGATGGCACTGGTTTAGTTGATGACGATGATGACCCCACCCAGACATTCTTGGGCTATCGGGTTCGTCTCAATTTTGATACAAGTTTTACTGGAGAGGATTTACTCCGAACTCGTCTACAGGCTGCAAATATCCCCAACCTTAGTTCAAGAACCTTGACCAACACTTTGATGACTCGTTTGAGTACAGATGGTGGGGATGGTACTTTTGAGCTGGATGACCTCTATTATCGTTTTCCAGTTTTTGGAAACGGTCAAGTTTTCATCGGGGCAAACAGTTTAGATCTAGACGATCTAAACGAAATCCTCAGCCCACTGCAAAGTACCGGTTCTGGGGTTTCTTCCCGATTTGGACGGTATAATCCTCTGATTGCTCGTGGCCCTCAGGGTATAGGTGGAATCTTCAAATATGACTTTGACTTCGCCAAGCTAACTCTTGGATATTTGACAGGAGATGGTGCAGACGCGAATGATGGTCGAGGGCTGTTTAATGGTAGCTATAGTGCCTCTGCCCAGATTGTATTTGAGCCCATTGATGACCTTGGGATTGCCATTGAGTATTCACACCGCTATTTCCGAGATAGTAATGTTGATGTTTCTGGTGGAACAGGTAGCTTTATTGCTAGAAGGCCATTTGGAAATGCAGCAACCTCAACTGATAACCTAGGCTTTCAGTTGAACTGGGCCCTTACAGATTGGTTCGAGTTGGGTGGTTGGTTTGGGGTTGCCTGGGCAAACCAAAAGAGTGGTGGTTCTGACCGTTCTGCTACAATCTTGAACGGTGCAGTAACCTTAGCATTTCCTGACCTGCTGAATGATGGCGATCTGGGTGGTATCCTGGTTGGGGTTCCTCCGACTGTGGTTGAGCACGACATCACTGATTTGGAAGATCAAGATACTTCTCTGCACATTGAGGGATTCTATCGATTCCAGGTGAATGATTATATCTCAGTCACCCCTGGGTTCTTTGTGGTTACGGATCCAGACCACAACAGCAACAACGATACTATCTTTGTTGGTACCCTCCGGACTCAGTTCCGCTTCTAAGTTTGATTTTTGCTTGCTTTAGAAGCTTAAATTCTAAAGTTTTCAGGGGAAGGTTAGGGAGTTTTCCTAGCCTTCTCTTGCTTTATACCCCCTTGAATTTAATGGAGATTCTAAATCCCAATCCCTCAGAATCAAATTCACATAGCTGGCAAGATCAATTGGATGATTTTGGATTTACCCATCAGAAATCTCTGGCTGCATTGAGTTGGAGACTCTATCAGCAGCAACTCAATTCAGATCAATTCCTGGGGATTGATCTAAAACCAGATCCCCATTTTATCACCTGTTCGCGGGCTGCAATCGAACAATTAAATCAAAAGGTTGATCGGAAACTTCAAGAAATCTTGGGATTAATGGCTAGTTTCAATCCCGAAATAGAAGTATTAATCATTGGGATTGCAGAGAATAGAGTTAAACTGATTTATTTTGCACCCGATCCACCACCGCCTGAATGTGATCGGCAGTTGGGTCAGGATACAGATAGCCTTTTAGAATATCTGGAAACCCAATTGAGCAATAGCTGTTCCAACCATTCAGGATCATAATTCAACTGGGTAGAAACACCCTGACTTTTCCCCGCAGTCAGTCTGAGCGTTCCAGAAAACCAACAGAATCCTAAAATGTTGACTCTAGAAAATTCTGTAGAAGTTCTGTGGAATATAAGGATATCAACTTTCTGCGAGTTCAGTGGTAATGCCTGACGCCAAGACCCCACTGGCATCTTGGCGGCGCAGCACTAACTGTTGGGCATCGGTGGCTTCTCGACTGGGATAGGGGCTGGTGTCGAGGACAATCAAACGTTGAGTCGTCAAATCCTGACGGTAAAACCAGTCCAGGGCATAGCCATCAACAACCTGCAAACGGTCTAAAAACGATAGGGGAGTTCCTGGTTGTAAAAAGTCCAGACCATCCACTTCAAAAATCAAATTTTTTCGAGCTGGACAAATGTAAGAACGGGTGATACGCCCCTGCCCCAAATAAGTTCCGGTATAGAGCAAAATGGGCCTGAACCCGCTGGCCTTGAGAACGGTTTTCAACCATGTACATCATCTGTTCAGACACCGAATCCCCCGTTAGCTCACTGCGGTTGCTGGAAATAAAAGCAGCATATTGAAATTCATTGGGGCCAGTACACAATAAGCCGTGTCGATCAATATGGGCCGAGAGTACCAGATCGTGGGGTTGTTTGCCCTGGGCGACAAGAATACCCTGGTAATGGTATAACGCTCAGCACCAACTTCCTCTAATTCTCGCCACAGCACCCGAAAAAAAGCATCCTCACGCCCACCACCGAGGGTTCGCGGATGAGCATTTGCAAAATATCCAGGAAACTACTGAGCTCTGAATCGGTTATCGGAATAGATCTACTCGGGTCAATTGTTTTTTCTAGGGTTGTTTCCGGGGCAAATCCAGGGCAGTCATTGGTTACATCTCCACAAAATCCCTACAGTCCCAATTTGTTTTAATGGGCCTATTTATTGTTTTGACAGTACAGCTCAGGGATGATTAATGTAGTCAAGTTCACTACAAATCATCTGAGTCCCAGGGGATGGGGATGTAGCTCAATAGGATGTGATCAGCAACTCAGTGATTTCTCCCCGTTTCCGGGCATTGGAATTGATGGTGCGGGCTGCTTTAATTTCGTGAATCAAAAAATCTTGATAGAGGTCGCGAATCAAAGGACAGTCGGAATTGGATAACATCACCTGAACGCCCCAGTTCGCCAGTTTCCGAAACACCTGGGCTAATCTGACCTGATCAGCCTGATGAAATGAATAGCGATTGTAAGCGGTAAAACTACTGGTGGAACTGATTGGATGATAGGGGGGATCGAAGTAAACAAAATCCTCCGGGGAAGTCGCTTCAGCCAGTACTTGATCAAAGCTTGAGACTTGAATTCTGGCCGTCTTCAAAGCATTTGCAGCGGCGTAGAGCAACTCGGGATCACAAATTTTGGGATTCTTATAGCGACCGAGGGGAACATTAAATCCCCCCTTGGAGTTCTCCCGGTAGAGACCATTGAAGCAGGTTTTATTCAAATAGAGAATTCGAGCCGCCCGTTCAACTGGGGTCTGAAAGCGGGTGGCGCGGATCTGATAGTAGTAAATCTGTTGGTTTTTTTGGTGATGCTGTTGATGATTGTTCAGGCTGTCAATCACCGCCTCAACCTGATCGCGCACACAGCGATAGACATTGACTAGCTCTTGGTTGATGTCAGTCAAAACTGCATGTTGCTGGTTGAGATGGAAAAAAATCGCACCACCCCCGAGAAAAGGCTCATGATAAGTTCTAAATTGCTGCGGAAAATAGGGGGTGTATTGGGAGATTAACTTGGCTTTCCCGCCTGCCCACTTGAGAAATGGACGAGGATGGATCAGGGGTGAAGTCAGGGTTGACATGCAGAATTTTCAGGCAAAGCTGGTTCAATCTTGAAGCAGAACCCATTCAAAACGTTTAGATTTGATGTTTGTTTTAAAGGTTTGTTCTAGCAGTTTAAATCATATTATAACCTCTCCTGCCTGATTCAGTTCTTTCTAAAAATTCCAGACCCTTTGAAGTTGATCGAGAAATCTCTATCCGCGATTGTGAGGTCGGCGATCGCTCTGAAATCATCTGAGACAATCTGAAATGAATTATTGCCCTGTAGAATTCAACTCCCCTTGCTTGCTACCATAAAGCGGAGGAAGTTAGTCTGATGCTCGAATTATCAAGTCTGCCTGGAGGTCAAAATGCCTGAATTAACCGCATCAATGCAGTGGGTTAATGTCCTATCGACTCGTCCTTCCCTGGAAGCTGCGGTTACAGAAGTTGTTGAAGCGGCTCAGGCTCAGTTAAGGGCTGCACCTGATCTGGGATTGGTGTTCATTTCCGCTGCCTTTGCCAGTGAGTATTCCCGGTTGATTCCGCTGTTACAGGCCCAGCTATCCATTCCGGCTTTGATTGGCTGTGGCGGCGGCGGGGTGATCGGGATGAATCTCCAACATCATCCGGAGGAGGTCGAGGGGCAACCGGCCCTGAGCCTCTGTCTGGCCTGTCTGCCCGGAGTTCAGATCAAAACGTTCCATCTCCAGGAAGGCGACCTGCCCGATTTAGATAGTCCTCCGGGGAAATGGGTTGATTTAATTGGGGTAGAGCCAGAACAGAATCCTCAATTTATTCTGCTGGTGGATCCGATGTCTGGGCGAATTAATGACTGTTTACAGGGTCTTGACTATGCCTATCCAGGTTCTCCGAAAGTTGGAGGTTTGGCCAGTTCTGGAACCCTGGGTACCCCCACAACTGTCTTTTGTGATACTCGAAGCCGCCCCGAATCAATTGTAGGGGTAGCCCTGAGTGGGAATATTGTGATTGATACGATTGTGGCCCAGGGTTGCCGTCCGATTGGCCAGCTTTACCGGGTGATCCAGGGGGAGCGCAACATTATTCTAAAAGTCGAACCGGAACCGCCTCAATCTGGGGAAGTTACCTCTCCCTTGGAGGCGTTGCAGAATATGGTTCAGGATTTGAGTGAGGAGGATCGGTTACTGGCTCAGAATGCCCTGTTTATTGGCGTGGTTCGGGATGAGTTCAAGCGGGAATTGGGCCAGGGAGATTTCCTGATCCGTAATCTGGTGGGAGTGGATCCAAGGGTAGGGGCGATCGCCTGGGGATCGGGTACGACCGGGACAGCGATTACAGTTTCACCTGCGGGATGCCCGCACCTCTGGGGAAGATCTGGAGATGTTGCTGGAGCGGTATTCGATTCACAGTGCTGAGGTAACTCAGGTTGGAGATGAGGCTGGAGCGTTGATGTTTTCCTGCCTGGGCCGAGGTGAAGGGCTCTATGGCATGGCCAATTTTGACTCCAATCTTTTCCGGCGCTACTTGAATCTTCCCCTGGGGGGATTCTTCTGCAATGGCGAAATTGGCCCCGTGGGAGATGGGACATTTCTCCATGGCTACACTTCGGTGTTTGGTATCTGTCGTCAACCTTGAGTGATTTAGATTTGGGTCTTAAATTTAGATTTGGATGTGGATCTTAAATTTAGATTTAAAATTTAACTGAGGTTCATCCAACTCACTTCAGCTTACCCATGTCCCAGACCATTCCCCTACGTGTAATTCAAATTTCTGACCTGCATTTATTTGCGAATCCAGCTCAAACCCTGCTGGGATTGGCAACCTTCCAGTCTTTAACGGCGGTGTTAACGACAATTCGTCAACAACGGATTGATTCAGATTTGTTGCTGATGACGGGGGATTTGTCCCAGGATGAAACCCCTGAGTCCTATCAATATCTCAGGGATTTAATCGCCCCATTGAATCTGCCCACCTATTGGATACCGGGGAATCATGATCAGCCCGCCATCGCAGCGTCCATCCTGGAAACGGCGGCAATCTCCCCTGAAAAAGCCGTTCAAATCGGCAATTGGCAGATTATCTTGCTCAGCAGTCAGGCTTTCGGCAAAGTTCACGGGGAGCTCAGCCCTGAAACCCTGAATTTCCTGACCCAACAATTACAGCAATTTCCCCAATTCCCAACCCTGATTGCCCTGCATCATCCTCCCCTGGATATTGGTTCGGACTGGATGGATCGGATTAAACTCCAAAACCCTGAGGCATTGTTGGCCTGCCTTGATGACCATCCCCAGGTCAAACTGGTGGTTTTTGGTCATATCCACCAGGGGTTTCAAACCAGTCACAACGGGGTAACTTACCTGGGCTGCCCTTCAACCTGCGTCCAGTTCCAACCCCTGGCAGCAGAATTCACCCTGGATCAGATGGCAACACCGGGGTTTCGAGTTTTGACCTTGTACCCGGATGGCACCTTTGACACTCAGGTTGGGCGGACGACCTATCCACTCCCCCCCCTACCCTGACCCTGAACCCATGCGGACTATGCTAGCCAAGCTATAAAACCATTGCAATTAGAAATATGGCTGCGGGGATGTTAGAAGCAAATGGTCGAGGATTCTGGCAAGCTGATGTAGATAAGTTGCAGACATTGAGTAGCTTGACGCAATTAGTTAGAAGATTGATGGGGGAGTGAAAGGGGCAATGTCTCCTTCCATTTAACAACTAATTACAACCACCTACAGCGTTTCCAACGCTGCTGGAGTACGAGAGGTGGCGGCGCACCGCAATGAATTTGGATTAAGTATTAAGCTGGAGAAACTGAGCTCGATCATTGAATAAATCTTGCAGTAACTCCTGGGACTTCTTGGCTGAATAATTGTCCGAATTCCAGGCTGGGGTATTAGATACTTTAGTGAAAACAGCAACGACATGATGCCAGAAATCCAGATGAGAATCAGTACAGTGAGCAAGTTCAAGGTTGGTATGAAGATACTTCAACAAACCCCGATTAAACTGAATCCACTGCTGTAAATTCGAGCCGATAATCCAGGGAGAAGAATCCCATAAATAATTGAGAAAATCCTGAAAAAAGTAACCAGGAATTATAGCATTTTGATAGTTCAAATTGATTTGACAAGCAGGTTGATATAGCATTACAGCCAGCAACGCTTTTAAATGATGTGAAGTATGAATTCCTTGATTCAAGCGTTGAGTTAATTGATTCACCAATTGCCGTTCTGATCCGGTCAATAGTTCAACCTGTAAACTACTTTGAATTAACATTTGATGGACTTCCTTTAAACTGGATTGATACAAGCTTTCCAGGGTATCAACTGAAGCATTTAACCACTTTCCTGCCACCTGCAAACGCAGTTGTCTTAGATTTTCCAAGGCTAAGGGATTGGCTTTACGATGGTATTGATCCAGGAGTTGGAGGGTTAACGGTCTGAGATCTTGAGACTTCACCAAAAGCTTGCGAAATACAATTTGCTTCAGTTCAGGGGTGAGAAAGTTATATTCAGGAGAATCCAACATTTTCTGATAGAGCCGTTGGTAATCTTTTAAGTTTTCCTGATCTGAGATATTTTTTTGAGTTTGTTGCCCGGTGTGAATTCTTAATTTTGAGAGAGATTGATTAATGAATCCAACTTTATAATTTCCCAAAATTCTAAACCAGAAATCCACATCCAATAACTGATGTAATTCAGGGTCAAATCCACCCAGAGTTTCAAAGACAAATTTGGGGATTAAAACAGTAGTTGGCTCACCAATTTTATTCAATCGTCCGACTAGCCATTGGGGATCGCAGAGTAGAGTTTGACCGGATTGAATTGGCTTTAACTCTGACCAATCTTGATGAATATCTTTAGCTCCTTGATAGGCAGCCTGACAGAGGGGATAAGGGGTTGAATCTGAATGAATAAAAACTTCGCGAGGAGAAAAGACTAAACCAACTTCGTCATCTTTCTCAGCCAGATCAACCATTTTTGTAATGCATTCAGGTTCGAGCAAGTCATCTTGAAATAGGAATTTAATATATTTTCCCTGGGCCTGTTCTACACAAAAATTGAGATTTTTCACCAGGCCATAATTGGCATGTTTGAAGATTTTTAAGGGAATTCCAGATCGCACCTTAAAAGCCTCAACACGTTCCAGGGTTTGATCTGTTGAGCCGTCATCAGAGATAATAATTTCCAGATTGGAATAGGTTTGAGCTATAGCACTTTCACACGCTATTGTGATGAATTTTTCCCCGTTGTAGGTTGGAATAATCAGGCTCACCAGGGGCAATCCTGAAGGGTGCTTTACAGATGGTTTTGTACCGTGGTTTTTTATCAATGGATCGAGTTGTAATCCAAAAATATCATAAGCTCCAGCAAATTGAGCTAGAGTTTGATAATTAAATCCGTAATTTTTTTCCAGTTGCGTTGCAATATTTGGCTGCCTGAGTAACTGATAGAGAATTTCTAGCCCAAACAATTGATGGGTAGGGCGACTAACTTTCAAGGCTTGATTGGCTAGAAGAAACAGAGCTTGGCTTGATTCTAGAGAAGTGTTATTTAAAGTCGGATAACATTCTAATAACTCTGGAAAAATTTGAAAAAGATGCTTGTAAACAGCAGCACTTCGATAATGTTTAAGAATTTGAAAAACTTCCGTAGTGTGCCGAATAATAGTTTCAGAACAAATACCGCTAATATTCGACTGATGAACTCGATATTGAGTTAAATATTCAGGAACAATATACAAATCATAGTGCTGACAGAACCTTACCCAGAAGTCGAAATCTGGAATTTGTCGAAAGCGAACGTCATAAAACCCAACGGTATCATAACACTCCCGTCGAATCATTGTACTGGTTTGGCAGAGCCCATTATCTTTCGTGAAAAAGTAATGGAGCCATTGAAATCGCGTTCGATTAGGCTGGAGAAATAGTCTCTGAAGTAGATGGCTATTTTCAGGTAGAATATCTGATTTTTCATCAATTACCTGAACCCGGGTCAGTACTGCACCAAACTGAGGATTTTTCTCTAAAAACTCGACCTGTTTTTGTAGTTTGTCAGAGGCCCATAAATCATCAGAGTGTAGAATAGCAACAAACTCTCCCCTGGCTTGATGAATAGCATAGTTGGTAGCCGCACTCTCTCCCTGATTGTGTTCAAGAGAAAATACTTGAATTCGAGTATCTCTCAGTGCTGCAATTGTTTTAAGGGTTTCATCTGTAGAGGCATCATTGACAATGATAATTTCAAAATCCGAATAGGTTTGATCAAGCACACTGGCAATGGTTGCTTGAATAAAATGCGCTTGGTTATGGGTTGGAATGATAACGGAAACACGGGGCATAATTCTGAGATCTGTCCAGGGCTAATTTGCTTTAACTTCTATAATTTTTCTGGTAATTTCTTTGGTAATTTTTCTAGGATTTGACTACTGTAATCTAACTTCTGTTAAGATATTGGTTTTTGTGAATTTAATTATGAGTTTAACTGTGAGTCTAACTGTCGATTCAGGTATTATTCTAAACATTAATTCAATTCAATTTAATTTAATTTAATTTAAATATTAACTTGGATACGGCAATCCCCAATCGTTTGTAAAAATCTGTGGTGGTGCAAGCATCTAGTCTGTCGGCAAGATATCCCCTCCACTTTCATAAATCATTTGCGATCGCTATATTAGCTTAACTATCAATGCTCAGGATTCTTGTAGCCCTATTGAGAGATTGCTCCTAATAACTTATCATATTGATCTCAGGGTATTGAGTAATTCTAACGCCGTGCAACATCAGTTTAAAATGTCGGGTCAAATGTCAGGTCAAACATCAGGTCAGCCCTCTGATCTTTTGGATTTAATTCCCGTCAATGCTGAAATTGTTGTGGCAGTGGGGGCTATTCCAGCAGAACTGGTTGCTCAGTATTATCGGATCAATCCCCGGGTTCAGTGGATCAATCTGGCAACTCCAGACCTGAGCTATTCTGACCTACAATCTGAAACTGTAGATTGTCTGGTTTGGGATGCAACCTTGATCCCTGATCGCCATCCTGTTGAACATTCTGATTTTGAGCATTCTAATCTTGAATACTTTAATTTTGAATACTTTAATGTTGAACAGTTGCCCGAGATCTTGCATCGTCTGCGGCAAGGAGGGCAGGTTTTAGCTAATATTCCCAACCCTCAATACTGGCGAAATATCGTCAACTTAGTTCGGGGCAAACTGGAAAGCTTTCCCCGCCTGTCAGGTCTGACCCTGGGCATGATTCAAAACCGTTTTCAGGAGGCCGGACTACAAATTTATGAAATCCAGACTCGCGGTCAAAAAGATCAGGAATTTCAGCAATTCCAACAATTGCTCCAACCCATGATCCAGGCTTTGGGCCTGGAACCAAGCCGATTTGCCACCCAAACTGCTGCCCAGCGCTACATTGTTCGGGCGATAAAATCGACCCAACCTCCCCGACGATTATTGATTCAAACCCTGATGATGGCCCCGACGGCCTGCGATCGCGTCCGGGTATTGGAGCCCGATCAGTTCAGTCGGACGATTCCTGGGGTGCGAGCAGTAGCTGCAGCCAAAGCCTGGCCCCAGGTAGCCCCTGTGCCGGGGGAAGAGAAGGTATTCATCTGGCAGCGGACAATCATGTCCAGGGGCGAACATTTACCCCGGCTTCAACAATTACTCCAGCAGGGTTATTTAATCATTGCAGAAATCGACGACAACCCCCTGCGTCGCCCGGAATACGCCGAGAATCATTACTTGAGCTATCGCGGCTGTCATGGGGTACAAACCTCCACAGAACCCCTGGCCACATTTTTGCGTCAACTGAATCCCAATGTGGCTGTTTTTCAAAATCAACTGGCTTACCTGCCTCCCCTGGACATGGCGAAAAAAGTCGATCCAGAAAAAGTCAATCAAGCCAGAAGAGTCACCCTGTTTTTTGGGGCGCTAAATCGAGAACGGGATTGGCAACCGATTATGGCAGCCCTCAATCGTGTCCTGGTGGATTATCAAGATCAAGTCCAGGTCAAGGTGATTCATGATCGGCAGTTTTTTGACCGTTTAGCCATCCCCCAAAAAGACTTTGAACCCTTTTGCAGCTATGATCGCTATCAAGCCATTTTACAGACCTGTGATCTTAGCTTATTACCCTTGGCTCCGACCACTGTCAACTTGATGAAGTCTGACTTAAAGTTTATCGAATGTGCCGGTCATGGGGTCGCCGTTTTAGCCAGTCCAACGGTTTATCAAGGCTCCATTATTGATGGAGAAACTGGCTTAATTTATCGAACAGTCAAACAATTTGAAGCCCAGTTGCGAGAGTTAATTAATCATCACGAACTGCGGCAAAAAATGGCTACAAATGCCTATCATTGGGTGCGAGATCAGCGATTACTTTGTCAACACTACCACCACCGTCGAGACTGGTATTTACAACTGCGAGATCAACTGCCCCAGCTCAACCGAGAACTGCGCGATCGCGTGCCTGAATTATTTACAGAAAGCTGATGAAAATTCTGGTGACTCTGCCACACTTTTATAACTCTCAAATTGAGAGCAAACATGGTTCTCAAGGAAAAGATCCCAGACCTAGAATTATGGCTTTGAGCATGGCCTTAATGGCATTGCAGGGATTATATGGTGAATCTCAATGCATGATTAATATTGGGAAATGTACTACCCTGCCAGTCAATCAAGCCCCAGAAAACCAATTGGATATCATTATTTGCACCACCGGAAACTACCATCTACTGGCTCACTTACCCATTCCGGCATCACTGTACAGCCATCATCCCACCGATGCAGAGCCGATCATGTTAGGGTTTGAATGTCAGGCTGTCTTGCGGGATCAATTGGGGAACTATGACTATTATTGCTATTTGGAAGATGATTTAATTGCTCACGATCCCTGGCTCTTGACTAAACTCGGTTGGTTCAATTCCCATGCTGGATTTCGCTGTTTACTCCAGCCCAATCGCTATGAAGTTTCTCCCCAGGGAATCGTCGTCAAAGCATACGTGGATGGCGATCTCTATCCCCATCTCACGGCCAACTTTCAGAATGTCCAGGATCAGCCACAATTTGTCGGGAAAGTTATGGATCAACCCGTGAAGTTCCAGCGGGCTTTGAATCCCCATTCGGGTTGTTATTTTCTCAATGCTGAACAGATGGAATACTGGGCAAACCAATCCTATTTCTTAGATCGGGATTGTAGTTTTATTGGCCCTTTAGAAAGTGCTGCAACCCTGGGAATTATGAAGACATTCAAAATTTATAAACCCGTCGCTGAGTATGCTAATTTTCTAGAAATTCAACACTTTGGTTCTAGCTTCCTCAACCTGATTGGGAAACAGGTAAAAGTGAATCATCTAGCCAATAAATCCTCAGAACCAGAGGGTTAATAGCATGAAACAGTCATCTCGGCTATTTTGTGACAGTCATCTGTGACAGTTATCTATGGCAGTTAACTTGTGGCAGTTAAGCCTGTACCATCAGATTTTCATCTGGTTGGATAGATTCTGGTCAGCCCGGAAAAAAGATGCACCCAATTCTAGACTCAGTAACAATCAATAGCTCGAGCTGACCCAGACGGATTCAGGGAACCCAAGATTACTCCAGGATTATCCAGCATGATTGAGTTCCCTGGGATCTGTTCAGGTTACCCCTCAATCTTCATCGCCCGGGCCAGTTCAGCCGCCACTTCAGGACGGGAGAATTCTGGTGGGGGCATTTCCCCGCGACGTAGCATTTCCCGAACTTTTGTACCCGAAAGGTGAATTCGCTCTTCTGGCTTGCTGGGGCTGGTTTTGCTGGTGGCCATCCCCCCCGACAGCTTGCAGTAGAAGGCATGTTCAAACTTCATCGGGGCGATACCCAGTTCCCCAGGGGCAAACTCCTCGAAAATATGCTGGGCATCGTAGGTTCCATAGTAATCCCCCACTCCCGCATGATCTCGACCCACAATAAAGTGAGTACACCCATAGTTCTTCCGGACGAGAGCATGGAAGATGGCTTCTCGGGGGCCAGCATAGCGCATGGCCGCTGGATTGATCGCCAGAATCACCCGATCCGCTGGATAATACTTATCCATCAAAATCTCATAGCAGCGCATCCGGACATCAGCCGGAATATCATCTGACTTGGTGGCTCCCACTAATGGATGCAGAAATAATCCATCTACCGTTTCCAGAGCACACTTCTGAATGTACTCATGGGCCCGGTGGATAGGGTTACGAGTTTGGAAGCCTACAATTGTTTTCCAGCCCCGCTCCCAAAACATTGCTCGGGATACTACCGGGTCAAGCTGATATTGGGGAAACTCAGGATGGGGATCTCGCTGTAACAACCAAACTGGGCCAGCCAGATTGATTGATCCCTGGTCATAGACTACCTTGACTCCAGGATGCTTTTCATCTGTAGTACCATAGACATTTTGAGCTTCTTTGGCCTTGTCGTAGGTATATTTCTGGGTCAGTTCTAAGACCCCGACAAATTCTCCTTCCGGGGAATCCAACCGCACCAGACTGCCATCTAGCAAAGGGGTAGCAACCTCTTCAGATACAGATAGGGTAATCGGCACAGACCAGGGCATGCCGTTCTTCAAGCGCATATCACTGACAACGGTTTCATAATCAGCCTGTTCCATAAAGCCAGTCAGGGGACTAAATCCCCCAATGGCAATCATCTGTAAATCGGAGAGCGATCGCACATCAAGCTGGACTCTAGGAAGAAAGTCAGCTTTTTCAAGCATCTCCTGCCGTTTTTCAGGGCTGGCGATCCGGTTAATTAGTTCTCCACCATGGGGGGCGATGGCATCTTGCTGCTGACTCAAAGTAACCTCTCTTCTGTTCAATTGGGAACTACAAGCGAAAAAAGTTGAAAATAAGGAGAAAAGGGGAAGAAAACATTAAGCTTTTCTAGCTTCCCATCTTAACCTGATCAAGAACATCTCTTGGAATGTCCTCTCATTTCTACTCAGCACCTCGGAATCAAACCGGAAACTGATATCCACTCTCCAGGACTAAGATCCTCCAAAATTTTGCCAATCATTATTTTGCAGAAACGATGCTCTAGCTATTTTACCTGTCCCTATCCTATCAATTCCCTTGAGTTCAACCAAATCAGGAAAAGCTGAACCGTTGAGGACTCAAACGGGTTTGCGGATCAAATTTTTGCTTGATCTGACCCATGAGTTCCCAGGCATTTCCAGTGTATCCCCAGGGATCTAGCCGTTGCTTCAGCTCAATCGGAGCCTCTAAAATGGAGAAAAATCCACCCTGTGCCTGACACCAGCGGCGCTGCTCTTCTAAAACTGCAATCGAAGTATCCGGCTCAAATTGCAGAATTCCCAATCCAACCCCTGCATGAATCCAGCCCTGGGCTGGGGATTGCATTAAAGTCGCGACGGCGGCTGTGGGTAATATACCAATTTTGCAGCGGATGGGCGAAACTCCGGAAGAGACTTCTGGAGAAGCTGTTGCAGGACTCTCTGCCGCAACCTTCGGGTAGCTTGAAGCGTTCCAAATCGTTTGGGGGAATTGTCGCCAGAGTTGGGGTTCATCGGCCAGAATTCCCCGTAATCCCAACTTTTCTCCCACCTCCAGTAGCCGACTGGATTGCTGTTGGACACTCTCTGATAGCCCCTGAAACCCTACGATTAATCCAGGGCCAATGCCAATCTCCCAGGATTTTACCCAGGGTTTTACCCAGGAAGCAGAAAGCAGGTCAACCGTCACCGGAGTCAAAGCCGAAGCCAGAAGAGTTTGGGTGGCCTGGGCAATAGCCTCTGCGTTCCCCGTCAGGATCACAGTACCTGAAGCTTCTGCCATTGGGTAGACTCGCAGGGTGGCCTGAGTGATCATTCCTAGAGTCCCATAGGAACCCGTCAGCAACTTCATCAGGTCGTAACCGGCCACATTCTTCACCACCCGACCCCCAGCCTTGGTCAGTTGACCATCGGCTCGGACAAACGAGATGCCTAAGAGAATATCTCGCACCCCCCGATAGCGATGGCGCAGGGAACCGGTATCTGCCGTTGCGATGATGCCGCCAATGGTAGCCCGGTCAGGATAGGCCGGGTCGAGGGGTAGAAATTGATCGGCTGCGGCCAGAATTCCCTGAAGATCAGCAAACTTCATGCCTGCTTCAACCGTTACCGTCAGATCCCCCACCGCATGTTCAACCAGACGATTCAATCGGGCTGTTCCGACTCCCAGTCCAGCATTCCGAACCAGGCCACCCCAGTGCAATTTGCTGCCATTGCCATAGGGCAAAATACCAACTTGTTGCTGGGCCGTCCAGGCCACTACCGCCGCCAATTGCTCTTGGGTTTCTGGGGTGACAATTCCCCCTAAGCCGGTTTCAGGATCAAGGGCCTGGGTGAACCGTTCTACCTGAGGGGATGGGAGTTGATTCCAGGACAGAGTTTGTCCCGTTCCGGCTAGAGCTTCTAGGGGTTTAAGATCCAGGGAAGAGGATAGAGATTGAGACGGGTCAGCAGAATCCATTTGCAACTTAACGTGACAATCTGAACTGAAAGTTCAGTAGTAGTATTCTAAATCCTTAACCCAGTCTCAGTAAAAAATCATCCAGTTAATTCATGACTTCTTTAGAATAAATTTATCCAAACATCCACCCACTTTTGAGAGTTAAATATGAACTTCATTGATGTAATGGCTCTAATTCATCCTGCCCTGGCGGTTGCTGTGGTTTTCCCGATTATTGGCATGGTGGTCAACTTTGCCTGGCAAACCCGGCAGCGGCGGCTACAGACCGCTGAGGCTGGGGGGAAAAGTAAAATTCCCCCGGTCGTCGGACAGGAACATGTCAAGCTGGGACGATGGTTGACGGGGTCAGTGGTTGGAGTTACTTTAATTGCCCTAGCCTATTCGATTTATTTCAAAGGGGTTTTCAAGGACTTGACCCCTGAAAAAACGCCCCAAGCAATTTTCATTATTCTAATTTTCCTAGCGACTTTAGCCTCGCTATTCTTCCTTTATCGAGCCAAACCCCCCCAGAAACTCTGGCGTGGGGTATTTGCTGTATTAACAGGCATGGGAATTATTATCCTGGGTTTCCAGGAGGGGGTATTTCGTCGGGGTTATGAATGGCAAGTTTCCCACTACTACTACGGCGTAACAGCGGCGTTGTTGATGATTCTCTCCCTGGCGATTGTGCCCGATATTTACAAGAATAAAAACTGGCGAATCGCCCACATTGTATTGAATTGTGTTGCCCTGGTTTTGTTTTTTGGTCAGGGACTAACGGGGGCCAGAGACCTATTAGAAATTCCCCTATCCTGGCAGTTGGAATACGTGAATAAGTGTGATTGGAAGAACAAAGTTTGTCCCACTTCACAATCTCAGCAATCTATAAATTACTCAGTTGCCAGTCAGGGATTTCCTTTGGATCTGGGTCACCATTGAAAGCATTCAAGCTTGAAATTCAGGCTTGAGATTCAGGCTTAAAAATATTTGGGACTTTAGATCCCCTGATTGACCGACAAATCTTTTGGGTGATTGCCCGAACTGCCCTTACCCTAGCTCTACCCTAGCTCTCCCAACTTGGGAGAGGGAGCCGGATGAAGAGCTCCCCTCTCCCGCTCTGGGGAGAGGGGTTGGGGGTAAGGGCGAGAGAGTTTTGTCAGTCAACCAGCTAGATCCCAGTAATATCCAGCCAGAAAAGTTTATCGGCTTGAGAGAGGCTTATCTCAAAGTAGCCGATGATGCAGAGTACTGTAATTAAAAAAATCAGGCTAAACCGTTTCATGATGGCCTCCATTGACTTGGATTTTGGCTTGATGTTGATGGATTTAGACGGATTGGCTCTCTGGAGGAGCCTTGATCAAATCAGATGAAACTCCTGTGATGCCGACCTTTGGCCCGTTGAGTAACCCGCAAAATAAATTCAGAAGGATTTTGCGCCATTTCAGCCTGTCAATGGGTTAAGAATCAGGTACTCCTCTGGATGTAGTAGTCAAAAATGATTTGCGAAATTTCTGTGGTTCAGGTTCTAGCCTGTGAGGGCAGGATGCCCGCGCCACCTCTCGCTCTATGATCCCGAACCTACTGCCATCCTTGAAAACTCACATCAAGACTTGCAGGATCTTGACCCTGCAAATCCCCCTTGTCAAAGATCTCGCTCACGGGAACGGATTGACCTGGGCTGAGGGTTCGATTCATCGCAACCGATACGGTGGTTAAAGGTTTACCAGCGTGCTTAATCCGGAACCAAACCATGGAAACGGCCACGGGTTCCTCACTCCGGTTTGTTACTGTGGCTTTGATCCTGGAGGACAGGAACTCCTCATCGGCAATTTCCAGCTTGAGATTGGTGGCGGCGATCGCCGCTGCCCCTGTAATCTGGCTAGCACTGCACAGATTGGTCAAATCAACGGTCTCACCCTGAGAAGTGGTTCGGTAGCAGAAGGGAATCTGGGCGATCGCAGCACCGACTCCCAGACTGAACCCTACTCCAACAATCGTCGCAATCAGGATGGTTTTCAATCTTTGATCTGGCATGTTTGCCTCCATTCAGCTTCAAGAATTTTCAGGCGTTGAGGGATAATTTCGGCCTGTCCCCCCTGCTCCAGAGCCAGAGGAACCCTTGCTGGATGGGGGGAACGTTAGCCGGGGAAATCTATCAGGGCTGACCTTGCTGTTTGAGTTGGCGCTTTAACAGCAAACGACTATACACCAGGCTGAAAACGGTTCCTAAAATCATGGAAGGCTCAGGAACCGGTTTAGGGTCAGCGGCGAGGGCAATATTACCGGGGCCAGTAATAGTATTCGTAAAGCTACCGAAGCTGATGTCAGTATTGTCAAACCCTGTAGTCACCAGAAAGTATTGAGTATCCGCCATCAGAGACAAATCCATAAAACTGGAATTGCCCGGATCTGGAAAAGAGTCACTCCCCACCAGCAGATTGGTCAGAGGATTGATCGGGTCAAATCCATCCTGGTACAAGAACTGCAAACCGTCAAAGTTTTGTGTCCCAATCACATCATAGAAACCGGCAGCTTCAACTGAAAATCCCTGGCTGAAGAAGGGAACCGCTGTACCATTGCCAGACAGCTCAGTGATGGGATCATTCAGCCCTTCAAACCCCGGCGCCGCCGGACGATTGAAGGTGGGGCCATTGGTGGTATCCCCAGAATAAGTCAGGCTTGCTGCCTGGACGGGAACAGTTCCCAGAAACGACAGAGTTATCGCCGAAAATGCCAGACTCAGAGGGGTTTGGATTGTGGGTAGTAAATTTATAGTCATGATGATTTGAGGTCAAGGTTGACAAAGTTTGCAAGGTCTACAAAGTGAAAGCTGTCACAGACAGCGGTTCAGAAAGCTGACAAAGAATGGGTCAATAAGGATAGGTCAATACAGCCTGAGTTGTCATATTTAGACCCACCAATGTAATTACCAGGGCACTGATAGCCGGGAGCATTTTGCTTTGGGGAATGGAGAAAGATAGATGTTCAAGGCGCTCTCGGGCAAATACCAGAATGATGCCAATGCCCGTTAGGACTCCAGCCAGACCCAGGCTAAAGGCAGACACCAATGCCAATCCCAAGCCAGCTTGTCCAAGGGCGATCGCACTCAACAACACCACCAACGCTGCGGGACAAGGGAGTAGCCCCCCTGACAGTCCTAACCCGAACAAGCTAGACCAGGAAACCGTATCATCCGCTGCATCACCCGCTACGAATGGCAGATGGGAATGACTATGGTCATGGCTGTGGAAATGGCCGTGGTCGTAGTTGTGATTGTTGTGATTGTGGTTGTGGTCATGGTTGTGATGGTGAACAGAGTGATGGTGAATCGACTCCGGTTCATTGTGACTATGACCGGGGGGATTGAGCAGAATCGCTGAACTCTGAGGGAATGTCCAGGATTTTGAGTGGAAGTTAGCTATTCCACTGCCCCAGACAAAATTCCTGAACCCCAACCAATCTTGAGTTAAATTCCTTAAACGATGCACCAACAGGTTCAGGCCAATTCCCGTAACCGTCAGACCAGACAGCAGACTCAACCAGGGATATATCCGTTCGGTCAATGTCAATTGGGTAGTTCCCAGGACTATCAAGCCCAGGGCAAATACCCCCAGGGTATGGGTTAAGGTGACAGTCAACCCCAGCATCAAGGCATGGCGACTACTACTGCGGGATCCCATCAGGTAAGCTGCCACCATGGTTTTGCCGTGGCCAGGAGACAGAGCGTGCAGCCCACCCCAGACAAAGGCAACAACCAGCGCCAGGAAAACCTGCGGCAAATCAGGATTCTGCAAATCGATCAATTGTGTGAAAGCATCACCCTGAACATTCATTTCGGTAGGCTGATTTAGGCTAAAATCCCCGAGGGAATGAGCACTGGCTGGAGCCATCTGAAACAAAACCATCAAAGCAACTGTCACAATCCAGACATAAAAAGGCAGTAGGATTTTCATAGCGCACCTCCAGATTGGTAAATCAAGCCCCAACGTCCAAATCTGCCAATACCTGACGGGCTACGTCAGCGTAATGGGGATGAAATTGGGGGTTAAGACGAATGGCCTGACGAAGCCATTGCAGCGCCTCATCAGGGTTGTCGCAGTGCAGGGCAATCATGCCCCGATGAAAGTACAACAGAGCATCTTCGGTACCGTAGCGAGCGGCCTTTGTCGCCGCCTGTTGAGCCAGTTGCCATTGGCCATTGGTAGCAGCGGCCCAGGCTAGAGCGTCTTCGGTGTAGACATCATCCCGAAGAGAAACTTCCCCTTGGGCAATTTTCAGCGCCTCTGGAAGATGAATCCCATGGTCAACGTAGTAGGCTGCCAGAGCCCGATTGGCCGTTCCGTTAAAGCTCTGGTCAGCCACAGAAGCCATCAAGACTTCCGTGGCGGCTGCACCGGTCTGATCTCCTAAAGCTCTCTGGGCCTCGGCTTTATATCCCAGGATTTTAACGGAGGGCTGCTGAGTTACCTGGTTGGCAATGTCCAAGGCTTCCGACCAGCGATGCTGCCCCCCATATAAACCAGCCAGCCCCGTCAATGCCCCCCTGGCCTGAGGAAACCGTTCTAGGGCTTCGTGATAGCGCTGTTCAGCCAGTTCCAAGTCTCCAGCTTTGAAAGCCAGATCCCCGGCCCGGAGATGAAACCAGGCCGCTACTTCGGCAGGCGTGGTGTAGAACTGATCTACCTCCGCTAAAGCCTTATCTAGCAGTTGCCTCGCTTCATCTAAATGCCCCGTTAACTCCAGATAACGGGCGGTAATCGCAGCATGACCTGAATGACCAAAATCCTCAGTTAAAGTTTGCTGGGATAAAGTTTGTTGGGATAAAGTTTGCAGGGAGTCCTGCACTGCTTCATAGTCTCCCAATTCCATTTGGATAGAAGCCTCTAATGCTACAAGGTCAGTCTGGTTTGAAGCCGATGCTTCAGCCGCTTTGACAACCTGTAACGCCTTCTGGAATCGATGCTGGGATAACAGGGTTGAAGCCAGAATCAGGGTTGATACTCTGTTTTGGTTGGGTTGGATGGCTAGGGATTGCCGGGCGGCTTGTTCTGCCCGCCGCAAATCTAACTGATCCATTCCCTCCCGAAATCGCCTGAGATATTGTTCGGCAAGCAACCGTAGCAGGAGATAGGAATCTGGAGATTGCTGTACCTGCAACTCGTAGGCATGAATGATTTGAGATCGTTGTTGGTAGTCAGGAAAAACCAGCTCTGAACTGGCCACAGCCAGGGCAGGAAAGCCCCACAGCACCAGCAAACTGATCAACACCAAAAATTCTGAAATTCTTCGCAGCATAACGATTACCGATTACTGAATAGCGAACCGAATCAGATTTAGATCAGCCAGATGCGGATCAGATTTAGAGAGGATTACCAAGATAGGGAAAAGTTGACAGGAAGTTCGCTGCTTTTGGCCCAACGTTATCAGTAACCAATCCTGGAATCTGACCCTGGCTAATTCCGGTCACCGCATTCCCAAACACTACAGAAGCCGTGATATCAATCACGTCATCCTTTAGTCGTCGGCCCCCAAAGTTCCCCGCCAGTTGCGTGCCAAAGTAACTGCCGTTTGGTTTGGATAGATCAGCCACCATAATGTCAGGAATTGCCACAGAAATGACTGCATCTGCAATTCCCTGGGGTCGTCCAATCGCCTGCACAAAGGCCCGAATGAACTTCGCCTGATTATCCCGGTCGTTTAGGGGGGTTTGCAGGTTACTGGTGCTATGGTCTTTGAAATCCATAAACAGTTCATTCAGGGCTGGAACCCCAAACCGCTCAATTTGAGCAAAATTTCCATTCCGCAATCGAGGGGTTTGGATACTGGTTGTGATCCAGGCCCCAATTCGACCACGCCCCAGCATTGTCTTCGGCAACTCGACTACGATGGTATGGATGTTGAATGGATCGAAAAAGTCTTTTGCTGCCCCTGGAGGTCGAAAAGCAAGCACCGTAAAGGGGGGGGCTGGATTGGGTTGAAGTAGATAGTTGCGATCGGGGATAATCTTAAAAAACTGCTCTAGGTCAAGAAAGAAGGGATCTTTCCGCTCCCCCATGAAGACCTTCATGCCATTCCGGGTAGAGAATTCCTGATTGAGGGAACCTGTACCAGTGACTTTAAGTAGTTTTGTTTCAGTTCCCGGTTTGGCAGGGGGTTCAGGGCCCCGAACTTGAACGGTTTGTTGATTGCCCCTGCCCCTGACCTGAAACTGCATCACCAGATCTTCTACATTGTCGCCATTGTTGTCAATCTTGAACTGATAGAGGATGGCGGGGTCAAAGGGTCTGACTTCCCCCGCTGCAATAATTGGGTCAAAATCCATCGCCAGAACGACATTTTTAGGATCGTTGGGGCTTTCAAACACATACAAATCCGTCAGATCCGCCGCCGTTGACTTTATCGCCAGGAAGGTCGTGTCCTGGTGATCTGACGCACTGACGGGAAGGACATTGGGGGTCAGTACTAGAGATAGCACTGCCGTACTGCATCCGATGATCCGCAAAAACGACTTAGCAAACGCTTGAAGTCGGTTTCCCATGTTTCCACTCCTTAGGACTTTGCCTGATTGGTGAATTGATTGAGGTCTCTGGGAGAACTTATCAACAGTACGGCGCTAATCCTGAATCGGATGCATGAAAACCGGAAAAATTTGATCCTGCCTCAGTAGAACCTGGAAGGTGAGCTGCAAAATCATGCCATGACCGAGGGTAGTGGTCACTCCAGCCTTTTGTGCGGCGGTATCTCGGCGATTTGCCATATCCAATTGAAGTCACTGACAGCCCATCGAGCCGTCAACTTTTTTTAAGAGCCACGAACGATAAAGATTTGGTAAAAGTTCAGTAAAAATTCGGTAAAAGTCTGTCCTGTCACACAAAATTTTATTGGTTAGGTATATTGTGGAGTCATATTAAAGTTTGCCGTTTGTGGCAGAAAAATTAAAGTATGGCTTGAAATACACCAAGAAAGATCTATTTTGTGAGTTCTTGCCTGTGAGTCTATCGCAATCTCAAATGATTGATGAAAGTTTCCAATGCAGGGTTGCGGGCTTCTCAAGCAAGAAGCTTGGTCTACATCATAAGGTTCAAAGAGGATTGCCAAATCCTCTTGCCACATCGCTTTACACCTCTGGTCGGAGAATCAATCAGAAATGTAAAGCTTGACAAAATTAATTATCTAATAAGATAGACTGTTTGGGTAGAAAAATGGATTTCACTGAATATTTAGCAAAAATTGAAAAAGCCGCCTTAGCCAGGAACTTTGGCGATGTTTTATGTTTGCTCAGATATATTCCTAATGATTGTCAAGAGCGAGCCATATTGCATCTTTCCACTAGATTTGAGTGGTTCCATGATGATGTTAATAGCTATTGGGAGAAAAATCAAACCAACGTTTCAGCAAATTATCTACAGGTATTGTCTATTGGTGTCAGACTTGATCAACTGAGTTAGAGTTGGTTGATCAGTGAAGTTATTATCAAAGGCATTGGGTTTTTCCACTCTTAATAATGATCAGATCAACCCATGTTCAGAGGATTAAAAGAACTAGATTTGTGACCCAACAACCCAATCGATGGGCGGCGCAGTTGAAAATCCCTATACTTACAGGGTGAGTTTGATTTGCCTGGATTGCCTGATATTCCTGACAAACATCCTCTGAGACTGTAAGGCGTTTGAGCCGTTCACTAGAGAATATTTTGTATCCTGGTACACTGTTATCACCCTTGATCTGAGTTTAGCCCTTGATCTAAAAGAGCCAGGAATATCAATCAAATTTCTGTATCAAGTAATCAATCCGTGCTTTCACCAGAACAACATGTAAACTTGATCAGTGGAACAAATACCAAACAATTAAGTCAAGGAATTGATCTATAAATAGATTGATCTTTGCAAGTGATTGACCCTATCAGGATCCTTTACGAATACTTTACAAAAGCACGGGCTAAAATTCATCATATTTTACATATCTCTCTGTACTTATACGGAGAATCAAGGCTACCCTGTGGATGTCTGAATGTTCAGAAATCCTAAAGGGTATTCAAAATGTCGGATTGGTTACCTGATAGACTAGATGGTGCAGCTTAAAATCCCAATATTTCTACAGTGAGTTCAGGTTGACCGTATCACTCGATAGCTTTTTCAAACTCCTCTGAAGTCATCCAAAACCAATCACCGAGAAACTTTTCAGAAGTTACCTTAGTTTCAAAAAGCTTCAAGAGAAAATGTCTTGAAACATAAGTTTTAATCAGGGTTACTAGGTTATCAGCATCTATTTTCACCAATTCAAAGCACACCGTTAAAGGTTCTGTTTCGGATTGTCTATGCCTTAGCGTTAACTTTCTATCCCAACATCAATCGAATTCCTATGCCTACATTAAACTCAGAAGCACATCCAGTAATTCTCTCGGTATCGGGCGATGGAGTAATTATCACTCCTTCAGCTAGCCTGCGCGACCAAAAGTCCCAAGTTCTTCAGGCATTTGTTGAGAAAGAAGACTTTACTCTGACGGCAAATTTAGATATTAGTGATCCAACCAACTGGTTTCGTGATCGGCTCGATTTGGTTCCGGCGGGCACTACTATTACCAGTGTGTATATTTTCCTCAATCCTCTACTTGACCCGGCGATCGCTACCGCCACCTTTTCATTTGGCGGGGAGATTCTGGGAGTGATTGGTAACCGGGATGATCTGGAATTTACTAATAGTTTGCTGGGTTTAGATGGGACTGAATATTTAGGTCGAGAATCCCTGGAAAATAATGACTTTACTGGTGAGCCTGATCAGGCGATTATTAATGAAAATCAGCTTGAACTCCGCTTTGCGAACCGTGAAGGTAAAACCCTCAATTCACAGGATGTGATTCGGGTTATTCTGGATATCAATGAACCCCCTGGCAATATTAGTTTAAGTAATTCAACTGTTGAGGAAAATCTGACTGATGCGGTAATTGGGGACTTAAGTGCAACAGATGCAGAAAACCACACGATTAGCTTTAATACCCTTGATCCCCGGTTTGAGATTATCGGAAATCAGCTCAAGCTAAAGGCAGAATCCAGCCTGAATGCTGAGTCCGAAACCCCTGAAACCGTAGAGATTATAGCCACTGATGATGGTATTCCAAATAAAAGTACAGTTCAAAGTTTTACGCTGAATGTGACTGATGTTGTTGAAGCCCCCACTGACCTAATTCTCAGCAACAATAGCTTGGATGAAAATCAATCCATTGGCACCTTGGTGGGAGTTTTCACGGCGGTAGATCAAGATCGCAATGATAGTCATATCTATAGCTTGACCACAGGAACAGGGGATACCAATAACAGTAGTTTTGAGATTATTGGGAATCAATTACGCAGTCGGGAAACCTTTGATCGAGAAACTCAAGCCTCCTATAGCATTCGGGTTTTAACCCAGGATCAAACGGGTTTAACTGTTGAAAAAGTGTTGACGATTGATGTAAATAACATTGATGAAGCCCCGGAAGTTCAAACTGAGATTTCAGACATTGGGGTTCGAGAAGATGCCAACAATACTACGATTGATCTCTCGAATGTTTTTACTGACATTGACAATGATGACCTCAGCATTACTCAAGCGATTCAAACCAATAGCAATCCCACTTTAGTCGGTGCCAACCTCACCGGAAATACCCTGGTTCTGGATTATCAACCTGACCAGAATGGCGTTGCAGAAATCACTATTGCCGCCACCTCCAACGGTAAAACGATCACAGATACCTTTCAAATTACGGTCACCCCTGAGGATGATGGCCCTAGAATTCAAACCCCAATTCAAGATATTGCGGTTGATGAGGATGCTAGCAATACAACGATTAATTTATCGGAGGTTTTCATTGATATCGACTCTGAAAATGCTGGTATTATTCAGACGATTCAGGCAAACAGTAACTCAGACTTGGTCATAGCCAGTATTGCTGGAAATACCCTGACCTTAGATTATCAAGACGATCAGACCGGCACGGCTGAAATCACCGTTGAAGCCATTTCTAATGGACTTTCAATTACCGACAGCTTTACCGTGACGGTCAATCCTGTAGCAGATCCCCCCACAGCGATCGCCTTGGACGTTAGTAGCGTAGCCGAGAATCAAGAGATTGACACGGTAGTAGGGCGGTTTGAAACCACAGATGTAGACCTGGGAGACAGCTACAGCTATCGACTGGTTCCAGGGGATGGAGATACTGACAATAATCGGTTTAGAATTGTCGGTCGGCAACTCAGAACTCAGGAAATCTTTGACTTTGAAACCCAGGACAGCTATAGCATTCGGGTTGAAACCCAGGACAGTCAGGGGCTTATCCTGGAAGCGGCCTTAACGATCAATGTGGAGAATCTGGAGGATGCCATCATTCTCTCCAGTTCTCTGGGGGAGCTTGTCCTGAATGAAGATCCCGCCAATACCATTATTGATCTGTCGGGGGTATTCATTGGCACGGATCCCAATAACCCCGTCAATCTCAGGGTCATCACCAACACAAATCCTGACCTGGTTGAAACCAACCTGACGGGAGAAAATCTCACCTTAGCTTTTCAGGAGAATGCCACAGGATCAGCAGAAATCACCCTGGAAGCTACCGCCAATGGTCAAATCATCACCGATACTTTTCAGGTTATCGTCAATCCCGTGGATGATGGGCCAGAAGTGGTCAATAAAATCCCCGATATTAATGTGAATGAAGACACGGTCAATACCCTGCTTGACCTATCTCAAACCTTTACTGATATTGATAGTCCTGGGGTTGTCATTACCAAGAGTGTGAAGTCCAACAGCAATTCTGATCTGGTGGAAGTCAGTATTTCCGGCGATACCCTCACCTTGGATTATCAGAAGGATCAAAGCGGGACAGCGGAAATTACCATTGAGGCCAATACGAACGGCCAAACTACCATGGATACCTTTGTGGTCACCGTCAATCCGGTCAATGATACCCCTGATTTTGTCAGTATTGCTCCCACCAGCGCCGCTCAAGATCAAATCTATGTCTACACGGTTGTGGCTCGGGATCCAGATGTCCAGGATCCTGGCTCCACTGAACGCCTTACTATCACGGGAGTCAATCTGCCCGCCACTTGGCTATCCCTCCGGGACAACCGGGATGGCACAGCCAGCTTAACTGGCACGCCGACGGGTGAAGAAGTTGGAGTACCTCAGGTGATCGAACTGCAGGTTCAGGATGATTCTGGGGCGTTTGGTACTCAGCGCTTTACGATCAATGTTGATACAGTTAATCAGGTGCCCATTTTTGCTGGGGTGCCTGCCACTGAAGTAAATGAAGGGAGTTTCTACCAATTTACTCCCACGGCCTTTGATCCAGAGGGGGATGGGTTGAGCTTTTTTATTCAGAATCAACCGGACTGGGCTAGCTTCAATTTTGCCACAGGAGAACTTCAGGGAACCCCAGGCGCTGGGGATATTGGCACGACCCAAAACATTGTGATTGGGGTGAGTGATGGGGCCTCGGTGCAGGAGTTGGCCGCCTTTGATATCATCGTCAACAATGTGAATGATGCTCCCACCGATATCATTCTGACCGGCAATAATATCAGTGAAAATCAAGTGGGGGCAACGGTTGGGGAGATTACGGTCGTTGATCCCGATAGCACCAGCTTTAGCTACGATGTCAGTGATTCCCGGTTCGAGATTGTGGCCGATCAGCTCAAACTGAGAGCAGGGATTAGCCTGGATCATGAGACTGAACCTGCGGTGGAACTCATCATCACGGTGACCGATACTGATGCCCTCAGCCTGAGTGAAAGCTTTACAGTCTTTGTCAATGATGTCGAGGATGGGGAACCCAGTCCTACCCCTACCCCTACCCCAATCCCAACACCAGGCCCCACTCCAGGCCCAATACCGGGCCCCACTCCAGCCCGACCGATTAGCATTCCTCGGAATTCCTCTCCCAGCCCCAGCCCTGGAACTCTGGTTGAACCGGATGGGGAGGCTACTGTTACCCTGCCAACGCCAACTCCTCGACCCAATCCTCCTAATCTACCAGCCTCATTGATTGAGAATGGCTTTGAGGAAGATGATGTTCTATTTGGCACCCCAGAATCCGATGTGCTTGATGGTTTAGCGGGAGACGATGAACTGTTTGGTCTGGCCGCTGATGACAACCTGCTGGGCAACCTGGGAAATGATTTTATTGTAGGCAACCAGGGAAATGACTTTATTGATGGGGGGGAAGGGGATGATCAGATTTTTGGTGGCAAAGAGAATGATACCCTCCTGGGTAACACGGGTGAAGATATCCAGTTTGGCGACATTGGCGAAGACTTACTCCTGGGTGAGGCAGATCGGGATCAGATGTTTGGCAATCAAGACAATGACGAATTGCAGGGTGGTGCCAGTGCTGATGATCTGTTTGGCGGGCAAGGCAATGATTTTGTGGTTGGAGGCATAGGAGATGACTTGCTGTTGGGCGATCTCGGCAATGATACCCTGAGTGGTGTTGATCCCCAGGCAGCTAACCCAGGTCAAGGGGAAGTGGATATTTTGGAGGGGGGTCAGGGAGAAGACTGGTTTGTCCTGGGAAATCAAGGCACCGTGTATTACGACGACGGAGATAATACCACCTCAGGACAAAGCGACTATGCTTTGATCAACGCCTTCAATCTCACTGAAGACCTAATTGTTCTGGCCGGGGCAGCTAGCCAATATCTGCTCAATCCGATTGCGATTAATGGAGTGACTGGGACAGGGATCTATCTAGATAGCAATTCCAGTCAGGCTTTTGATAGCGCTGATGAGTTGATTGCCATTTTGAAAGATGTCACCCTGGATAATAATGCCGGGAATCTCTTCCGCTATGGGATTTAGTAATTGATATCAAACGATTGATAAGTAGATGGTTGTAATTAATTATCAAACAGAAGGGGGTCTGGGGCTTTGCCCCAGGAAG
>JAAURB010000003.1 GCA_012033335.1 Oscillatoriales cyanobacterium RM2_1_1
GTTCCATCATTTAGTGAATCACGACCCTGTTTGATAACTTTCTGGCTCTGACAATGAGGACATTCCATTGCTTCACAATCCATACACTGTAGTCATTCTAACTGACTTCTCTTAAAGAACCAGTGCCGTGTATCTAGAACCACACAATCCTCTTTTCCGAGTCAATCGGCTACATCACAGGATATTCCTGAACTTTTAACTGTTTCAATCTGCCCAAACTTCAGAGAGCCACCCCACCAAAACCTGAAGCTAAGATTTGTCTAGAACTGAAACGTACCCCGCAGTACCCCCACAAAGTCATCCCCATTGCTAGTGTCTTGGTTTGGAGCAGTGAGCCAGACAATGCCTGGAGTCAGGGAAATATTCGGAGTGAACTGAAAACGATAGTAGGCTTCGATGTGCAGGGGAATATCGACTTCAAAGTCCGAGGGGTTGCCGTCTTCATAGCGGGTCAGATAGGGTTCTGCCCCAACCACGACTCCCAAAAAGTTGCCCTCTTTCCCCAGATCGGGAAACCCAAAGTTGAGGGCATAGGTGAGAATCTCCCCATCCCCATCTCCAATCAGGCGGGCATAGGTCGCAGCAAACCAGCCGGTAATCACAAAGTAGGGACTGGGTTGAAAGAAAGCTTGCACCCCATAGGAATTGGCAATCACCGCCCCCCGATCCAGGAGAATATCGCCTCCCAATAGGGTCTGTCCAGCCAAGGTGTTGGCAACGGCGGTTCCAGTCAGGGCGAGGCCAAAGTTGTTGTAGCCAAAGCGACCGGGAGCAAAATAGCTATTGGTATAAGTTGCGCCAATCCCAAAGGCTGGGCTGGGTTTCCAGGTGATCTGCCCCAGGGCTGAATAGGTTCCAGCAAAAAAGCCATTAACTGGGTCAAAAGCTCCATTGATCGTTGAAGTCAAATAGGTTCCGGTCAAAGTCAGATCTGGAGTCAAGACATAGTTGAAGCCAATTCCTGGGCCACCTCCCCCCAAACGATAGATCGGATTGCGCTGCCCAAAGGCAGTGATCGCGCCAGTACCGCCATCCGCGTCGTCAAAATAGGGATTCAAGGTGGGGGCAATCTGGTTGTGGACTTCGCTACCCAACCCAATATAGGCTCGCAATCTTGAGGTGACAGGAAACTGATATTCCAGGGTTGTCAGATTCAATTCATTGTCAAACACTGCCCCGTATTGACTGGCAAGGGTGGCTTCCGCCGAGGGCACTGTAAAAGAGTTCCCCAAGGGCAGACCAACCTCTGTCCCGGGTAGACTCAGACCAAACCGGGAGCCCCCTAGACCCGGTGCCGTTGCATTCCCCGTTTTGATGCCAGTAATCAGCAGATCTTGACCCGTAAAGCTGGTAATCAAGTTAATATCAGCCCGGTATTGCAGAACCGTATTGAAATCCTCATCATCCGCCCCAAAAACATCCGCCAAACCAAAAATCACCTGACCCACTAGCTTTGTAGTGGTGGAAAATTGATTGGCTTCCAATTCACTGGCGCGGGCTTCAAGCACTGTGACTCGACCTCGCAAAGATGCCAGTTCAGCCGCAAATTCCTCCATCAACCGCTGCAACTTGGCCAGATCTTCTCGGGTAACCAGATTGGTCGTACTGGCACTGATGAGTTCATTAATTCGCTCTAGGCAGGCATTTACCCCGGCGGCAAATTCATAGCGGGTCAGGGCACGGTTGCCTTTGTAAGTGCCATCGGGATATCCGGCAATACAACCATAGCGTTCGACTAAGGATTGCAACGCCTGGAATGCCCAATCTGTCGGCTGCACGTCTGAAAGCTGAGAAACTGAGGTGACTTGCTCCTTTTTTTGCCGCCCATTGTCCTCGCGACCATAACGTTGCAGTTGATCCAGGGAATTTGAGGTGGGGTTAGCTGGATTTTCTGAAGATGTAACTTGAGGTAAAGCCGGAGCGGTCTGAACCATTGTATCTAATGGAATTGAAGATTCTATAGGGGTGGAGTTCAACTCAATGGGCACGATTTCGGAAGTTTCAGTTTCAAGCTGAAGGTTCGAGGTTCGGGGGGCTGGCGAAATGGGTTCTGGAGCATTCAAACTGGGAGCATTTAAACCTGGAGATTCCAAACTGGGAGAACCTGGATTCTCCGCATAACTCGCTTCTGATAAAATCCCAGAACCCAAACCAGTTAGAGTCAATAGTAATAATCTGTAGCCAACATTAAAAGTGACAGTATTGGAGGACATTGTTTTTTCCAGATAGATGAATCAAATTTGAAGATTGAAAGTATATTGGTTGGGGCAAGGAAACCTTGCCCTCTTCCCTTCAAGCAGGGCTATACCAGATCGGTGAAGTATAAGTTCGCTCCTGAAGCGTCAAGGGAATATTGTCAGGCAAGTTTTCCTTGAAAAATGCCTTATCATAGTCCGTCCAGCGAGGGGTCGGAATCTCCAGCACCGCGCGTAGTAGAACGCTCTCTGAGACGGGTCAAAGTCGGGATCTGTCCAAACCGTTACCAACTCCACCGCACCAGTTGCCAGCAAAGCTAAACCGATGTTCGTAAGCCGGGGCAAAAATTAAACTCCGTCCCCCTCTGTACGTATTCCGAACGTAGGGGCGAGGTTGCCTCGCCCTTATTGCCTTTAAACCGAGGTTGTATAGAAAGGTTCCCCCTCTAAACAGGGCTATACCAAATTGGGGAAGTATAGATCCGTTCCTGGATACTGGTGGGGGATTCCTGGGGAATATCATCCCCAAACCGTTCATGGTCATAGGTTGTCCAATGAGGTGTGGGAATTTCCAGCACCCGCGCATAGTAAAACGCCCGTTCACCCGGATCAAAATCAGGATCCGTCCAAACCCCAGACAACTCCACTGCACCAATCGTGTTGCTCCAGATCGCCTTGTCAACATTCACCGTGTTACCAACGGCAGGCAACTTACCATTGGCTCCAGGTTTCCGATTCCCAGACCAAACCACATCGTAGACTTTTTCCTGGGGTTCACCGTCATCCCCCAACCAGCCTTTGATGATTTGAATTCGGTCAATATTGCCTTTGATTGGATCCTTCAGGGCCGCAACCAGGAATGTAGGCGCTTTACCAGCGGGCCCAACGGTCAGGTTACTCCCCATGGGAACGCCTTTTTCATAGCCCACGTCACCGGGATTGCGACTCACCGCATCCTCTGGGGCAAAGTTCCAGCCGCCGAAGAACCGCACCAGCATCCGGGGCCCGGTGGTAGCATAGACCTCCCGCCGACGGAAGGCATCCCAGATCGCTTCCCGGGTATTTTCTCGGGCCCAAACCCCAGCAAAACCGGCTGCATTGACTTCCCAACCAATAATTTTGGTTTGGCCATCGGGGCTAGTTTTGATCACCTCTGCGGATCGACCCGGATGGGGTTCCTCCGTGGCAAATTTACCGAAGTAGTTATTTTCTTCCTCAGCCGAGATCCCCAAGTGGGAATCCGTGGAACCAATCATGCCAAACTTGAAGGGATTCTCCCCCAGTTTCTCTTCATACTTCAGACCCAATTCCAACCCGGAACGGGCATATTCATGGGGCAGCATCTCAGGGGTCTTGAGTTGGCTCAGATCCAGATTCCCTTTGTCCCAGGTTTCAAAGTCGGCAAACTCATCCGTGGGAGAGAGCGTCGGATGGGTTTCGCCGTCCCCTTTGGTTTGGGTGGCTTCGTAGACCGGTTCCCAATATTGTCTGAGCTTGGCATACTCCGTAGTCAGGGGCGCGCCGCTGAGGGTGGTGTCAGCAAACATCAAGCCATTACTCAGGTTGCCATTGTGAGGAATCGCCAGAACTCTGCCACCTGTCTGGTCTTCATAGTTCTGCATCCAGGCCCACAGGGTTTCGGGGTCTTTGCTGTCGGCGGTTGTCTTTGGTACAAGTTGCTTGGCTTTGTCGCCATTGTCCCGATAGATGACCACCCGGTGCAGGTTGTCCCCCGTCACCAGGGATGTCCATTCATAGCCGATTAACGCCGTAAATAGACCGGGAACGTTGTACTTTTCAGCCGTGTCCACTTCGTATTCCCAGTAAGATTTGTATTCCTCTGGGGTAGGAAATAATTCTGGAGGAGTTGTCCCCTGGGAAAAACTTCCAATGATCTCATGGGTGGCCTTGGCTGCAGCCGCGCCCCCTTGATTGACTGCATCATGCCATGCTTTCGCCTGGGGATCCGCCATAATTTCAGGGGTGCCTTCCAGCAGCTTACTGAACGCTCCTAAACCGTCAGTGTGATCGGAAACCACCAGAAAATCAAAGGGCCGAGAGATCTTGATTTGCTGCCCGGTATTGGTTTTGACTTCCTCTCCCCGAGCAAAGCGGTAGGAATCTTCTGGAGTCAATCGAGCTCCTGCGGCTCCAGCATCAAAGGAATAGATTGTATGCAAATGGGTATCCCCCCAGAATACCCGCTGCGGAAAGTCCCGGCCCCCGGCATAGGGAGAATAGCCATAGTCGGGCCGTTGCTGCCAGCCCTGCTCAATATTGGCGGGAAAGTCATCGGCATCTAGGCTCTGGGCCTGAGCCACTTGAACTTCCTCAGAAACAGCCTGTCCGGAGGTAAGGGCGATCGCCCCCGCTAGGGAAAGAATACAAACCGCAGTCAGCAATAATCTGCGAATCCAGGGCTGGGAAAATATTTGGGTCATGGAGTTTATGCTTTAGTTACAAGATGATCAGGATTAAGTGGTTGGGAACTGACATCTCAAAAAAGGGGGTAAGGTTAACAGAACTGGCAAAATCAGAGCCACTGCCGGAGGTATCATCCCATACCCGTGCCATGATTTTATTTCATCGCGATCTTCACCTGGTCAATCTTGCCATTGAAGACAAAGGGGCGACGTTCAGCATAGTCCGTTGAAACGGGAGAACCCAGGTCAATTCCCACATCAAAGGTCTCGCTCGCGGTAAACGCAGCGGGAACCGTTCGCGCCACATTAACCTTGGCGGCTTCCTGACCATCCACCCGAATCACCACATCGGCAGGGGCCATGGGTTGGGGGGATTGAAACGTCGTTTCTACCTCAATCTTGTGTTTACCCGCCGGGATTTTATTGGTTTGGGTTTTGTACCGTTCGATCAGTTCCATGTTGTACTCGTACTTGATCTGACCCTGATCCATGAACAGAGTTAGACCTCCACCAGCCCCACCCAGGGCATAGAGCACCCCAGTGGCATTGTTATCCAGTTCAGCATCAATGGTGACCCGGTTACTGGCTCGGCCCAGACCCGGAGCGGTAAATTCTGGCATCCGTCTCGTTGTACTATCAAATGTCCAACTGGTATAGGGAGTTTTGATCCGGTCTTCCGGGTGAAGCCGTGTCCACAAATCTCCCCCAATCGGAAAGACATTGTTCTTTTTGGCTTCTTCCAGGAACAGCTTTTTCATCGCCTCTAAGCGCTGGGGTTCTTGGGCCGCCAGATCGTTCATCTGGGTGAAATCCTGGCTCAGGTCATACAATTCCCAGACATCCTGGCTGGAATCCCAGTTTGGTAATGTCGCCGTTGAGCCCGCCGTATCCCAGGGAACCAGAGGGCCAAAGGTACAGGCATACCAGCCATCGGCATAGATTCCTCGGCTGCCATTGGTATGAAAGTATTGAACTTGCTTGCGGGTGGGTGCCTGGGGATTGTCAAAGGTGTACGCCAGACTAATGCCATCCAGGGGCTCTTGCTTGATCCCATTGAGTACCTCTGGGGGAGTGATCCCAAGAATTTCATAGAGGGTGGGGGCAATGTCATTCACATGATGGAACTGATTGCGGGGAATTTTGTCTGGTTTAATTCGCTTGGGCCAAGAGATGATCATCGGGTTGCGAGTGCCGCCAAAGTGGGAAGCCACCAGCTTGGTATAACGGAACGGCGTATCCCCCGCCCAGGCCCAACCGGCATGGTACATATTGTCGGTTTTGGGAGTCCCCAGAACTTCGATACCCCCCAGTTCGTCCAAGGCCGCAAGTTGCTGGTCAATGGTGTTGGGAATATTGTTTTGAGCCAACAATTCACTAATGGAACCCTCGATGCCCTCAGCGCTGGAGCCATTGTCTCCCCAGATGAAGAAAACCAAGGTATTATCCCGAATCCCCAAGGTATCAAGCTCATCGATCAACCGACCAATCTGGGCATCGGTATACTCAGCAAATCCCGCAAAGATCTCCATTAACCTCCGCTGGAAAGGACGCTGAGATTCAGGAATACTCTCCCAAGAAGCCAGGTTATCAGGTCGAGGGGTAAGCTCAGCATTGGCAGGAATCCAACCCATTTGTTTCTGGCGAGCAAAAACCCTTTCGCGATAGGCATCCCAGCCATCATCAAATTTGCCCTTGTATTTATCGGCCCATTCTTTGAAAATATGGTGCGGCCCATGGGTCGCCCCAGGAACCCAATACATCAGGAAGGGTTTGTCCGGGGTAAAGGCCCGATGGTTTCGCATCCACTGAATGGCTTTGTCTGCCAGATCTTTGGACAGATGGTAGGTCTCATCGACGGGAGCTTCCACCGCACTGGTATTCTCAAACAGTTGGGGTTCATATTGGGAGGTCTCTCCGGCAATGAAGCCATAAAAATAGTCGAACCCATGGCCAGTGGGCCACCGATCAAATGGCCCCATGGCCGTGGTTTTGTCAGATGGGGTGTTGTGCCATTTGCCAAAGGCCGAGGTTTTGTAGCCATACTCTCGCAGAACTTCTGCGATGGTGTCTGTGGTTTTGGGGATCGTGCCCAGGTAACCATCCCAATCCACCCCCCGTTCGGCAATCGTCCCGAAGTGTGTTCGGTGGTGGTTGCGTCCGGTTAACAACGCCGCCCGGGTGGGAGAACAAATCGAGGTGGTGTGGAAAGTATTGTAACTAATGCCCTCGTCTCGGATGCGGCTCAGGGTAGGGCTATGAATTTCCCCCCCAAAAGTATCTGCTGTTCCAAAACCAATATCATCCATCATGATGATCAAGATATTGGGGGTATCGGCGGAGAGATGATCCGGTTGCGATCGCCGGGTCATGGTGGAGTCCTGCAAGGTTGGCTTGGCAACACTAGCGGAAGGAACCACCGGGAAGGGCAGTACAGCGCCATTTGTTACCTGCTGAGCCATAGATACGGCAGGCAAGGTCAAGACTGCTATTACAATCAACGCAGGGAATAAACGCCGGGAAAACCGTTTAAACCAGGGAGGGAATTTCATATAAATTGATATACATTTTATACACTCTGCCAAGCATTATCAGAGCTTGAGCAGCGCTTTAACATTCAAAAACTGCACAAAGCCAATTAAAGCTGCGATTTTTGTATAGAATCTCTTTGGGATCTTGTAGTGGGGTGTTAGTAAGGATGAAAAAGTTAAGCTCTAGCCGCCTAATCCAATGTTGTTTTACTGATATTGATCACCTGGCTGTAGCACTGAATACCCGGCGAAATCTTCAATTGACCCAACTCAGCACTCAAAAATTTAGAGCCGATCTTGTCTTGGTCACTTTCGATGAAGTCCTATTTTCTTTCGCCAAGGCTTCCTGCCCCGTGTACAACCTGGGTGAAAAAGCTAAAGATTACCTGGATTTTTCCTGTGTCTTAGAGCCTGATGATCATCAGGCTGGCATTGTATCCCATAACCAAAAGCTCTCCCGTGGTCATCTGTTTGGGTTTGACTCCAGTCGGGGTATAAAGCTAGTTGTGCCTGCCAACTTGAAGTTCTGCACTGTGCAGATTCGTCGAGATATCTTTCAAGATTGTCTAGAGGCAATGGAGCGACCAGATATTGATCAGCGGTTTTTGATGACTAATCATATCCTGATCCCAGCAACCCTACCCGTGATTCAAGCCTATCTGGCAGAGTTGCTCAAGCTCAGCCAGAAACAAGCTGAGTTGCTCAACCTCCCTCAACTGAAGCAATTGATTTTGGAAGATTTTGTGCCGTTGCTGATTAGTACGATTCCACCCTGTTCTCAAAAGCTGGCTAAACCGCTCCGCCCGATGAGACACGCTGCCTTGGTGCAGCGGTTGGAGGACTATATGCTAGCGAACCTGGATCAACCTCTGACCTTGAAGGATCTGTGCCGTTCAGTGAATACAAGCAGTCGCTCTATTTTCTATGGCTTTCAAGCAATATTTGGGATGAGCCCCATGGCTTATTTGAAAGTCCAGCGACTCCATGGCGTACGACGGAGGCTGCAGGTGGCGGATCCAGAGGCGAGCAATATTACCGCGATCTCCAATCAATTTGGCTTCTGGAGTGCGGGACATTTCGCCCGGGATTACAAAAAGATGTTTGGTGAGCTTCCTTCCCAGACGAAGTTACAATCTAGAGTTCCTCATATCAAAGGCGTTGAGCCGAGGATCCGCCAGTGGTCATAACAGTAAATCACTCTAAACACTTTCGTCTGTGATCTGGGGGATGTTTTGCTAAAACCTTGGGTGGCGGGGCTCTTGATCAAGATCACCCAGGGAATATCAATAGAGTTGACATAATTTGATCAACGCGCTGGTTCCCTAGCCGATAAAGTGAATAGACCGCTATTAAACTAACGTTAATAGGCCAGGGTTTCCAGGGTCTCCCGCAGATAAATTTTCACCTGACGATCCAAGGTCAGCTCGATCAGGGACTCAGCTTGCTCATGGTCTTGTTGCCAGCGTTGAAATCCAGAACTGGCGCGATCGCCTGTTTGAGACTCTGCCAGATCTGAGAATCCCCGGGCAATTCAGGGGCTTGGATTGTTGAATCAAATTGGGAGGCTGAAGTCAGGTTTGTCATTATAGTGGTAGTGCTCAACACGTAACATTTACACGATACTGTAGTGTAGTTTCTAGCCTGCTGGAGTCAGAAACCCGACTACGGTCACAGTTCAGATAGGATGGCTCTATTTCAGTTCTATCCAGGTATTCAAGCTCTGCATCATGATTTCATTCTGACAAATCTCAACCGGAGTGTCTGTAGCTGTCAGTACGCTTCAGTTGGTTTAACCTGAATTTAGGGGCTTTGGTATGCTAGCACCATTAGATCATCAGCAAAATTTTAAATGACGGGGAAATTTGGGGTCAAGCGGTCAAATCCAAGTCCACGACCATATCTGGAGCTCAACAATCAAGGGGAGATTCTTCACTTTGATCTGACCCAAAATCAGCATATTTTAGGGCGCGATCGCCAGTTTGCTGACCTGATTGTGCCGGAGGATTGGCGGGTGGTTTCCAGTGCCCAGGGGATTTTTCGCCGGGTTGGTCAGGATTACTTGCTATTTGATGGCAATGGTATTGAGCCCAGTACCAATGGTTTATTTTTGAACCACACTCGGATTACCGTGGACTCTGGCTATTCCCTCTACAGTGGTATTGAGATCAAGATCGGCCAGAACCCTAAAAATCTGATTCGTCTGCGGTACTTCAACCCCGAAAATCCGGGTGCACCTCCCCTATTTCTGAATCAGTCTATAGGTTTGGGAGATACCGCCATTTTGCTGGGGCGCGATCCCGAAGCTGACCTGCGCTTGGATGCTCCCCTGGTGTCTCGTCGTCATGGGGTGATTCAGCCCGATGGTCATGGGGGCTATGTGCTGCGGGATCTGAGTAAATCTGGAATATTTGTCAATCGCAAGCGGGTGCCTCAGTTACTCCGATTGCCCGATCCGGCCCTGATTCGGATTGGCCCCTTTACTCTGCTGCGGCGCGATCGCACCCTGGAGATGATTGACTCAGGCAACCAAATCCGCCTGGATGTCCAGCGGTTATTGCGGTTGGTGAAGGATCGGGGAGGCCGCTCAAAAGTCCTGCTCAACGATCTGTCCTTTGCCATTGAACCGGGGCAGTTTGTCGGGTTCGTGGGGGGGAGCGGGGCTGGCAAGTCTACCTTGATGAGAACCCTGCTGGGGATTAGTCCGGTGACGAAGGGGAAAGTTTACATTAATGGCGACAACCTCTCCCGGAATTTCCCTCTCTACCGCAGTCAGATTGGTTATGTGCCCCAGGATGATATTATCCATAGCCATCTTACGGTGCTGGAGGTTTTAACCTATGGGGCTCGCCTGCGGTTGCCCCCGGAGAGCGAGATTGAGGACATTATCCAGAAAACTCTGTTTGAAATCGAAATGCTGGATCGCCAGGACATCCTGGTGAAGGATTTGAGTGGAGGTCAGCGCAAGCGGGTCAGTATTGGGGTAGAACTGCTAACAGATCCCAAACTGTTTTTCCTGGATGAACCCACCTCAGGTTTGGATCCGGGTCTGGACAAAAAGATGATGCAATTGTTGCGTAAGCTAGCGGATCAGGGACGCACCGTCATCCTAGTCACCCATGCCACTGCTAATATCAAACAGTGCGATCGCATTGTTTTTTTGGGCAGGGGGGGACGATTGTGTTACTTCGGCCCCCCGGTTAAAGCCTTTGAATTCTTCCAGATCGAGAGCCAGGACTTTGCCGATATTTATAATTTGCTCGAAACCGGGGAAGCCATTGCCCAATCCTGGGCTACCCAATTTCAACGGTCAGGAGATTTCCAGCGTTATGTGGCCAATCACCTGAGTATTGGAGAGCAACTTCAGGCTACCACCCTGACCCCGCCCGTCCCTAAACAGGCTTCCTTCCGAGAGCAGTTAGTGATTCTCAGTCAGCGGTATTTTAAGTTAACTCGGCGGGATCCAGTGAATCTGGGGTTGAGTCTGCTGACAGCGCCCCTGGGCATTCTCCTGATCTGGCTAGCCATACCGAACCGAGATCCATTTGTGGGGGAACCTGATCTAGCCCTGGCATCCCTGGCTAAGCAGGTCTTGTTTGTATTTACCTGTGCGGCCCTGTGGGTGGGACTGTCGAGTTCCCTGCAAGAAATTATTCAGGAATCAGCCATTTATCTGCGGGAACGGTTAGTTAATTTAGGAATTATTTCCTATCTGGGGTCAAAAATTGGGATTCTTTCTGGGCTAGCCGGGTTGCAAACCCTGTTCATCACCCTGGTGATTTTAGTGGGGTTCAAATGGCCAGAATCCCCCTTAATGGCTTGGCCCCTGGGTTTAGGGATGACGACGGTTTTGACCCTACTCAGTTGTATGGGTTTGGGGTTGATGATTTCGGCGGCGGTGAAGAATAATTCCCAGGCTAGCAGCGCTTTGCCCCTGATTTTGTTGCCCCAAATCATCTTTTCAGGGGTACTGTTTAAGATGGAGGGAATCGGTCGGGTTTTATCCTGGCTAATGCTCAGTCGTTGGTCGATGGGGGCTTACGGAGCATTGGTGGATCTGAATCAGTTCATTCCTCCGCCAGTGCAGTTACCGGATGGTACAACCCTGGAGCAATTTCTGGAATCTACTCCGGTTTACACCTCGACCTGGGAGAACTTAGGGCTGAATTGGGGAATGTTGTTGCTGCATCTGGTTATCTACCTGGGGATAACTTGGGGATTGCAAAAACGCAAGGATATATTTTGATTGTGGAACAGCCGTCTCGGCTGTTTTCCAGCAGGATTTTCCAGCAGGCAAGATGGCTGCACCACAACATTTGCAGCTCGTTTGATGGACGTTCCTGGGCTGGAGCGAGTTGAATCTGAACAAAATCTAACTGTAGAGGAGAAATACTCAGGCAGGAACTCGAGGGCTAGAAGATTGGTTGGCAGTTGCGTTTGCCAGTTCGCTTAAAGATCTGATCCCGAGGGAATGGAGTAATGGGAATGGAATACGGGGAGTTGGGTAATTTTAGAGATTAGGGTGCGAGGAGTAGAACATGGGATCGCCCAGATACTGATCGATATCGGCTAGAATCACCCCAGTAAAGCTATTCTGAACTACACCCACCTCAAATGATACTCAAGAATTACGGTCGAGAATTGCACTCAAGAATTACAGTCAAAATTCACTGGCTAATGAATCAGTTGGCACTTGAGCGGAATCGTCCTCGGAATCGCCATTAGAATCTTGATCAAAATTGTCAATGGAATCCCCATCAGAATTCTGATCAGAGTTCTGTAATTGACCAAAGGAAGTTTCCTGACCGCTGAGATCTCGAATCAACTCAACCAATCCACTAGCAATTCGAACGGCAACAACTGTCCCATCAAACTCAAACTCGGGTTGTCCCAAGGCTTCCACCAGCATTTGTTTGCCGACTTCCGTCATGGAGACGACCGGAACCTGGTTTTCTTTTTCGATCCGAATGGCCCCTGCAATTCTCAGTTCATCGTATAAGCCCTGATAGACCCCTACTTTCTTACCCTGACGTTTTTGTTTGACCTTGCTGGTAAGCTCACTCTTTTTGATCCGGGTGGCAATTCCCCCTAGGGCCCATAGAGTCAGCAATAGGCGGGCCTTAGCGTTGACATCTGCTTTACCCTTGATGGAATTAGGGGATTCATCATACGCAACTGTTGACATAGCAATCATTTTAGGGTGTTAAAAATTACCCTCAGATTGTACAAACTCTCCGAAGAATTGTACATTCTGAATTGAAATCCGAGCGCCATCAACTCTTGATTCTGTCCCCCTGACCCCCGGGTCAGACCATAACCTGGTCAGGCTGATGCTGAGTATCAAAACGTTCATTCTTCAGGGATGACTGTCCTGATCCCTTGAAATTTTTATGGCCTTTATATATAGATTCCCTGCAACAAACCGATCTGGATAAAGTCAGTATATTGAGACACTGTTCTGGTTTCGGTGTGGGATGAGAAAATTTGGATTTGGGGCTACAAGTCAGGGGGCTGAGGGTGTAAAATCCAGGATAAGTCAGGAAGCAAAATTTTTTATAGTTATGGTAGTTATCATTGGAATTCAGGTTTAGCTCCTATGCATATTCGAAGTGCTATCACTGCTGGTTTAATGGCGCTGCTGCTACCCGGTTTGTCTTTTAAGGCGATCGCCACTTCAACGGTTTCCGAAAATGGAGACCTTGAAGCCCCGGAAGCCCCGAAAGCCCCGGCAGCCGTCAGCTTGAAGGACATTTTATTTCCGACCAATTTATTTCCCACCCAAAAGTCTATCCGCCCATCTCAACCTCCAGAACCCCAATCTGGAATCTTTTCTGAGCCTTTTTATCAGGGAACCGAGCGACCGATTCGGGTCAGGGTTCTAGAAAAAGGGAACAACGGGGAACAGGTCAAAGAGTTGCAGAAGCTGTTGCTAGCCCATGGTTTTGACCCTGGCAAACCAGATGGTGTGTTTGGAGCGCGTACCGAACAGGCTGTTCAGGAGTTTCAGAGTGCCCAGGGTCTGGAGATTGATGGTCTAGTCAGTCGAGCCACCTGGCAAGCTTTGCAGGCAGGCCCGGAGGTTGCTCAAGACCTGGAAGAGAGACCAGAGATAACACATATACCAGAAACTAGAGCGAACCTGCAAGTCGATCCAGAAATCAACCTGAAGATTGACTCAGAGAACGGTTTTGGGATTGAGTCTCCTGATTCTGAGGATTTTATTGCTGAAGCTGAGCGTTCTGAAGCGGATTCTAGAATCGGGGCCCAGGTTGATTCCGATGCTAACGTCACATCCAGTGATATTGGTTCAGAATTGGGCTCAGAAACAACCCCAGTCACCCCTGACATTCCGGCGATCACCCGAGGCGATCGCGGGTCTCAAGTCAGAACCCTGCAAACTCGGTTGGAGGTTCAGGGGTATGAACCAGGCCCCGTAGACGGGATCTTTGGCCCTCGAACTGAAGCCGCTGTGGTGGCTTATCAGGAAGCCAGAGGAATGGATCCAGATGGGGTCGTAGATGAACGGACATGGATTGCCCTGAGTCGAGAATGGTTATAATAAATGCCCTTGGAGAACAACCCCAACTCAATCGGCTACAAATTTTCCAGCTCTATACTGTAAATCATAAAACTGCGCCTTTTCCGGTCAAATTTTAGTTAAATTAAGTTAAAAAATTCTGAGAATTTCCCTGAAATGAGTATCAATTGTGATATGTGACAGTTGGAATTGCGGAATAGGAGTTAATATTCTGCAATTGTAGCCATGATAGATTTTAATTGTCGGGTAGAAGTTAGTTGAAAATCTGATAACGGTTATTTAACTCTCTCTACCATCCGGGTGCTAAATAAAGGGCAACAATTGTCGCAAGGTAGTTGTTGCCTTTTCCAATTTTTTCCAATTGTCATCTTGCAGAAACGATTTTCCAGTTGTAATCCTGAGATGTCATAGTAAATTTTGTTTACAAGTGTGTCTGGGTTTTAATTGGGGACAGAGTATGATTTGATCACGATTGACATCAAATTTTAATCTGTATTCACAATGACTTTTCAGAAGAAATTGTTTCAAGTTTTGGGGGTTATGGTGCTGTTGCCAATTCTCTTGACTGCTCTACTGACCCTACCCCAAGCCGTTCTGGCAGACGAATTGCCCACTGTTGCAACAGTTCAGAAATTGGTCATGGGCGATCGCGCCTGCTATGTTGATCTCACCGACACTAACGGTCAAACCTCGACCCAGTATGCAGCATTTGAGATCTGTCAACAGGATCTGGTGGGCAAACAGGTACAGCTTACCTATAAGCCAGGGAGAATTACCGCCGCATCCTGTCAGGGAAATCCTGAATGTGGAGAAACGGAAGAGGTGATGCTGATTACTGAAGCTAAGGTCTTATCCTCCCCCAGTACCACTGATAGTTCAAAGGTTCAGGGTTTAGCCAATGGAAACTACCGCTATTGGAATGGTTCATCCGGTCAGACTATTGTTACTGATCAAGAATTACTCAAGCAGGGAGGCGTATTGTTTCGGTTCCGCAAAACAGCTAGCAATATCATTGGTGTTTTTGCTTATGTTGACGGGGAGGCTATCTGCGTTTCAGGTCAAATCAATGGGGATACGGTAACCGGTATTGCCGTTCAAAACCTCGCTCCTCCTGTAGTTTTGAGCAATGATGATACCTTCGTCAATTTTGGCCCTAGCGGTCTATTAAAAGTTCGACGAGGCCGCCAGATTAGTCCCCAAAAAGTTCGGTATGATAGCGCTTTGCTCGATTTGAAGGGTCTCAATCGGATTAATGCTGGAGCCGTTGCACCCCCTGATGCCTGCTGAATTCAGGAGCCGCACCCCCTCAAATAAAAAAAATGAAGAAAAAACTCTCATTGCCTTTTGTTCTCACCGTTCTCTTGGTGGGTACTTTGATTCCGGCTTCATTGACTCCCAGTCTTTTCGTGCTCAAGCCTTTTGGCTGGGAGGATGTGGGACAGTTATTGACCTTCCTGATTTTGGTGGCTCTATTTTTAGAGCGGGCTCTAGAGGTCTTTATTACCACCTGGAGACGACCGGGGGAAGAAATATTCGACAATAGGATTCAAGCCTGTGAACGCAAAATTGCCGAACTCAAAAATCAAATTGACGCAAAAGTTGCCCACTCTAAAACTGTAGCCGTTTCAGAAAACTTTCCCAGCAACGATCCGATGATGCCAGAACAACGGGTAGAAGTCACCCAAACACCAGGGGATGTCAGTGAACTGCAAAATTGGCTGGGTAAAAAGTTAATTGATTTAGAGGGAATTAATGCAAATCGGCGGGAATATAAATCCCAGACTCGAAAAGTGGCCCTCTGGACAGCGTTATTTGTTGGTGTTTTGCTCAGTGGCGTTGGTATTCGAGCCCTGGAAACCCTGGTTGTACTGAAGGATTTTCCCAATGGCGACCAACCTATTTTCTATAATCAGCAAATGGGAATCTTTCGGGTGCTAGATACTATCCTGACAGGAGGATTGATTGCGGGGGGAAGTGAAGGAATTCATAAGATTACCCAGGTTTTTACCACATTTTTGGAACAAACCAGAAATCAGATGCAAGACAGACCAAAACTCAATTACTAGTCCCCTCTGTCGTAACCCCAAACAATTTGTGAAATGGATAAAGGGGTCACCAGAACTCTAAAAATTCATCTAAAGTTGAGTAGAAATCTGGGGATTAGATTGATACTAATCCCTCTTTAGTATTGACCAATCCCGACCAAGATTGAGAATGATAAGAATAGCATTCTCTTGAAATGGTCAATTTAAGAATTGCTCCGGCATCTCACCCGCTGTCTTTCTAGCTCAGCATTGCGTTCAATAGTGGATAGGTCTATCCCGGGTTGATAAATCGTTCGGGCATCCCAAAGCTTTGCCCCCTCAAGATTGGCATCCGTGAGAACAGTGGTTTGATCAACAATTGCCCCACTTAAATCAGTTCTGCTCAGATCGGCTCCTTGTAAGTTTGCCCCCCGCAAATCGGCATCCACAAAGTTGGCAAAGGGGAATTTGGCATTCGATAAATCGGCTTTTGCCAGATTAGCACAGGTAAAGAATGCTCCTTCAAAATAACCATTACTAAGATTGGCTTCGCTCAAGTTGGCTTGGCGCAGTTGAGCATTAACCCGTCGGCTGTTGCTCAGGTCAACTCCTCGTAAATCACATCCCTGGCAGGAACGGGATTTACCATTTAAAAAGGCTGTCGGATCAATAGAATTAGACTGGGCAATCACCGTAGAAGCGCCCAATATTAATGAGGTGAATGTTAGGGTAATTCCTAAAGCTTTGTACTGCATTTAACTCCTCTATGACAATCAATCTTTTAAGCACAACGATGCCTCAAAGTGTTGAGCCCCCCTATCATAAAAAGACGTTTAATTTTGCTTTTGGGTTCCATAAATCCGCCGTTGCCAGTATTGATAGGCAGAATAAGCCAGGGTTACTACCCCGGTTAAAATTGCTGATTCATCTGCTTTAAACCGGGGATGGTGCAGGGGATAATTTGTCCTGTCGTGACATCCCACCCCCAGGCGAAACATCATGCCGGGGGCATGGTTTAAGTAGACCGAGAAGTCTTCCGCCCCCAAGGAGGGTTCCGGCAACATCCAGATGCTCTCTCTACCCCATGCGGCCTGAACGGCCTCCGCCACCAAGGCGGTTAACTCTGGATCATTCTGCACAGAGGGAACACCCCGCTGGTAGTTCATCGCGTAGTGAGCGCCATACATCTGACAGGTATTGGCCACAATTTTTTCAACCCAGTCCGGTAGAATTTCATGGGTTTCCGGATGGAGCGATCGCACGGTTCCCAGCAGTTTGACCTGATCCGCAATAATATTTGGGGCTCGACCTCCAGAAATTTGCCCAATGGTCAATACCACAGGTCGCAGGGGATTGTGGGTGCGGCTGATGGCCTGTTGCAGGGTGGTAATCACCTGGGCGGCAATCCAGATGGCATCTTTGGCTTCGTGGGGGCGAGCTCCATGGCCAGATTCTCCAATGATGGTCAATTCCAGGTTATCCGCCGCCGCCGTTAGGGCTCCCTGACGAATCCCCACACAGCCCGCCGGAATGCTGGGAAACACATGCACTCCCAAAATACCGGCGACATCCTCCATGACATGGTCTGCCACCATCCAGTTCGCTCCCTGGGCAATTTCCTCAGCCGGTTGGAATAGGAATCGCACAGAACCCTCTAGGGGTTGAGTCAGTTGAGATAAGACCATCGCCGTTCCCAATCCTACGGTGGTGTGAAGATCATGACCACAGGCGTGCATCACACCTGTGTGCCGAGAGGCATAATCCAGGCTCGTTAGTTCATTGATCGGTAGCCCATCCATATCAGTGCGAATGGCTAGCCAGGTGGAGCGATCCACTGACCCCTTGAGTTCACCAATCACTCCAGTTCTACCAATGGCTTCTCTGACATGGAGCCCACAGGACGACAAAACTCCGGCAACATAGGCAGCAGTTTGATACTCTTCACCGCTGAGTTCCGGATGGGCATGAAGGTGACGGTGGATTTCAATCAGTCGCGGGCCAGGGCAGTCGCTACGGTTTTGATTTCGTCTAACATCAACCAGGGGAACCTAAAGTGCTTTACTGGCTTTTAGCTTAACTAAGATTCTGATCCCAGGACACTCAAGCCAGAGATCTGGCTCTGTTCACCCTCTTCCAGCCAGGGTCTGACGAGTCCAGTGGATTCAATATCAATACTAGTCCGATAGATTAGCCTTGAGGTTCAGGTGCCATTGACGAACTGCTTGCGAATAAATGGGGAAGTCATGGCAGCAAGTAGACCGCCATAATCCAGGCCAAAGTTCACTTCATCTCCAACCTGTAAATCATAGTGGTGACCGTCAAGAATAATATGATCACTGCTAGATCCAAGTATTTCTAGCCTGGAGTTGGATCTCAGGCCAGAGATTAGCATATCCTGGCGGCCCAAGGCAATGATCGCCCTCTGGCAAACTCCTCGATCCCGGAAATACGGCACATTCCCAAAGGCATCTTGACCGATCTCGCCCCAGGGCAGAGATGGCTTTCTTTTAGACTCAATCACTTCAGCAACAACTTGAAAGGCGCTAGTGTACAAACCGGGAATCGCTTTTCGGCCCACAGTTTCACACCCCAAAAGGATGGATTCACCCAACCGTAGATTGTTGACTTTGCCAATATTCTGGGTAGATTCGTACCAATTATAGTTTGCTGAATTTCCCCCCGAAACTATTTCTAAGGTAATCTGAAATTCTTTTTCAATTCGCTGAGCAAGTTTCGATAGTTCGTGCATATTTCTACTATCTGGCTTGACTCCACCATAGCAAGCCAGATTACAACCAATTCCAACAAGAGTGATATGGGATAGAGCCAGAGTTTCCCTGACCAATTGAGATAGATCCTCAGGAAGTATTCCCTCTCGCAAATCACCCAGTTCTACCATCAGAATAATCTGATGCTCTTGATGATGTATTTTTGCATAGTAGGACAGTTGCTTCAGAGTTTCGATCTCTGTATTGAGACTGATGTCTACACTTTTGACTACCGCTTCAGCCTGACTTAATGCCGTGCGGAGGAGAACAAATTGGGCTGATAGGCCAGCGTTTCTCATTTTTTGAATAGTTTCAAGCCGGGAGTCAGCAATAAATTTGACTCCCCCTTGAATCATCGCCTCAATGATAGCAGGCTCTCCGAGCACCGCCTTAGAAACCCCCATCAAAGAGATCCCCTTTTGCCCATAAAGTTCGCAGAGCATTCGGGCATTATCTCGTATTTGAGACAGGGTGATTTCTATTCTGGGCATGAAGGGTTTCATTGATACTATTTGATAGATGAATCTATCTCATTTCCAGGACAGGAATTTTTTCTAACTGCTGCTGCTTGATTTTTTGATTCAGCTTAGGAAAATGATTAACTAAGACTTGAACAAGCTTCTGGCAGCCCTGCTTCAATACATCCATTGTGGGCAATTGCAACTGCTTCTCATAATCCTCTATGATTTTCAAAACTTCTTCGTCTGTCAAATTTTCATGGCTTAATGTAATTGCCATTACACTGGCTTGAGAAATGGCTTCAATCAGCTTAATTTCACTCTCAATCATCGGCATTGCCAGATGCGGAAAATCACATCGGAATTTCCGGGCTGGTGGATGTTGCAGGATCACACCGTCGGGCATACTTCCCTTCAAAATGCCAAGGGAACTCATAAAAGCAGGATGGCCCACGGCACTCTGCCCCTCCACCAAAATAATGTCAGGGTTTTCATAGTTGAATGCTTGAACAATAGAATGTTCTATTTCTCCAATCACAAATTGAGAAATCAGGGCATCAATGGACACACCATACATCGCTCCCTGCATCAAGCTCGTTTGACCGGTAGCGACGAGGACTGACTTGATCCCAAGATGATTCAGGGCTTGGTTGAGTTCTATGGCAGTGGTCATTTTCCGCAGGCACAATCAGTGCCCAACATGGCAATCACCGGAATATTTACGGCAGAGATTTGACCGGTAAAGACATGCAAATCTTTCAATTGGGGAGGTTTTCTAATGTCTTTAATCTCGACATTACTCCGGGTTGCCATAGCAACAAATTCTTGATCGTCGGAGAAGAATTGATGAAGACCATTAATGATATCCATGCCTTTCTCCATGGCTTCTAAAATTAGAATCCTTTCGTCAGGAGATAGACAAGCGTCTAGGGGAGCCTTCCCATAAATATAACAGTCTGGTACAACTGAAAGGTGATTCAACGCATCAGCCAAGCTGGCAAAGATAGGAATGTATTTCTTGCCATCTCCCAGTTCTTCCCCAGCATCCTTACCCGCTAATGAACTATCAATAATCCCAACAATAGTATAGATCTCAGAGTGTCGAACCAATCCTGTAGCAGTTTTTCCGTCCACTAGGCCAAATTGATTTTCGCAGTAGACCAAAGCCGTTTTTTTTATGGTTGCCATTCAATTTTTTCCTTCGATAGATTTCAATCCTGCAAGAGATATTGAGCGGCTGCACAAAATCTCTAAAGCATAAAGCTCGAGAAATGCAAGGCAAACCCTCGTAAATCTTGCCTGATTTGAAACCTGTGATTTCTCTACATTCACTGAAAGACTACGCAGCAACAGCTACCTCATCTAGTCAATTCTTTAAAAAGCCTAAGTAATATTCGATCTGTAACGAAAAGCTCAAGCCTTAATTGAGTCTTGGTTGAAACTTAGCTTACGGTAATAGTAGCACAGATTACTTTTTTGCGTTTTCCTGGATTCAATCCTTCGATACGGTTCAGCCAGTCATCGCCTTGATGATTTAAAATTATGACAAATCATCATCAAAAAGGGCGAGGTGACCTCGCCCTTGCGGACAATCAAAAATGGCAATCAGGAATTGATAAATTCAGACTTAGACGAAACTACCGGAAAGATCGCCCACTTGAGTACCTTGAACCACCGCTAGCACTTCATCAGTTTCCAGCAAACTAATCCGAACGCCATTGCTCTGTTGAGTCAGTTCCAACTGGGTAACAGTTAAGCTGTCGAGTTTCAAGAAATCAATCCCCACTTCAAAATCCCGGATCGAATCCCGACCATTGCCCGCCGCTAGAACAAACTGATCTGCCCCAGCCCCGCCGAACAATTGATCGTTGCCCAGGCCACCATCAAGGATATCATCGCCCTCATCCCCAAACAAACGATCATTGCCAGCTTCGCCGTAGAGTAGGTCATTTCCACTCTTGCCACCGAGACTGTCATTTCCCAACCCACCCAGTAAGGTATCGTTGCCGCCATTAGCAACAGTCGAGGAACGGTCATTCTCATCGCCCCGCAGAATATCATCGCCGTCCCCACCGCGAATCAGATCATCTCCGCCTAGACCTGCGAGGATATCGTTTCCACTTTGACCATTGATCACATCATTGGCGTTATCAAAACCTGTAGTGGCATTATCCAGATCATTCAGGAAGGTAACGGTTCCAGGTTGTTCTACCTGGCCAGGATTGGCGTTAGCATCAATCACATCAAAACTATCCTCAATTCTGGTTTGACCCTCGAAGAGGATATTTCCCACCCCATTGGATTGGTTTTCCAAATTTTCCAGGTCGAAACTTCTCAAGGTAACCTGGGTGTTATCAATCCCCTGAAAGGAAACTGCCAAATCTTCCCCTGTTTGAGTCAGCAGTAAGTTTTCAGCGGTCAACCCTGCACCGAAGAAATGCAATTCATCGACACGGGCCGGAAATTCAGTGCTGTTCCCTACGCCTTGGAAACCACCGAGAATCACATTGCCATCCCCTAAGTTTACGGAAACCGGATAGTCACCCCCCTCGGCAACGGCGTTAGTGAAGTTGACCGTGCCATTGTTTCCACCAATAAAGGCATCTAGAAAACCATCGGCATTAATGTCAGCGAGAAAAGGCGTGGCATTGCTGCCCACATCTGGTAAAGCTTCTGGCAACTGAATCGGTAAATTAGAAGAGCCAATAGGATTTCCAAAGCCCCCTGATGCAAGGTTGATGAACAGCGGATTAGTGGGGGAGCCTGTGTTGAGGAGATAGGTCGTTGTGCCGCTCGATGAACCGATAAAAGCATCGAAATCACCGTCGTTTTCCACGTCAACAAAGTTTGGTGCAGCCGCCCCTATCACTGGATTTAATCCAAAGGGATTGTTGTCTCCCCGCACAAAGTTGGGATTTGTGCGACTGCCGGTATTACGGAAGAATATAACGGTTCCGGTCGCAGTTCCCACGAACAAATCTTCATCTCCATCCCCATCGATGTCAACAAAGTCAGGACGGGCTAAGCCGCCTCTGCCCTGAATTCCAAAGGGGTTAATCACAGGGGGAGCAAAGCTGGCACCATTCACGCTGCCCCGATTGCGATAGTAGTGAATTCGACCAAAGGTATCCCCAGCAAATAAATCCTGATCGCCATCCCCATCAATGTCAACAAAGGTGGGAGCGCTCCCATTACCCACATCTCGAATCACGATGGGAGGGTTAAAGTTTGGCTCAGTGGGTGTGCCTCGATTATGGGCAACAGCAATGGTTCCGTCGCTGGCTCCAATGAACAGATCTAAATCGCCATCACCATTTTCATCAACGAAGGTTGGAGTGCTCTCAGATCCAACATCAAGGTTTGCCAGGGGATTGTCTTGATTTTGAGGTTCAGGGGGCTGGAATTGAACTATACCAAAAGTGTTAGGGTTATCAGTCGTGAATAGATTAGGGCCATCCAGGTTAGTGATGTTCTCCCCATCAGTTGCTGTGTTTCCCGAAAAACGAATATTGGCATTGTCGAAGAAATCTCGTCCAGCAATCACCAATTCAGCATCCGTTCCTTCCTGGATAAAAATTGCTCCGCCTTTACCCTGTCCATTTTCAAATCCAGTTCCGCCGCTGGCAGAGTTATTCTCAAAGACAATCCCCTCCACTAAAGTGAGTGAACCATCACGGATAAAGACAGCACCCCCCAGACCGGCACCGCCACCGCCCTGGCCCCCCAGACCTCCGGCTCCACCTGCTCTTAAATTGACTCTTTCACCATCTTCGCCAGCTTCAGCTCCGCCAGCAAAAGCTCCACCAGAGCCGGCCTGACCTCCGATGCCCGCCAGGACGGTTGGATTTAACGCTTCAGTAGCGCCGCCGCCACCGCCGCCACCGCCGCCACCGGCACCAAATCCACCACTGCCGCCATCACCGGCATCAGCACCATTACCGCCCTGACCACCTGAACCGCCGCCGCCACCGCCGCCGCCACCTGAACCGCCGCCTGAACCAAAATCACCATTGCTGCCATCACTGCCCGGTTCACCGTTATCCCGCTGAACACCAAAACCAGCTCCTTCACCTCCCGCTCCGCCAGTGCCAGCGGAACCCGCACCACCAATTCCGATGAGAGCTAGCTCGTTGCTGTTAAAGCCATTGAAGATTCCACCTGTGCCCCCAGGAAAACCATTTTGTCCGTCCCCTCCGGAACTGAGACCATTGGTGTTGTTGCCCGCTCGTCCTCCATCACCGCGTCCAATGGCTGCATTACCCCCAATGGCCTGGTTGTTGATGAGCCAGACATTATCTAGAACAACATCTCCATTATTAATGAACAGGGCACCGCCAGCACCCAAACCACCACCCGCACCCCGCAGTCCTAAGCCTCCCTGGGCGGTTCCTTCTCTCAAGGTCAAGCTATCAAATCGAACCTCTGCACCATTGATTACGAAAAGGGAGGTTTGATTGTTTCCATCAATTTCGGTGAAGCGACCTCCACCGTTGATCGTGAGATCATTCCCTTCATTCAAAAACAATGGACGGGTCAGAAAAACAGAAGTATTAAGATTAATGGTGTCTTGTCCCGGAATATTTTCTGCTGCTACAATCGCTTCTCGTAAGCTTAGAAGGTTATCATTGGGATCAACAGTATCACTAACAGTATTAACATTGAAAGTCTGCATGGTTATTCTCCTGCAAAGTAAATGAGATAACGTAAAATCTTGTTTTAGAGGTTATGGCGATTATTGTTGATAATCTCTTGAATCTCTCCCAGGCAGACACTCATCAATGTCTGCTTTGGGAAAGGTTCTCAGTCAGTCCATCAAGCCTTTTCTAAACCTATAAAACTGGGCTAGAAAAAACTATTTGTCAGGTCATCAACCTGAACGTTCTGAATAATGGCTAGAACTTCGTTAGTTTCGATGAATTCAATCCGAACGCCATTGCTCTGTTGAGTCAGTTCCAACTGGGTAACAGTTAAGCTGTCGAGTTTCAAGAAATCAATCCCCACTTCAAAATCCCGGATCGAATCCCGACCATTGCCCGCCGCTAGAACAAACTGATCTGCCCCAGCCCCGCCGAACAATTGATCATTGCCCAGGCCACCATCAAGGATGTCATCGCCCTCATCCCCAAACAAACGATCATTGCCAGCTTCGCCGTAGAGTAGGTCATTTCCACCCTTGCCTCCAATCCGATCATTGCCAGCTCCACCCAAGAGCGTATCGTTGCCCCCATCTGGACTAGAGGAACGCAGGTTTTCATCACCCCGCAGCAGATCATTACCAATGCTGCCTGAGATTAGATCATCACCTGAGCCCCCAGCAACGGTATCATTGCCTGCACCCCCTCCAATCGAATCATTATCATCACCCCCCACAATCTCATCCGCTCCGCTGAGGTCTCCAGCTTGCAGTTGACCCCGAATTGCCCCGCCCGGGAACTCCTCCGTGTGAATATTCCAGTACAGTCCAATGTCGTCACCAAATTCAGCATCCTGAATTTCATCCACAAATTCGCTCAGGGGAATTAATGCCGGATCGGTTTCTTCCCAGATTCCGGATAGAGTGACGGAGCCATCAGGATTTTCAACCACAATCAGGTCATCAGCATCTTGACCGCCTACTTCCGGCGCTACTAGATCAAATAATCCAAAGGCAACCGGGCCATTCTCACCCCGAACATTGTCATGGAGATGAATTCGAGTAACATCATCTCCAGTATCGGGGGTTTTGGGTTCGGTGCCGAGCAATTGCCAGAAGTCCAGACCAGACACCGTTAAGTCATACTCTAGGGCATCTCCCATTTCGTTTAAGGTTAAGGCAGACATGCCAATCGCCGGGGAATTTGTCCCTTGTGGAACTTCCTGATCCCCGGTGAGTACTGAAGAGAGTTCAACTGGCTCTTCCACATTGTCCTCAATAAACACCCGAATCCGAGCCACCTGATAGTCGGGGGCAGTGTAGTCAGCGTTGGCAAAGCGAGGATCGCTGAGAATATTACCCCCGGGAATAAATCCACCCCCAATCTGAACTACTCCATTTTCATCCTCTCCAGTGTTCGGGGCTTGCTGACCGAAGAAAGCGGTGTTGGCAGGAATTTCATCATTGACTTCGACTCCGGCATCGAGCACGTTGCTACCCGCCACAATGAAGTCTGCCCCAATAAAGTTGCCATCCTGATCAAAAATGGGGTGGAGCCGTTCGTTACCATTGGCAATGAAGAAATCATTGCTGGGAATCACCATGGAAGCGTAGTTGAAAAACGCACTTTGGGGATCGCTGAAGTCAAGGTCAACGGTAAATGTGGCTGTTTCACCAGGGTCAATCGGGCCGGGAGTGTCCTCCAAGCCAAGAATTGTGCCTTGAACTGTGCCAAATCCAGCCAAATCAAATTCCTGGGAAATCAGTTCCGTGGCTCCGTCCTCCGCCAGGCTTTCCAAGCCTGGAGAAACCGGTCGTCCCCGGTCATAGGTGTCAAAAGTGCCATCATGAAACCCGAACCAGAGGGGAGTCAGAAACGTGCCATTTTCAGGGGCCAGGTTTTCGATAGAAACGGTAACTTGTTGCGTAGTCATGATTGAATCTCCTGAGTTGAAAAGAATTGGATTGAGAAGAATTGGATTGAGAAGAATTGGATTGAGAAGAATTGGATTGAGAAGAATTGGATTGAGAAGAATTGGATTGAGAAGAATTGGATTGAGAAGAATTGAATGGTGCCAAAGTGTCTACAAGCGAGCAGATTGAAAAAGCCAAGCTTCAAACTCGTTCTGCTAGAATACAAAACCTGCTTGGAAAAAACTTGCCAATTTATCAGTTGGCCACCAGAGTATCTCTCTGGCTGATCCCAATCAAAAATAAAGTTTTTCAACAAGAATGATTTCAAGAAACAAGCTTAAACTCAGTGCAACTTGGCTCGAAAGTTGTAGAAATGGATTGAGAATTTGGGATCCGAAACATTTCTGACCAATGATGAACTCCCCGATAAGTTAACTGATGAGCCGATTGATTTTGGATTTTCTCAATCAGTGCAATGCTGTTTTGTTTCCAGTAACTAGTCCCCCGGTATTTCCCCTTAAATTGAGTAGAACTGATAGGGGGTTGAGCTGGGGAAAGTTGGTAAGCAATACCCCGATAGACTAAAACCATAATTGATATTCCTCCTGGATAGTATGATGGAGTAAATTCAATCTAGAGTTAACGGATTGAACTTATTGACTTCAATATAGTTTTCTTATGAATTTCACACAATATGAAAATGTTTGGAAACATATAGAGTTTTCAGATAAACATATTCAACTCGAATCTGAGCTGAGGATTATCCGAGTCTGAGAAAATCCTGAGAAAGTTCTGAGAGATCACAGGCCAATTCTGCAAAAGTCACATTAAGCCGTGATGAGAATTGTCGAATAAACCGGATGATTTCACTGCAAACTCCTGGCTTTCCTGGTTTAGTAAAGCCATAGGGACTGATTCACTGATCCATCTAACATTTTGATAAAGAGTTCTGACATCCGCTTGACAGGATCGGAAAATGTTTGAAAATATATGATTGTGTATGATTATGTGAAAAAGTTGGGTCATCGTTAGAAAGGGCAAATTAACTTATTTCATTGGGGTACAGATGAACCATGGCTCAAGATTTAGCAATCAATGGTGTTGAGGCTGCCTTGACAACGGCTGATGATTTGGTACTAGCTAAAACGGGGAAACACTTAACCACTCTACAAGCTGCTATTTTTCGAGGTTCCTGGTCAGGTCAAAAATATGAACAAATTGCCCAGGACTATTACTGTTCAGACACCCATGTCCGAATTGTCGGGGCAGAACTCTGGGATTTGCTCTCCCAAGCCCTGGGAGAAAAAGTTACAAAAAAGACCTTTCGGGCTGCTCTAGAACGACATCGGGATACTCAAAGTCTAGGTCATCGAGTCCCAGATGAACCCAATTCCATGGAGCTAGTTGCCCAGGAAAACCCGATCAACCTTGAGCTCTCCAGAATTTCTGATCAACCGGCAATTCAACCGGCTTCAAGATTCAATTCAAGTTCAAATTCAACCTTAAACTCAAATTCAAATTCAAACATTCTAACGGCAAGCTCGAAACAGGATTGGGGTGAGGCCCCTGATGTCGCGGTGTTCTACGGACGTACCCAAGAGCAGGAACTTTTGGAGCACTGGATTCTACGAGAGCATTGTCGGTTAATCACCCTATTGGGTATGGGGGGAATTGGCAAAACCGCCTTAACGGCAAAATTGAGTCAGGATCTGGCGCACCAATTTGAATTTGTCATCTGGAGGAGTTTACGGAACGCCCCAACTGTAGATGAAATCCTGGGGGATCTGATTCAATTTCTCAGCAATCATCAGGAAAATTGCCTGCCGGATTCCCTAGATGGCAAGATTCGCAAATTAATTGATCAGGTGCGTCACCAACGCTGTCTGATCATTCTGGACAATGTGGAATCGATTTTGCAGGGGGGTGATCGCACCGGGCGATATCGCTCAGGATTGGAAGGGTATGGGCAACTGTTCAAGTGCTTAGGGGAGGCCCGCCATCAAAGCTGTCTGATCCTGACTTCCCGGGAGAAACCTGCGCAGTTATCCGCCCTTGAGGGGGAGGCTCGACCGGTACGGTGCTTGAATCTGGTCGGGTTATTGCCCCAGGATGGAAGAGCTATTTTCCAAACCAAGGGATTATTTACCGGAACGGAAACCGATTGGCAAGCATTGAATCATCGCTATGCCGGAAATCCCCTGGCCTTGAACATCGTGTCTTCCGCAATTCAGGACTTTTTAATGGCAGTCTGGCAGAATTTCTCCAGGTTTTTCAGCAGGGTGCGTTTATTTTAGATGACATTCGGGAGCTCCTAGCTGGTCAATTTGAGCGTTTGACAGCTCTAGAACAGGGCATCATGTACTGGTTGGCTATCAATCGAGAGCCCCTGACCATTCAAAATTTACAGGCGGATTTTGTCTGTGGAACCTCTTTTAAAGAGACATTGAATGCGATCGCCTCACTTCAGCGCCGTTCTTTAGTTGAAAAAGTAGAAAACTCCCTGACCCAACAACCTGTTGTGATGGAATTTGTCACGGATCATTTAATCGAGCAAGCCTGTGAAGAAATCAGCAGCCAAACCCCAAAATCTCTGAAAACCTATGCTTTGGTAAAAGCACAGACTCAGGATTATATTCAGGATATTCAAATTCGATTAATTCTCCAACCGATTGCGGAGCGGCTAATTGAACAGTTCAGTTCCCTGGAGCTAATTGCAGCTCAACTGACAAAAATTTTGGTGGATCAACAACAGCAACCTCGGCGAGAAATCAATTACATTGCGGGGAACTTGCTAAATCTTTTTCGTCAGTTAAAGATTGACATTACTGGCTATGATTTCTCTGGTTTGACCATCTGGCAGGCCAATTTACAGGATATGCCATTACATCAGGTGAATTTTGCCGATTCTGACCTGACCCAATCCACTTTTACAGAAACTTTAGGCAATATTTTATCAGCCAACTTCAGCCCCGATGGTTTACTGCTAGCCACCTGTGACACAGACTGTAATGTTCGGTTGTGGGAGGTCAAAACCGGTAAATTATTGGCAATTTGTCAAGGCCATACCAATTGGGTGAGAACAGTTGTTTTCAGCCCGGATAGTACTGTGTTAGCCAGTGCTGGGGCAGATTGCCGAATCAGATTCTGGAATGTGGAAGATGGTGCTTGCCTGAGAACCTGTACGGGACACACTAATGAAATCTTCTCCATTGCCTTTAGCCCCGACGGTCAACACCTAGCCAGCAGTAGTGGTGACTCTACCCTGAGGCTGTGGGAATTGGATACTGCCTACTGTCTGCAAACCTTTGAGGGCCATAGCAGTTGGGTACGCTCCGTGGCCTTCAGTCCCGATGGTCAGACCTTAGCCAGCGGCAGTGACGATAAAACGATTCGCCTGTGGAATTGTACAACCGGAAAATGCCTGAAGGTATTGACGGATCACACTAGTTGGACGCGGGTTGCCTTCAGTCCTAACGGTCAAATTCTAGCCAGCAGTAGCGGGGATCAGACCGTTAAACTGTGGCAGGTGGAAACGGGGGAATGCCTGAGAACCCTAATTGGTCATCGGGGCAGTATTTATTCGGTGGCCTTTCATCCCACCACTCCTGCAATTCTGGCCAGTGGCAGCGGCGACAATACGATTAAACTTTGGGATTGGGAGAGGGGGGAATCTATTAAAACCCTCCAGGGCCATACCAATCAGGTGGTCTCTGTGGCCTTTAGTCCCAATGGTGGCACCTTGGTGTGCGTTAGTCTGGATCAAACGGTGCGGCTCTGGGATTGGCGCACGGGGCACTGTCTAAAAACCTGGTATGGCCATACGGATTGGGCGTTGCCAATTGCCTTTAGCGACGACGGTCAATTTCTCGCTAGCGGCAGCAGCGACAAGAGTATAAAAATTTGGCAGGGGTCAACTGACACTTGTGTAAGAGTTCTACAGGGACATAAAGATTTTATCTATACCGTTGCCTTCCAACCTGGGGCTAGTCGGGTTCTGGCCAGTGGTAGCACCGATCAAACCGTTCGTCTGTGGGATTTAGAGAGCGGTCAATGTTTTCAAATCTTGCAGGGCCACACCGATTGGGTTTTTACCCTGGCTTTCAGTCCTGATGGCCGAACCCTGGTAACCGGAAGTGCTGACAATACAATAAAGCTCTGGGATTTGCCCACGGGGCAATGTATCAATACCTTGACGGGACATCGCGAAAAAATTTTTGGGGTGGCTGTTTCTCCCGAGGGTCGAATGATAGCTAGTGCTTCTAGTGATAAAACCATTAAGCTCTGGGATAGGCAAACGGGTGAGTGTTTAAAAACCCTGGTCGGGCATGGGAATCGGGTCTATTCTGTAGATTTTGTCCGCTCCTCAAGTTCTGCTTTTGAGGGTTTGCTGTTACTTGCCAGTGGCAGTACCGACAAAACCATCAAGCTCTGGAATGCTGAAACGGGCGAGTGTCTCAACACATTCAGGGGTCATAGTAACTGGGTCTTTTCAGTGGCGTTTAGTCCGGATGGTCAAAGGTTAATCAGTGGTTCCCATGACCAGACAGCCAGGGTTTGGAGCGTAGAAACCGGGAAGTGTCAGCAGGTATTGATGGGGCATGAACATTTAGTGTCGGCGGTGGCCTTTCATCCTCAGGGGGAACTGATGGCTACGGGTTCTCAGGATCAAACGGTGCGTTGGTGGCAGGTTGAAACGGGGAGGTGTCTCCAGGTATTGCGGGCAGATCGGCTGTATGAAGGGCTGAATATTTCTGGGGCGACTGGTTTGACGGAGGCTCAAAAATTGACGTTGAGGGCTTTGGGGGCGGTAGACTAGACGGAGGGGATTAGGGAAAAAACCCTGGAGACCCGGAGAATAAAGAAGTTATGGGCTGTGAGTACTATTTATTAAAAAATTCTTAACCCTTTTTGCCACAATATGTACTTTAATTAAGTTGGTTAAGATACTAAATGTTGAAAGAGAATTTCCGCAAGGATCGTCTGGCAAATGCCTGGGGTTATGGTGTTTGATTGGCTTTGCCAGGTAATCTCTCTAGAGAATCTCTTTCACAATTAACCAGATGTCCCACTTCAATCTTGGATAATGAACCTACTTAAGCCATTAATCGCGATTTTGCTGGCATTCAGCGTTAGTATTGCCACTGCTCTACCAGTTTTTGCGGCGGATATTGTGGATACTGCCGTTTCCGCAGGCTCCTTTGATACCTTGGTGGCCGCCGTCAAAGCAGCGGGTCTAGTCGATACCCTCAAGGGTGCTGGCCCTTTTACCGTGTTTGCTCCTACGGATGAAGCCTTTGCTGACTTACCCGATGGTACTGTAGACAATCTGCTCAAGCCAGAGAATAAGGAAAAACTCTCCAATGTTCTGCTTTACCATGTGGTCAAAGGTAAGGTCACTTCTGGCCAACTCAAGTCTGGTTCCGTTACCACAGTCCAAGGCGAACCGCTGAAAGTATCTGTTGGGAAAGAAGTTCAGGTGAATGATGCCGTTGTGATTAAGGCAGATATTTCAACGGACAACGGTGTAATTCATGTAATTGATAAGGTGCTGATTCCTTAGAATTCAAGCCTGTTTCGACATGATTTGTCACGATTTATCATCAGCCTAGGAATCATTCCTGGGCTTTTTATTCATTATTCATACTTAAAATATCTAATCTTAAAATGTCTAATCTCAAAACATCCCCAATTCAACTGGTTGTGTTCGATATGGCGGGCACAACAGTCAAAGACAGCAACGAAGTTCAGGGTTGTTTTTTTGCTGCCGCCGAAGCCACTGGTTTGTCAGCAGCACCGGAACGAATTATTGCCATGATGGGCTGGACAAAGAAATTAGTCTTTCAAACCCTCTGGGCTGAGCAAATTGGCCTTAAACATCCAGACTACCCTCAAAATGTTGAGGCTTCCTATACTAAGTTCAAGGAAGTTCTCGAAAATCACTATCGGACTCAACCCGTAGAACCCACCGACGGCTGTCTGGAACTGTTTGAATGGCTCAAATCCCAGGATATTAAAATTGGTTTAAATACAGGGTTTTACCGAGAAGTAACTGATATTATTTTGGAGCGTTTGGGATGGTATCAAGACCTGGATCAAAACTACGTGGGTTCAAGCTCTTCCATCATTCAAGTCTCGGTTACTCCCTCAGAAATTTATCAGAATGAAGGCCGACCCGCCCCTTACATGATTCAAAAAGCTATGTATAAGTTGGGGATCAAAAATTCCCAGCAGGTGATTACAATTGGAGATACCCCGGCGGATATTGAGGCTGGAACTAATGCCGGGTGCTGCCTATCTTTGGGTGTTACCAATGGAACTCATACCAGGGAACAATTGGAACAGTATGCTCACGATGGATTAATCAATTCAATTAATGAATTAAAAGCAAGAATAGAGTCAGAACGTTAAAGAAAAATTAGAGAAAAAGTTAAAGAAAACCAAAAAAACAAATAGTCGTGATCAATCAAACAGATGTTGCCATCATTGGGGCCGGAATTGTGGGTCTAGCCCATGCCCTGGTTGCCGCCCGACGAGGATCAAAAGTAACCGTTTTTGAGCGCCATCCCCAAGTCGTTGGGGCTTCGATTCGCAATTTTGGTATGGTCTGGCCCGTGGGCCAACCCCTTGGGCAGATGCGCGATCGCGCCCTGCGCTCCCGGGAAATCTGGCTTGAAATGGGGGCAAACGCTGGATTTGCCACCGATCCCTGCGGTTCCCTGCATGTGGCTTACCGAGAGGATGAAATGGCAGTCATTAAGGAGTTTGTGGCCACGGTGGGGCCACAAACTCAAACCGTGGCTTGGCTTACCCCGGATCAGGTTGCTAAAAAAAGCCCGGCGGTGAGGCTAGAGGGCTTACAGGGAGCCCTATGGAGTTCAACGGAGGTGATTGTGGATCCCCGGGAGGCGATCGCCAAATTGCCAGCTTTTTTGGCTTCGGAGTATGGGATTGAGTTTAAATTTGGTACGGTGGTCACCGAGATTGATCCACCCAAATTGCTGGCGGGGGGGGAACCATGGCGGGCCAATCAAATCTTGGTCTGTAGCGGAGCAGATTTTGAAACCTTGTATCCAGAAGTTTATGCCAATAGCGGCATCACTAAAGTGAAGCTGCAAATGATGCGAACTAGCCCCCAACCCGATCAATTTCGGATTGGGGCAGCCCTCTGCGGCGGCCTAACCCTGACCCACTACGCTTCGTTTGCCCATTGTCACTCCTTAGCCGGATTAAAAACGAGAATTCAAACTGAAACGCCTTGGTTCCCAAAGTGGGGAATTCATGTCATGGTTTCCCAGAATTCTGCGGGGGAATTAATCATTGGAGATTCCCATGAGTATGGGTTAAATCCTGATCCATTTGATCGCGCAGATTTGAATCGGTATATCCTCGATTATCTGAAAATATTTGCTCAATTCCCATCCTTTGACATTGCGGAAACCTGGCATGGAATCTATGCCAAATGGGTTGGAAAAACTGAATTGATTCTCCATCCTCAACCCGGTGTAACGATTGTGAATGGATTGAGTGGGGCAGGTATGACCCTTGCCTTTGGACTGGCGGAAGAAGTGATGGGTTCAATCTAATTCAAGGCAATCTAATTTAAACTAACCCAACTTTAAACTAACCCAACTCAAACTAATCCAATTTAAACTAATCCTGGACTTGAGCCAGGAACTGACCGAGCTTTTGAGCTAGTTCCTGAACATGGGGTTCTAAGATAAAGGAATAATGATCCCCAGGAATATTAATTACTTCAATTTCTACAGCATCCAGGATTGAGAATAACTCTACCCAGACAAGCTGGGGATCGGCAGCCATAATATGTTTTTCCCGGGCTCGAAAGACCGTGACTTTACCGGAATAGGGTTGACGTTGGTAGTCATAGGTTGCTTTCAACGTTCCCACCAGAACATTTAAAATTCTATGATTTTGTTGGTGCTCGACCTCAGGGGGGAAAATGCCAACCTGCCGGGATTTTTCAATGATAAAGTTAAGTTTTTCTGTCGTTGTTAAATCTTGTAATTCCTCAGGAGTGACTAAATTATCTAGACCAAACATTCCCCCAAATACCCGAGACAAAACACCCACCAGGTAAGTGTCATCAATTTGCTTGTTTTTGTCTAACAAAATAGGGACATAGGAATCCAAAATTGCCAAATGGCTAACAGTTTGCCCCTGTTGAGCGAGTTGTTGAGCTACTTCGTAGGCAACCACTCCTCCAAATGACCAACCCCCAATCTGATAGGGCCCTTCCGGTTTAAACTGGCGAATCGCATTGACATACAAATTAGCCATCGCTTCAACGGTTTCTAAAACTATTTCTCCCGCCGCAAAACCTTGAGCTTGTAGACCATAAAAGGGTTGACTATTTCCCAGATAACGAGCCAGGTTCACATAGCAAAGTACATGACCCCCAGCCGGATGAATGCAAAAGAAAGGCTCCTGTTGTCCCTGGGGTTGAATTGAAACCAAAGGAGAATTGGCCATAGAATGGGGAGAATTTTTCAGCAGATTTGCTAATGCTTCAACGGTAGGATGGGTCAACAAATTAGTTAAAGCTAGGGAACAATTCAGATGTTGTTGAATTTTTCCCAGGAGCTGAATTGCCAGTAAAGAATGGCCACCCAACTCAAAAAAGTTGTCTTTGATGCTAACAGGATTGACATTCAATAGGTCTTGCCAGATTCTTACTAATTGCACTTCAAGATGATTTCGAGGCGGAATCAATTGAGGTTGAGTCCGGAAATGAATCACAGTAGGTTGAGGTAAGGCTTGGCGATTAACTTTTCCATTGGACGTTAGAGGGATGGCATCTAAAATAACAAAGGCCGAGGGAACAATGTAGTCTGGAAGTTGATGCCGCAGAAAATTCCGTAACTCTTCAGGGGTGAGAGATTCAGACTGTTGATCTTGAGTTTTCAAGTCTCGAACTGGCACTAAATAAGCGACTAACTGCTTTTCAGCAGATGGATTATTTTGGGCGATGACGATGGCCTCTCGAATTTGAGGATGCTGGGTTAAGCTGTGTTCGATCTCACCTAATTCAATCCGAAAGCCCCGAATTTTAACCTGATAATCAAGCCGATTTAAATACTCAATATTCCCATCGGGTAAATACCTGACTAAGTCTCCAGTTTTATAGAGAAACCCAGAGGTATAAGGATTAGCAATAAACCTTTCTGCAGTAAGTTCTGGTCTATTTAAATAGCCTTGTGCCACCTGTATTCCGCCAATGTATAGTTCTCCTGAAACTCCAAGAGGAACAGGTTGCAAACCAGAATTTAAAATATAAATCTGTGTATTCGCAATCGGTTTTCCAATGGGTACACAGGACAATGTGCTGTTGGCTTGACAGTGCCAGGCGGTAACATCAATGGCGGCTTCTGTGGGGCCATAAAGATTATAAAGCTGACAATTTAACCGCTGAAAAAATTGAGCTTGTAAGCTCAGACTCAGGGCTTCTCCACTACAAATTACTCGTCTTAGGCTCTGACATGCCGTTAGATCTTCTTCTAGTAGATCTTCTTCTAGAAAAATCTGTAACATTGAGGGGACAAAGTGTAGGGTTGTGATTTGCTGCTCCACAATAATCTCAGTCAGATAACGACTATCTTTGTGGCCTTGTGGTTTAGCAATTACTAAACAGGCTCCTGAGATTAACGGCCAGAAAATTTCCCATACTGAAACATCAAAACTATAGGGTGTTTTTTGTAATATCCTATCTGTTGGATCAAGTTGATAGGTTTCCTGCATCCAGAATAAACGGTTACAGATTCCCTGGTGAGTATTCATTACTCCCTTGGGTTTTCCTGTTGAACCTGAAGTATAAATTACATAAGCCAGACTTTGAGGCATTGTTTTGAAACCTGGATTGTCTTCAGGTTCTGACCTGATTTTCTGCCAGATTTCATTCCAATCAATTATTCTTGTCTGATCCTGAGGGAATAGACGACTCAGCGGTTTACCAACAAGCACCAAAGGAACCTGGGTATCTTTTTCCTGCATATCTTCTAAGACATAGGCTAGCCGTTCAGGAGGATGCTCTGGATCAAGTGGAACATAAGCGGCTCCTGCTTTTAGAATCCCCAACAAACTGACAACCATTTCAACAGAACGTTCAATGCAAACCCCTACAAGGGTCTCTGATTTAACACCTGATTTAGTTAAATAATGGGCTAGTTGATTTGCTAATTGATTGAGTTGAGAATAGGTTAGAGTTTGATTTCTAAAGATCAGCGCGGTGGCATTTGGAGTATTTTTGGCCTGAAGCTCAAACCAGTATTGTAGAGGTTTAGATAGGTCATAATCCCGTGCAGTTTGATTCCATTCGACTAAAATGGTTTGCTTTTCAGCTTCACTCAAAATCGATAGTTGATCAATTGGTTTCTGAGGGTTTTCACACACAGATCGAAGTAAGTTTTGAAAATGTTGGGAGAATTTTTGAGCGGTCTGAGCTGGAATTGAATCCTGATTATATTTGAAGTAGACTAGTAGACGATCTGAGAATGGGATAAATTCTAAACTGAAGTCAAACTCCAGCTTTTGTGTGGGTAGTTCTAAATATTTGAATTCCAGGGATTGATCACCTTCAAACAACTGAAATACATACCCTAAACTTGAAATATCAGAGTAGGCAAAAGCTCCTTGGCAGAGGGAAGAACGTTCTATTTGGGACAAATTTTGGGATGAAATTTGGAGAGATTGATGGGTTTGAACTAGCTTGGAAAAGGGATAATTCTGATAGGGTAAGGATTCTCGTAAGGTTTGACTGACTTGAGCTAGAATCCCCTCAAAGCTCATATCTCCACTCACCCAATCCCGCAATAAAATAGCATTGAGAAAGTTGCCTATCAGTTTCTCAGACTGACCAATTTTACCTGAAATTAATCGGCCGACAATAATATCTTCTTCCCTGGTATATAGATGAAGCAGAACTTTATATATTGCCAGGAGTAGGACTTCAAGATCAATGTTATAGCGACTTGAAAGATGTCTGAGGTTTTCGGTTAATTCCTGATCAATTAGAAATTGATAACTTGAACCATTATAAGTTCTTAAAGCAGTAGATAAAGTAAAAGGTAATCGCAATCCTGGAAGCTCACCAGTCAATTTTTGTCTCCAGTAAATCTCACTTTCAGTAAAATTAAGAGATGCTATTGAGCTGAGTTGTCGGTCGATCTGCTCCCTGTAGTTTCTATCGGACTGCATGAAATCAAAATTCTGAAAATCAATTTCAGGTTCTTCCAGACTAGAATGATAAAGTGTCAGAAATTCATCAGTTAAAATTAATAAAGATTCCCAATCTCCTGCAAGCTGATGCAGGGTAATTAGCAAGACGGGAAATTGCCCAGAACAATGAAGGAGTTGAACTCGGAATGGATAATTTTCTGACAATTGAAACGGCTGCTCAATTAGTATTGAGATGGCATTTTCAAGTTCTACCTGGCTTAAATCAGAAAAATTGATTTCTTGAAAGTTAAGGGCGATTTGGGGCTGAATCACCTGAATCACCTGATTATCTTGCTCTCGATACATCGTTCTTAGACTGGGATGACGACTCACGAGAATCTGAAAAACTTGCCTGATTTTTTTCTGATCAATTTGGCTTAAAGCTTGTAGGGCTAGAGCTAGTTTATCCCTAATTCCTCTAGGGGAAAGTTGATACAAAAACCAGTTACTTTGTTGAATTGGCGTTAAAGGCAGAGAAATTGAAGGGAACAGGGATTGAGTCATAGTTTTTAGGCTAAGGTTCTATACTTCAGAATCAGATTCGGAGCCGAGCATATTTAAATGATGACCGATCAAATAAACACAGGTTCCAGATAACATTCCAGGCAAAACTTCATAAACTGCACCGGATAATCCCAGTCCCAAATTCCAAATAAAAGCCATCAGGATTCCACTCAACATCATGGCGATCGCGATCCCTGTTGTTACTGGTTTTTGTAAAACTCTTACAATTAGTAAAGGCCCCAAACCAGCAGCTAAAGCTGACCAGGAAAACGTGATTAATGAGAAGACACTATTATTGTCAATCAGGGCAATCGCCAGTACAATTGCTGTTACAGTTAAGGTTCCAATCTTGATCCATCGATAGGACTTTGCCCCTTGAGGAAATATATCCTGAGTCAGGGCAGCAGAACAGGAAAGGATTTGGGAATCCGCTGTTGAGATAGTCGCAGAAAATAGCCCAGCCATCATCAGTCCAACCAGGAATCCAGGCAATAACTCCAGGGATAAATAGGGGAGTGCCAGTTCTGGATCTCCTGTGTTGAGTAAGTCAGGTAAGAGTACCCGAGCGGCTATTCCAATGACAATAGCACAACAGGAATTTACTGTGGCTAATAGTAACTTTAAATCCCGAGCAAATGCAATATTCTGACTGGAATTAATTGCCATTGCTCTGACAACAATATGGGGCTGACCGACAACCCCAAACCCAGCCCCAATCCAGCCCAGAAAGAAAGGAATGAAGCCAAATTGTAGACTTTCAGGATTCCAATTGATTAGATCTGAATCAATTGCCATGAGTTGTATCCAGAGGGATTGAAATCCACCACAATTGACCAGGGCAACAGTAGATAAAATCAGCAATGAAATCATCATAATAATAGCTTGAATTGCATCTGTCCAGATTGATGCTCGAATACCTCCTGAAAAGCAATAAACAGCAACAACGACTGCACCAATGATGACTCCAGAAGAATAATCCCAGCCAAATACTGAATTTAGCGCTTTACTTCCTGCTACCAATTGTGCCGCCGCATAGGTACCCAGGAAAGTAATGGTAATTATTGCTGAAACCAGGGTAATTAAACGGTACTTTCCTGATGCCTGACCCAAAAACTCTGAAACCGTTTCTGAATTTTTAGCCTCTGAGACTTCTCGAAGTCGCCGAAAGATCAACCACCAGGCTATATAGTCCCCAATTGCCCAACCAATTGTCAACCACAAAGCAGAAATTCCAACCTTGTAGGCAAATCCAACCTGACCAATAAAAAGCAGACCACTTTGCCCTGTTGCCAGGGCTGACAAGGCAGTTAACCAGGGATTAACATTGCGACTGGCTAATAGATAATCAGTAGTTGTAGCCTGTTTCTGAGTGGCAGAATAAACTCCCACAATAATAAATAAAATGAGAAAACTGATAAAGGTGACTGCAATCCAGAATTGATCCGTCATAATTAAAACTTAAGCTAGCTCATGAACCAAGATAGCCAAAAATCATTTTTGATTGCCGTAGTAGACGATTAGTCTCCTCCTGGCTCAACTAATTTACCAATATTAAAATCAATCCGAATCCATCCTTTAAGCTGACGTAAATTTTTCAGTAAAAGTAGAGGAATATGCCAGTGATGTACCATTAAAAAAGGCAGTGGATCATTGATTTGAAAAATTGCATCTTTTCCGTGATTGATAGTTTGCCACCACTGTTGTAATTTCTCCCAAGAATTGACCTTAGTTAACCGCCACAGCTCATGATAGAGCCAATAGGTGGGCTGACTACTTTTCAAGGGGGTAATTGGTAGTTCATTGTTTTGAGCATCTTTTAAGTAAACTTCAGCCACTCCAGGATGATTGTAAAACATTGTAATCGCTGAATGAGTTCTGGGATTACACTCTATAGGATAGACTGTACCATCAGGGGCTTGAATAAAATCAAAAGAGATCTGGCCCGTCAAATTCAGTGCTTGTACAAAAGTTTCAACCCAACGATAGATTTCCAGATTCTCAATCTGTTGATAATTGACCTGGAATGGTGAAGATTTACTACAGCAATGTAATCGAATTATTCCCTGTCGGACAGTACTATGGGTGCAGTATTCTTGACCCCTGATAAATTCCTGCATAATCCAGGGACTAACCTCACTAATTGGTAGGGATTTAACAAACTCTTCCAGGTCGGCTTTTGACGGGAGTGGCAGTTTAGTTAAATCTAGTCGATGAACTGAATCATAGGGAATACTTTTGAGAATATATTGTCGATTTTCCTGGGAAAAATCAAAGTCCAAAATTTGTTTTGAGTGGGTAATTAAATAAGATTTTGGAACTGACAACCCAATTGTTTCTGCCTTCTGAATAAATGTGAATTTATTATCCAAAAGCTGGGTAATTTCAGGATCAAAATGAATCATTTCACAATGAGGCGACAGCAAAGGCTTGACCACAGAATAGTAGTAACTTTCTACAGGACTAGTGACGGGAATCAAAACATTAATCTTTTCATTCCGGACAATTTCTAGTAAATCCTGGGAGAATTTTTCTAGATTTTCCTGGGGAGATGTTACGGTATAAAACCGCTGAACTGCCCTAGAAAAATGGTGTCCAGTCAGCCAGTATTTGTGGGTTTCAACTAGAAAAACAGTATGACCCGCGTCGTTAAAAGAGCGTGCTAGCTGTAGGGCTTTAGTCATTTTCCCACCCGTGATCAAAATCTTTTGAGGATTTGAATTGATAACCGGGGGGGAAAAAAGATCTCGAATTGATTGAACGACTATGGCCATTAAAACTAGGACAAGATTAAAGGGTAAGGCTAATGCGAGTAAACTCAATGTGCCGATGTTTTGAAGAATTGCAAAGGCTCGGTGGGGCCGAACAAATAAAACTTGAGACATAGTTATGGGTTTATCATTATTGATCATTCGTGATTAGTCAATCATTCAGAGACAACAAATTATAGACAACAAACTATAGACAACGAATTAAAGTCAAGCCATCCCGGAGCGGTAATAAGACCTGTTCTACCCTTGGATCATTGGCAACAACCTGATTAAACTTGGCGATCGCCCGACCATTTTCGGTTTGGTATTCAGCGGGTAAATAGGGTTGACCCTGAAAGAGAGTATTATCCACACAAATAACCGCATTAGGCATCAGCAAATTGCTTTCAAGGAGCCGATTGAAGTATTCAATGTATTCTTTTTTATCAGCATCAATGAATACAAAATCAAACTGCTCTCCCAATTCTGCCAAGTATGACATAGTCACCAATGCAGGGGCAACTTTTACAATGATTTTTTCGCCATGGGGTGAGATAGCAAAACAATTGAGAGCAAATTTTGCCACATATTCATCAACCTCACAGGCAATTAATTCTCCATCAATTGGTAATCCCTCGGCGATCGCTAATGCCGAATATCCGGTGAACAGACCAATCTCTAAAACTCGTCTAGCTCCCATCATTTGAACCAGCAATTTTAAAGTTTGTCCCTCAATATGTCCAGACAGCATTTCCTGCTCTAAATGACGGATTGTTTCTCCATCAGAAAAACGTTGATTCCAGGGTTCCTGTCGAGTTTTTTTAGCCAGTAATGCCAGGGCTGCCGATTCTTGAGTAGTTGCATGTTCCAGATAGGGATCTAAACCTGCCGCCAGTTGATACGCTTGATCAATCAGGTCTGAAATCTCTATAGGAATTTCAGTTTTCTCGATCAGATGAACCGCTTGTTCTAGTTTTTCTGCCAGAATTCCTAAGGGTGTAACAGGTCGAGGGGGAAAGGAATATGTTGTGGAAATCATACTTGTGTTTGTGGATTGTTTGTAGAGAAATAGGCTCAATGAAATTCTGCCGCAGCCTGACTGCGTCAATTTGCGTCAATTTACATCAATTGTTGAATCAGAATATTGGTAAACAGTTCTAGTGAGCTGTCAGGTTTACCTGGTTGTTGACTTGTTATTGAGTCGAAGTCAATTCTGATGAATCAGAAAACCTGATTATCGAATTAATTTTTTCACTGCTACAGAGATGATTTGTGTCGATATAGACCCATCTGTATTCGTTGGTTTTGTCACTTTCTACAGGGAATTGAGGGATAGTTATTCTCAGCTTGACTTGAGTTTGGCTCATGCAGTTTGACCTCGATTAGGAACAATGAAATAGACGGCCTCGCACTAACATCCCATAATTAAGTAGGCTAGCTTTTAAAAGCTTGCTAATGGCACTCAGGAAATAACAAACAGCATTTAAAAGCAATAAATAGTATCAGAACCATTCATTGACCAACAATATGCTGTTTCCCAATTCGCAATGAATGAGGAGATATTGATCTCATGGCCTGAGCAGAGTTTGAAAAGTCGGATTTGGTTATCCGATAGATTGAGCCGGTAAAATCAGTAGGTGATTCTATGGTCATTATCGAACCCTATTGATTTTGAAGCACAACGTAGTAGCCGAAATCTGCCAATAGATATAGATAGAGTATAGAAAAATCCCTAACCGACTTTTGGGAAATTTCTATTAGCTCAGATCAATCATTTAGACAATAGTAAAATTGCTTTTGCCGACCTGGGATGATTTCAACCTGGAGCGTTGCTATTCAGCAAAAATTCCAGTTGCATCAGGTTCCCCAATCTTGATCAAAATAAATAATCAGTGGAGTATGGCTTGAGAAAAGTCTGTCCCCTGAACAGTGGTTGAGTAGAAAGGAGAACACTCTCTTCGTGCCCCAGTTTCCATTTGAGGTTGCAACCAAAATTAACTTGCTGATCTGGACTGGCCAGTTTTTCAGCTAAGACAATTTGCAGTAGCAATCCAGTTTGAAAATTATTCACGAATTTCCCAAGGGCTAAACCCCTGCCTGACCGAATTAGCTCTCGTTTGATAGTGTAGCGCTAAGTGTTTCGATTTAGACAAAACCCCCATTAACTTTCGTTAAAGATTTTATCTAAATTGCTAAGGTTTGAAATAACATTTCACTTGCATTTTTTTGAGAAACATTGATGCTTTCAGGCTAATACCCTTGATCCCCTCTATTCTCTCGGATAGGCGATCGCCCATTATCAAACAGGAAATCCAGGAAAGTGCCCTACACGGGCCAGCATTCCTGTCAGAGCTTGAGAGGGAATTGGAGTCAAAGTCCTTTAGAATGGGTTGATTGAGGGGGCTAATGCAAAAATCTATGAATTGCTCAGAAATTCTCTGGCAAAATCCCAATCAGATCTTGAAAGAACCTCGTAGATAAGTAGATGGTTGTAATTAATTATCAAACAGAAGGGGGTCTGGGGCTTTGCCCCAGGAAGGGGGCTTTGTCCCCTTCAACCCCCTACATGTATCTTCTAATTAATTGTGCCTAGCTACTTACACGATTTTTAATACCTTGAGGTCAGGATTCGTAAAAAGTTTTATAAAAATTTCTACAAGCTCAATTTCCTAGTCAACAGGGCTTTGAATGATTTTGTCCCTGCCTGTGATCCGGCGCAACCGGAGAATTTTTGGGCAAATTCCCCCTAAAACTGCATAAGCTCCCCTAGCTCAGACATAGATTAGATCAAAGGGTTCCAAGTCAGTCCGTAGAGATCATGTCACGCATTCTTCGACTTGTGGAAGAATGCTTTCTTTTGGCCCTTTTTTGGGCTTTTCAGGCCAGGATTCTCGCTAAGGGTTTCAAAGTTTTAAATCAAAGATGGTAACCCCGACCCCAACCCGCAAGCCTACCAATAAACAAGGTCGGCATGGGGCCAACCTTGAATCATCAATCTACCCTTCGTCGTCTTCGTCAGTTTCTTCATTTGCTGGATAATAAAACCCTGCAGCCCGACCTGATAAAATTGATCTGCCCAAAGAGAGGGCTTTTTGAGCTTCAAAGTATGCTTGACGCTTCCAAACCGCTTGTCGGCTTTTGCGCTTAGATTTAGAGGTTCGTTTCTTTGGAACAGCCATTGAAAATAAATGCCTAGAATTTTATTGACTTGACAAACCTATATCTTACACTACTTTTCAGGCGATCGCCATATTTTTCTCAGCGCTCAGGAATATGCACCTTTCCAAAAAAAGTGTTAAGGCTGTTATCAATAGTAAGATCGCTTCACCAGGTGTTAAAGTGGGGCTAAGAAATTTTCGGCTTTTAGGGAGAAAAGTTCCTGAAGTTGCCGTCTTCAAGGATTATCTGGGGGAATTCTCACGGGGTCAAATCAGTAGCGACCTGCAAAGCTTTTGAGGTCACTGTCAAGACGTTATTTTTCTGGGCTTTCTCAGAATTATTCAGAACTAGTGAATCATCAATTGAGTTTCCATAGAGAAGATTCGCAGTTGAGTCGATGTCGATCAGAGGTTAAACCAAAAAATTATCATGATGAAGCAATTCCTAATTCGGTTAGGTGCCTGTCTGGGCATCATCAGTGCCAGCTTGTTTTTCAGCCCGAATCTGTCCTCAAGCTCTGTGAGTGTTTTCTCGTTGCGACCTCCGGCAGCAATCGCCTTAACTCAAGATAAAATTCTAGAAAAATTATCGGCTGTCCCGGTGTTTGCCGTAACAGATGCCCAAGGCGCTCCCCTAGTACGATCCACAGGCAGTGGTCAAAATGCTGTGGCTATTTTTCAAGTGTTTATTAGCCGGAGAGATGCCCTGGGTTTTATTGAGGAGCTCAAGAAGCAAGATCCAAACCTGGGTTCAACGGTTCAGTTGGCGACGGTGCCCCTGGGGAAAGTCTATGAAATTGTTCAGCAGAATCGGGATTCAAATCGACTCCGGGTGGCGTTTGTCCCGACTCAACAGCAGGTTGATTCCGCCCGGGCTGTATTGAAGGCGAGTGGACAGCCAGAAGGTGAGTTTCGGGGCGTACCGCTGTTTTTAGCCAAAGCTGGAGACGATGATCGGGTACTAACGTTACAGCAAGGGAATGATCAGGCCATTCCATTTTTCTTTACCCGGGAAGATTTGCAGGGAATGCTCGATCAGTTTAAAACTCAAGAACCTGAATTATTGCGGTCAGTCAAAATTGAAGTGATTCCTTTAGAATCTCTGCTTGAGGCGTTTCGGACGGATGATGATCAGTTCTTAGATAAGGTGATTTTGATCCCACCCCGGGAGACAGTGGAGTTCATTCAGCAAAGTCAGCCCAAATAGCAAACCGATAATCAATCAGCGTTCTCGCCTGAGGACGGTTGAATGGGACAGGTTTCATAGGACAGGGAGAGGTTACGCCTCCCCCTGTCTGGCTTGAAATAAATACCCATCAATCAAGTCATTAATCATAAGTTATTAATATAGCGATTCCTAATCACGTGAGGTACAGATTTGAGAGGTGGCGGCGCGGTGCGCCGCCACCTCTCGTACTCCAGCATGGAAACGCTGTAACAAGTAACTTGACGCAATTGACTAGAAGATTGATCTGGGGGTGAAGGGGGCAGTGCCCCAGACCCCCTTCCATTTCACAATTAATTACAACCATCTATTTAGACGGTACTCATCAAACACTACATTAATGCCCAATCCAAATACCTGGATAACCAAGCTGACGCTGCTTTTGGCCAGTAGTCTGACGGTAATGGCAGGGGCGACTGTTGCTCCGGCTTTGCCGGCTATGAGCAAACATTTTGCTGAAGAGATCGCTAATCCTGATGTCCTGGCCACCCTGGTCAAATTGATTATTACGATGCCAGCGTTGTTTATTGTGATTGGTTCGCCGATCGCGGGGTTCGTGGTTGATGCGGTCGGGCGTAAGTTTTTACTGTTATCCGCGACTGTTGCCTATGGTCTGGCAGGGTGTTCAGGGCTGTTTCTGAGGGATTTAACTGGAATTCTAGTCGGGCGTGCCTGTCTCGGTTTAGCGGTTGCCGGGGTCATGGTCAGTGCCACGACTTTAATTGCTGATTACTACACGGGCAGTGATCGGGCCGCCTTCATGGGTCTCCAGGCAGGATTTATGGGTCTGGGTGGAGTTGTATTTTTGACCTTGGGTGGTGTTCTGGCCCAACAAAGCTGGCGGTTTCCCTTCTTTATTTATCTGTTTGCCTGGTTGATTGTGCCGATGATTGCGCGGTTTATTACTGAGCCCAATCGCCAGCTTTTGATGGATGAAAACTTATCAGCCAATCCCCCATTTCAACCTCTACCTGTTGCAGTTCTGGTAATTATTTACGGCCTGACAGTGATTAGTCAGGTCGCTTTTTATCTAATTCCTGTACAGTTGCCTTTTTTCCTGGAGAATCTCTTCCAAGCCCAACCAACCCAAAGTGGGATGGCGATCGCCCTGTGTACTCTATTTAGTGCGATCGCTTCGGTCAATTACGGTCGGTTAAAGCGGCGGATTAATTATGTTGGGTTTCTGCCGATTATGTTGGGTTTGATGGGAATTGGCTATTTAATTATTGGGCAAAGTTCTACCTGGGCGCAAGTTCTGGTTGGTTTGGTGATCTTCGGGATGGGTTTAGGAATCCTGATGCCTAATATGAATGTCTGGATTAGTAATGCGGTATCTGATCGGTTTCGGGGCAGAGCATTGAGCGGTATATCTACATCTTTGTTTTTGGGACAGTTTCTATCACCCCTGGTGTCTCAGCCTATTGCCAGGTCTTTTGGTTTAGGGGCGGTGTATGTGATTACTGGGATTGGTTTGACCTGTTTAGCGCTATTATTTGCTGTTTTGAAGTCTAAAGTTCGCTATCTGACTGTCAATAGATAGGGCCAATTACCGACTCAGAAAGTATTTAAAATCCTCAGAAATACCTACACAAATAAGACCGAATAAGACCGAATAAGACCGAATTAAGATTAAAAAAATTAAGATTAAAAAAATTAAGATTAAAATTCTGGGGTGTAGACATTTTGTTGCTGACAAACAGCCGAGACGGCTGTTCCACCGGTGAGCCTCAGGAATTCGCTAGAATCAAAGGCAACTGTTGCGCTGGTGAACGGCTTGTGGCTCCTGACCCTCAACAAAATTCTGTACCGGATCATTCGAGCTCACCTCCCTCCCTTGAGGGCTTGGATGGGGATTTGAACGATTCCCCAGACCAGTCCATCGCTCAAAAATCTCCACCTGGAACCTACAGTGAAAAAACCAATCGAATTTTAGCCTGGGTACAACTGCTGCGTTCTATTGCCCCAGTCATTTGGGCATTGGTGGTTTTGGTGGTGATTGTCCCCTTGATTGGCCAGATTTTCATTCACCAGGCGTTTTCATCGGCTCAGTTAAAATCGAATCTGTCAAAATCACCGGTTCAGACGGTGGTAGTTCAGCCTGGAATAGATTGGACAACGGTCAATGGCGCGATCGCCCAGTCCTTGCAAACGGCCCATGAGTCTGCTGAAGCCTATGCCTCAGCGGAGTTGGATCAATGGGTAGGGGAGCTAATGGATCGGGTAGATCAGAGCTTTCTAGATTGGTATTTTAGTTATTTCAATCAGAAAACAGTCGAGTTTAAAGGCGTATTCGTTCAGCTCACGGCAGGGGTCGCCAATTTAATCAACCCAGACTGGCCCAGCGCCTCTGAGCGGGTAGCAGAAACCCTGACCCGAGATTTTCAGTCTGAATTCGCCAAGCGGGTGCTCAAGCCTCAAATCGCCCAGCTAAAATTAGAACGTCTGACCCAGGCCACTGTGCAGCAATACTTAAGCGAGTTGAGTGCGAGTTTGACGGCGGTTCCGGTGACCTATCAAATCCCCCAAGCCGATTGGGATCGGTATCTCAATGACATCGCCATCAGTATTCGAGACACGGAGGGTAATATTTCGACCCTTTCCCTCAAAGTTTTGATGGGGGAGGGGCTTATCTGGCGGTGAAGCCCCTGGTAGCTCCCCTGATGTTGAAAGTGGGGAGCAATATGGTGGCTAAGTTTGCCGGGAAAGCCGGGGCAAAAATCGCCGTGAAAACCGGGGCAAGTCTGGCGGGAAAAGTGGCAGCGGGTTTGTTAGATTCTGCTGTCGGGGTCGGCATATTGATCTGGGATGTTTGGGACACCCATCACACTGCAACCCTGGAAAAACCAATTCTCCGACAAACCCTCTTGGATTACCTGGAGCAGGTCAAAGCCTCAATTCTGGACAACCCTGAAACCGGAATCATGGGTGCGATCAACCAGATCGAGCATCGGATTGTAGATTCTCTGAATGCCCCTGAACTGGCAATCAAACCCGATGAAATCTGGGATTAGCTCGAATGTTGAAGTGATGCAGACCTCTAACCTGCTGGGCAACCTCCGAGATAGCAATTCCACGGTATCCACTCTAGAGTTAACTGTTCTATGGCAATTCCTAATCACATAAGGTACAGATTTGAGAAGTGGCGGCACGGTGCCGCCACTTCTCGTACTCTAGCAGCGTTGGAAACGCTGTAATCCGAAAATCCAATCCCGAAAAATTGATAAAAGTTAACACAGAAGCAAAAACCTGAGATTTTAAGAGTTGAGTTGAGACCACAAGCCCTACACCCAGTAACGTCATTCAAGGTTTGATCATCTGATCAATCTGATCAATCTGGTCAAATCCGACTAACTTGCCTCAGACCCTTTGGTGATGCACCATGCCACCTGTGCCCAAATCCATACCTTCAGGGATTGATTAACCCTGGGGATCCCATCTAAAGGTTCCCACAGGTTAGGAATCTCCATGGACGGTTCAAGTCAGATTGCTCCCGGATCTCCTCTCCAATCCCTCCCCAGGACAAACTATCAGAGCCAGAGTTATGGCTTTTTGTTTTTGTAACTCTTTTTATAAAAAATGTTTTATAAAACACTTTAGTCAGTTTTGAAAGCCTTTCAGTTAGATTCAAGAGGCTTTAGAGCATTCAGAGTCTGATTCAATTTCAATGATCACTGCTCAAACCTTTTTTCATTCTTAAGCCCCCTTTCTTTTCCCCCCAACTCAGACCATAATGCCTAACATGAGGAAATCAAGGGTTTCTCCTCAATAGGACTATTGGCTAAGCCTTCCCTGGAGTTTTTGCCAATAGGGCTCTAGACCCGAGCACAATCAATCAGTGAAAAGAATATGAAGCTCTCTGTATACGGAAAAGGTGGAATTGGTAAATCAACCACAAGCTGCAATATCTCCGTTGCCCTGGCAAAACGAGGCAAAAAAGTTCTACAAATTGGCTGCGATCCAAAGCATGACAGTACTTTCACCCTAACTGGATTTTTGATTCCGACCATCATTGACACCCTCCAGGAAAAGGACTATCACTATGAAGACATCTGGCCTGAGGATGTGATTTACAAAGGCTACGGCGGAGTGGACTGTGTAGAAGCAGGTGGCCCTCCGGCTGGAGCAGGCTGCGGTGGCTACGTGGTTGGAGAAACCGTCAAATTGCTTAAGGAACTCAACGCCTTTGATGAATATGACATCATCCTGTTTGATGTGCTAGGAGACGTGGTTTGTGGAGGCTTTGCCGCCCCGTTGAACTATTCCAACTACTGCATGATTGTCACCGACAATGGATTTGATGCCTTATTTGCCGCCAATCGGATTGCCGCCTCTGTTCGGGAAAAAGCCCGCACCCATCCCCTGCGTTTGGCGGGATTGATTGGTAACCGGACTTCTAAGCGAGATTTGATTGACAAGTATGTAGATACCGTTCCCATGCCTGTTCTAGAAGTCTTGCCTTTGATTGAAGATATTCGGGTGTCTCGGGTCAAGGGAAAAACCTTGTTTGAGATGGCAGAAACTGATCCGTCTTTAAATTATGTCTGTGACTACTACCTGAGTATTGCCGATCAAGTTCTGGCGATGCCGGAAGGAATCGTGCCTAATGAGTCTCCAGATCGAGAATTATTCAGCTTATTGTCAGATTTTTATCTGAATCCTGCCCCAACCCCTAGTAAAAATCCCGAAGATGAGCTAGACATGATGATGGTTTAATATGTCTATCTGCTCAGGATGAGGTAATTGAGGTTATGGCATTTTTCAAAGACTTTACTGTTTCTCTCAGAGACAAATGGCTGAATTATTACAAAGCCAATAGAGATTGGTTGGTAGTCCAGGTGGATCTCAATCCAATCAAAACTCCTGACGGGGGCCGCAGACCTTCCTCTGCCCTCATTTTGGGCATCATTAATGCGCTGGAGCCTGAAGCGGCTCAGCTCATGCTGCCTTTTTCGCAACTCAATCCCGATCCGGAAAAGTTGGTTGAGGTCTTAGGGTTGAATTTTGATCCTGATCTGGCTCTGGGGTCGGGAGGTAGCAATTCTGCTCTCAAATCTGTCCAGCCGGTTCCAGTAGCTGCTGTTTCTACAGCCGTTGTTCCAGTCAGTTCATCGGCTCTAGCCATGGATGATGACCTGGATATGGGCCTGGATGCTGGGGATGACCTGGCTATGGACGATGACCTGGATATGGGTCTGGATGCCGGGGATGACCTGGCCATGGACGATGACCTGAATATGAGCCTGGATGATGAGGGTGATTTCAATCTGGATGATTCTGAGTCAGATGAACTCGGAGACTTAGATTTAGGGGATTTAGGAGAGGGTGAGTTGGGGGAGCTATCGTCCGATGATCTCGATGAGCTGAGCCTGGATGATTTGGGTGAAGTGACAACCGGAGATCTCGATGATATTGATTTGTCAGGGCTGACTGATTCTCCTGATGAGGATGATGATCTATCTCTAGACTTGAGATAGATAGGTCGCAACCGTGGAAGAGTTCGGTCAAATCCTTGTTAGTTTCCGTATTTCTCAGTCGGGTGCTTTGCCCAAGCCATTATCCTGGAATGGGCAAAAATCCTGATTGTCCCCTGGCATCACTAATCACTAATTGTTCTCAGATGGGGCTAACAAATATTGTAAAAAGCCTTTCGAAAGAACTGTTGAAAGAACTAGATGAAACTTGATGATAAGGAGACCTTAGGCTATGACCGCAACTCAACCCGAAGCCTTAACGTTTGATTGTGAAACTGGTAACTACCATACCTTTTGTCCGATTAGCTGCGTGGCGTGGCTGTATCAAAAAATCGAAGACAGCTTTTTTTTGGTGATCGGCACTAAGACCTGTGGCTACTTCCTGCAAAATGCCATGGGGGTAATGATTTTTGCAGAACCCCGCTATGCCATGGCAGAGCTGGAAGAAGGAGATATTTCTGCCCAACTCAATGACTACAACGAACTGAAACGCCTCTGTGATCAGATTAAGCGCGATCGCAACCCCAGTGTGATTGTCTGGATTGGCACCTGTACCACTGAAATCATCAAGATGGATTTGGAAGGGCTTGCCCCTAAGCTTGAGGCTGAAATTGGCATCCCTATCGTGGTGGCCCGGGCCAATGGTCTGGACTATGCTTTTACCCAGGGAGAGGATACGGTTCTAGCCGCTATGGCGGTGCGCTGCCCTGAGAAAGCCCCAGAAGCAGAGAAAGAAGACCGCAATGCTATGCAAAAACTGCTCAACTTTGGCCGCAAGCAAGAGGAGATCAAGGCCGAAGCTGCTGAATACGCGGATCATCCCCCCCTAGTGTTGTTTGGTTCCTTGCCCGATCCCGTAGTAACGAACCTCACCCTGGAACTGAAGAAGCAAGGAATCAAAGTCGCGGGTTGGTTGCCGGCAAAACGTTATACCGAGCTCCCTGTCCTAGAAGAGGGCTATTATGTATCAGGTCTGAATCCCTTTCTGTCTCGTACCGCCACCACCCTGATGCGCCGTCGCAAGTGCAAGTTAATTGGGGCTCCATTTCCCATAGGCCCTGATGGAACCCGAGCCTGGATTGAAAAGATTTGTTCGGTATTTGGCATCGAACCCCAGGGATTGGCTGAACGGGAAGCCCAAATCTGGGAAAATCTAGCAGATTACGTGGAGTTGATTCGGGGGAAGTCGGTTTTCTTTATGGGAGACAATCTCCTGGAAATTTCCCTGGCGCGGTTTTTGATTCGCTGTGGCATGACCTGCCCAGAAATTGGCATCCCCTACATGGACAAGCGCTATCAAAATGCTGAGTTGGTTTTATTGGAAAAAACCTGTCAGGAGATGGGGGTTGCCCTGCCCAGAATCATTGAAAAACCTGATAACTACAACCAACTTCAACGCATCCATGACCTGCGGCCCGACCTAGTGATTACAGGAATGGCCCATGCCAATCCCCTGGAAGCTCGTGGGATCAGTACAAAGTGGTCGGTCGAGTTTACCTTTGCACAAATTCATGGTTTTACAAATGCTCGGGATATTCTCGAATTAGTGACTCGTCCCCTTCGCCGGAACGCAGCGTTGCAGGATCTGGGCTGGGATCAATTGGTGCAAGAAACAGCGAAGGTATAATTTTATCGGTTGGGTGATTTTAGAGGACAGTTTAAGGGCATCCAAACGGGTATCCAGCCCCACAGAACCTTAAATTTGCAGCAAACCGGAAAAGTTAATGTCAGGTTAAAAGTGATTTGAAAAGCCTCAGGTCACTTTTTTCTTTGACTAATCCTGCCAATAACTATTGATTCATCAGATCTGATATAAACAGGAGCATGGAAATGAGTGATCGCTTTGCAGAAATGGATAACTGGACTAGTGAACAGGTAGCTCAGTTCAAAGAGTCCGGGCGGCTGAAAATGTATCAAACCTCAGAACGGGCAGTTTCATTGCAGGCTAATGGCCCTGGGATTTTGATGGCCGAGGGAGATTCCTGGTTTGATTACCTGCCGGGAACCGATATCATTGATTGTCTGCGTCAATACTACGATTATTTAATCGAAAATTACGCCCAGGCCGGCGATACCTTAGAGAACATGATCTATGGAACTCGGGTGAATCGGGATTTTGAGCCCGTGAGCCCAACCATTGATCGGGTGCTGCAACGCTTAGGAGAGCTACAACCCCCAGTATTTCTATTTTCAGGGGGGGGAAATGATGTGGCCGGAGAGAGCTTTGAATCTTACCTGAACCACAAGGATTCAGGTTTGCCGGTGCTGCGAGAATCCTTTCTCGAGGACATGATTAACGTCGTCTATCGCAAATATTTAGAAGATCTGATTGCCAAAGTAGCGGCAGTGGCCCCTAATACCCATATTATTACCCATGGCTATGGTTACACCCTACCCACGGGGATTGGGGTGAGTGTATTGTTTGTTACCTTCAGCGGGCCATGGTTAAAGCCAGCATTAGCCCGGAAAGACATCTTAGATCCGGAGGAGCAACGACAAATTATCTTCAAGATTATCAGTAAATATAATGAAATGATGATGAGCTTAGAGCAGAAGTACGAAAAATTCCATTACCTGGATTTGCGGTTGAGAATTGACCCTCAACAGGATTGGGTAGATGAGTTACACCTGCGCAATAGCGCCTATGCTCGCGTTGCAGAGCAAATTCATACCAAAATTCAAGCCCTCATGGGATAATTGTGGAATAAATTGGGTTTTAGTGGGGGTTAAAGTAAACCAATTTCATCAACACAGACAGTGTCGTGAAAAAATTCGACAAGATATCGAAGTACTGAGACTAATCAGCGCATTAGGGATAGTTTGGTATCATTCAGGAGCGAGAGGTGCAAATATTGGATATTCAGGATTGATTTTTTTTGTTATCTTATCGGTTTTCCTAGTTAGTCACAAAAAAATATCGATTCAGAAAAGAGCCCGAAGATTACTCTTGCCCTGGCTAATATGGTTTGTATTTTACGGGGTCTTAAATAAGATTACGGATGAGCCTTTCGTCAATCTCAAAAATGGATTTTTACCCGGGATCCTTGCGGGTTCATTGATTCACCTTTGGTACTTACCATTCATCTTTATCGTCTTAGTGACTATTGATGTCATAAAGAACATATTCTCTTCATCGACGCTTGCACATACTGGAGCTATTTTAGCAATTATCTTACTCATATTCTCTGATCAATGGCGTGAGCCAACTATTGCCCTGGGCTATCCTTGGGAACAGTATGCCCACGCAACACCGGCGGTTTTAATTGGACTTTTCTTTCGTGGTTTTGATCAGATTGGTACAAAGCTTCGCACGTTTTTGCTGTTACTCATCTTGTTTGCATCTATCCATAGCACTGTATTCTCGAGTGTAGGTATACCCTATACAATTGGAGCGATCGCTTTCTCTTCTATCTTACTGTATCCTCTGCCGATACCAGAGAGATTCAATATTATTAATATGTCAAAACTTTCACTTGGAATTTACTTGATTCACCCCTTCTTATTGATGGTGGCACATAAGCTCAGTCTCCATCCTGGAATATTGCTTTCTATAATCATTTTCTTGGCCAGCAGTCTTCTTATCTGGATATTAACGAAAAGTCTTCCCAACATATCAAAGTATGCTTTTTAGTGATTAAATCATTAATTTTTTCAATTCTATCCATTAATATGTGGCTCAATCTTTCAGGTAGCAAATCCAACTCAAGTACTCCTGAAACACTTCTGTCATTTCTTGCTCCAGAACAACAATATTTGTTGTCATGCTATGATATCTATTTTTTCTGTGATGAAATCTGTCGTCAATGTCGTCCCACACAAATACAACAAAACTGAAGGATGGCAGCAAGGGAGTAGTAAAAAGGAACGACACCATATCCATAAAATAGTTCAACGGAATCGGATTAATGAGCAATACCTCCGCGTTAGCACCCATAGTGTCATTGCCATACAAACTTATGCCAAAATTTAGACTGTCATAGCTAAATATCTTGAATGATTTTATTAGGAAAACAATAGAATAGCTGAACTATCGATCAATTTTTGCTAAGTGCCTATCATCGAGCAATGTGGTTTATTTGAGGAAATGCTTTGCTTTTGAGGTAATATGGTGTACAATCCTAACCGTCTCATTATAAGTTATTCTTCAAGTCATTATTTGCCTTTTGTCAGTACCAGGATTAAAGAAAACCCTCCAGATAGAAGTCGGTGCTGACCGATTGAGCTTAATTGATTATCAATTTTAATAATGAATTCAACTTCTTACAGCTTTGATTCGCAGTCTAGAGAATATACATTCTGCTTGATTACACCTAGTTATGCGCCGGATTTTGAAAGGTGTAAGCTTTTATCCTCTAGCATAGAAAAGTTCCTTCCTATTTCCGTAAGGCACTATATTATTGTTGACAGACGAGATGTTGCGCTTTTTAAATCACTAGAAAATAATCGGACGGAGATTCTGATTGTAGAAGATGTTATTCCCTGGTGGATTAAAAGAATCCCCTTGATGAAGAATGGGTGGTTTAGCCTGAAAACACCTCCTATCCGTAATTGGCTGCTTCAGCAAATTATTAAGTTGTCAGTTGCTAAATTTGTTGCGGAAGATGTCTTAATGTTCGTAGATTCAGATGTAGTTTTTGTCCGCCCCTTGAACCCACAGCAGCGATTTATTCAAGATGGAAAAGTTCGCTTTTATCGAGAGCCAAATTCAATTCCTAGCGCTTGGGAAGGTCATTATAGTTGGTATCAAACTTCTAGCAAATTGTTGGTTGCACCAATGGTGGATTTTCCAGCGCCAAACTACATCGGCGACCTGATCACCTGGAACAAAGACAATGTTTTAAAGTTACATGATCATCTGGAAAAGGTGTCAGGACGTTCCTGGGTTGAAACTATTGCTAGCACGTGGAATTTGTCTGAGTATATTCTTTATGGAATGTTTGTAGACTATGTACTTAAAGATGAAGCCAATCATTTTATTGATGAGAAATATCCGGGCTTGCAATACTTTCACACTGCTCAAATGTCCGAGCAGGAGATTAAGAACTTTCTATCTGGAATAGAGTCCCACCACGTTACTGTGATGATTTCAGCAAAGGCAAAGATTCCAATTCAGCGCTATGAAAAGCTACTTGAGCAGATCGATAAATAATGAGAAAGCTAAATATTTAATCTAATTTTTTAGAATGAGTTTCTCTTGCCAATTATCTATATAGAGAATTAAGATCAAAGTGAGTAAAATTAATCAATCTAGCTCTGAATTAAGCCATACGGTTAGACTCTGTAGTTAAATTAGTTAGGACAAATTGATGATGTTAGTATCTATTTGTATCGCAACATATAAGCGACCTGATCAACTTAAATGTTTATTAGAAGGCCTGAATAGACTCACATTTGGGAAGATTGAGATTCCTGACATTGAGCTCATTATTGTTGATAATGATTTCTCGGGTTCGGCTCAGCAATTGTGTGAGGAATTTGAAGCAAAGTTTGCAGGGCGCTTGAGATACGATATAGAGATAGAGAAGGGGGTTACCTATGCCCGCAATCGAACGATTAAAAATATTTCTCAGGACTCAGATTTTATTGCAATCATGGATGATGACGAAGTACCTGATCCATCCTGGCTTGAAGAACTTTTAGCTGTTCAAAGTCAGTACAATGCCGATATTGTAACGGGGCCTGTTATTCCTCAATTTGAGGATAAAAGTACTCCCGACTGGGTCACGAAAGGAAAGTTCTTTGAGCCCTTGTCTCAAGCTACAGGTTCTCCAATGAATGTCGCTTTTACAAATAACGTCCTTGTTCGGAGCAAAATATTGCAGCAACTTGATCCAGTATTTGATAATCGCCTTGCGAGTAAAGCTGCAGAGGACACTCACTTATTTATGCGACTTTATAAATCAGGGTATCGTATTGTTTGGGCAAATGAAGCGATTGTTCGAGAGTGGATCCCTGAATCTCGCACCAATGTTAAGTGGTTGATGGAACGAGCATATTGGGGGTGGAGTTCATATAGTCTATTTGAACGAGAACTATATCCCTCAGTAAAAGTTCAGGCAGTTCGCCTCATAAAAGGTTGCGGTTTGATCGCTGTGGGAATTCTACGTAGTGTACCAGCCATGCTTCAGGGAAAGCATAGTTTTGTCCAAGAACTTTTAAATATTTATCGGGGTCTAGGAACGCTTTCAGGAGTGTTTGGCATTCAAGGAAAATGGTAATAAAATCCAAGTCAAAAGTAGAAAATATAGACAATGCTAGTCAGATTTTATGATTGAATGCATTACGATTTGGCTTTCAGCTAAGAGTATGGTGAAAAAAGTATGGTGAAAAAAGTTGCTCTTAGTAAAAACTTTTTGGGATGTCAGATATTGGTGCTTCCTGGTACTCATCTTATTTGACCGTGTAAGTGGTGGAGATGATTTAAATGTAGGATCAGTTACCCTCTCACTCAACTATTCTGCATTGATTTGCTATTGAAGAACCGAACTTATACTTTAGCCTAATCTACCTGAGACTTATCTTCAGTTATGCTTTACTATTTATCAGACAAGTTCACTCTGCCCGTAGTTTTTCCTCAGGAAAATTCGTTAACTATGTTACAAATTTTTTTGAAAGAGTGTACTATTGTATAGTTGAAAAGTTTCGATTTATCAGAGTGCTTCTATGTTGATTGATTTTTACTTTGTTCCAATACATTCCTCATATTTATTTTTCCTCTGTTCTTCCGGAGTAAAATCTGAATACACTTGTAAAAGTCAACTTAAAATGGTATCATCAATGTAATTTTGTTAATCACGATCAGGCACACTGAAAGAGGTGAAAAGTAGGGGGAATGATTGAGTTCCTGACTGTGATTGATGAAGCATTTATGTATTTTTCAGAAGGCCTCAAATTTCTGAGCATCAACAATTTTAGCAACTGGTTCTGCCTTTCTTAGTTCGCTAGATAGTTTGGAAATTCGCCTTATCCTTGTCTCAAGAAAACGAGTGATATCTATCAGATGAAGATAACTGATCTTCATCTGATAGATAGGGGTTCCGGGACTCACATCTCTTCTTTTCTAGGAATGCCCGAAATTATGGTCACTAGTGCAATTGCCAGGTTAACCTTGAACAGGTTTGTCTCGTGGGTCTGTGGACAAATTATGGGGTATCCCTAACTTGGCTGCCGATTCTATGGTTCGCAAATTTCTAGCCGGGTATTCTCAATATACAGCTCATTTTGATTGTAAGTCACAAGTAAACGGATTCTTAAAGCCTGTCTTTTCATACGCAGTACTTTTGAATTAAACGTGCTGTAAATTATCTGGCTTTTAGTCCCTATTCTGGTGTATTTAGTGCATCGAAAAAACCATGTCAATTCTAAACACAGCATCTGAGAGAAAGCTTGAAACTGCCAATCATTTTTACGACTTGACTGCTGATGCAACCCCAATAGCTCTCCGTAATTTTCTCTATTGGGCTAAAAGAACTGCTGGAGCAGATCTTTTTATGCGCCAGGAATCTGCTGAAAAAGGCTTTCAAAAGTTATCTGAAAGTAGTTTGTCGATTCGTACAGTTTTGTCATCTATCAGCCCAAACTTGAAAGCTCCTCTTTTTGTTGTGGGTGCGCCCCGATCAGGAACCACGTTTCTAGGGGATTGTATCAATGTATTGCCCGAGTACTCTTACCATTTTGAGCCTGTTGCAACGGTTGCTGCCAGTCGATACCTTTATCATAACAAGTGGAGTTTTCAACACGCTTGCTTCTTCTATCGTCTGGTTTACAAATGGCTGATGAGAATTCACCTGGAAGGTAACTTAAGGTTCACCGAAAAAAGCCCTGATAATTGTTTCTTGATACCTTTTCTTCATCAATGTTTTCCTGACGCAAAGTTCATTCATATTATCCGCGATGGTCGAGATTCGGCCCTCTCTAACACCAAGAAACCCTGGTTAAGTTCATTCTCTAATGGTTCTGGTCTCAGGGAACCTAGTGGCTATTTATTTGGTTCGCGACCCCGTTACTGGGTTGAGCCTGATCGCGCTCTTGAGTTTCAGAATACAAGCGATATCCATCGATGTATTTGGTGCTGGCGGCGACATGTGGAAGCGGCCTTGAATCATAGCAGTTTCCTCCCTTCCAACCAATTTTTTGAAGTTCGCTATGAATCTTTAGTCACATATCCAGAGCTAAATGCTGATGAGATCCTGGATTTCTTGGAAATTGATGAACCGAAATCTAAAGCGATTTTTCGATCCATCGCATCTAAGGCCAATATAAACTCAATTGGAACCTGGAAGCGAGAGCTCTCTAGTCAACAGAAGAAAATAGTTGAACAAGAAGCTGGTGCTCTCCTGGAAAGCTTAGGTTATCAGTAATACCGCAGGTTATTCTCGTCGCATCTAGGCAGAGATGAGGGGATAACCTTCTGAGGCTAGCCATTCTTTTGTGCGATCGCAGGCTTCTTCAAAAGAGACGATGGGAGAGTAATTTAACTGTTCTTGGGCCTTCTGATGGGGAAGTTTGTATTGGCACTGATATAGCCAGATCATTTCCTGGTTGAGAGCAGGTTGCTGAGGAAATTGTAAATGTTGCTTTCGTTGACTGGATAGAAAGTGTAAAAGACTTCCCAGTAAGTTTGAATTTTTCAAACCTTCCCGCAGCTGTTCCTTCCAAGTGGGTGTGAACTCAGGGCAGTTAATATTGGTCAGTTGGGACAGATCAGTCCCCAAGGAGTGAGCAATGGGTTGGTATAAATCAGCCCATGTTACCGTTTCAGCATCTCCCACCAAAAAAGCTTGACGGTTCACATCGGAGGCGGTCAAAGCGAGGCGCATGGCATGAACAAGATTATCAATGTAAATACTATTACAGATTCCCTGGCCTTGATCGACTAAGTAAGCCGTTCCAGAGAGCAGGGAATTGGCAAATCCAGTAATCCAGGTTGAACCCGGCCCTACTACAATTCCTGGTCGGAGCATAACAACTTCTGTTGTGCCTTTCTCACTCAGTTGAAGTAGTTTTCGTTCAACCCAAACCTTGGCATTATTGTAAGCAATAAACTGACGATCATTTAAGGGACTACTTTCATTAGTTCCTACTGGCGGAGCTTGCCCATGAACCACAGCAGTGCTTAGATAAATTAAACGCCTAACCCTGGCTTTTTCTGCTGCTTTATAAGTAGAGACTGCAGTTTGTTTGAGAAACCAAGGACTACCTGCAGCACAATATATTGCCATATCACAATCCGCTAGGGCATTTTCTAAAGAAGTTGTATCTAGAGCATCTGCCACACAACTTTCTAAATTGGTATGAGCCAAATGGGAAAGGCTAGACGATGATCGAGCAATAGCTTTAACCTGGGCAATATTTTCAACACAAAAAATTTCTCTTGTTCGGCTACCAATAAATCCACTTGCACCAATAATTCCAACTTTCAGCATCCCTAATACTCTCTACGCTAAGGTTATTCCTAGTTTAACTTAATGTGTAACTCAACTTGGATTTCTATTGAGATAAATTCTTGAGTGGGTTAATCATCAGTAATTATCAGAAAATTCTTATCAAGGCTCACCTGATCTTTTTGCTTGCTGCTTGTAGATTACATAAACAATAATCCACAGGAAGATTAACTTGAAAGTTTCAGAAGATAAAGTTGCCCAAATTGCTCCTTTCCAGGAATACAGAGGAATTAGAATCAGATTGAGTCCAACATTGAGGACTGCTGCACCCGTTTGTACAATACTGCGGGATCTTTGTAATCCTGCTCCAGTGAGCGCATCTGCCGCCATATACTGTAAGCCAATAAACAAAGGAATCGGTGCCAACCAGCGTAAAATTTCAACTGTCCCTTCATATTCTTGACCCAGAATATAAGGTACAAATGGAGCGAAAACTAAAACCCCAACCGTTGCTATAACTCCATAGAGTATGACACTAGGCAACAGACGTTTGGCAAAACTCAGACTTCCTTTGATGCCGGATACACCATGTTGAAAAAACTTAGCATAAGTTGCACCTAGCATTGAAAATATAGGAATTGAGCTTACATCAATAGCGCGATAAGCTGCTGCATATATCCCTGCTACCTCTGCCGTTGCAAGGCTAACAAGCATTGTTTTGTCTATATTGGCATTAATAGTACCGGCAGACTCACTAATCGCAAAGTATAGCCCCTGGACTAATTCATCATTAAATTTTAGAGAAGAAAACGTGGGTTTTCCAAGAATCTTACAAACAAATAATATTGAGCCAAATGATGCGACTATCGTACTAATAAAGTACAAACTTGACCAAACCATAATATCAGGGTTTGAAAACATGCTGGCCATCATTACAGCAGCCAGAAACTTAGTAATAGCTAGCATCAAACGTACGAAAGCAGATTCTTTAATCATGTCTACAGCCATAAAGGCCTTTGCAGTCACGTGAAATGTTAAAGTTATACCTAAAATATCAGCAGTTAAAATTAAAATCAAAACAACTATAGGGACAGATTTTAATATAAATAATTTAGCAAATAATACAAGTAAGATAATAATGATTGTGCTTGACGTAAAAACAGTGACAAGAGTTTTACCCCAGTATTCACTGAATCGAGAACGGTCTCTAGAAACAAATTGAATCAGAATATCTCCACTTCCTAGAACAGCAAAAGGAAGCACAATTGCTCCTAAAGCACTGACCCCCACGAATATTCCAAAGTTTTCTGCACCCAGGGAACGAGCCACTAAGATGAAAGAGGCAGTTTGTATGAATATACCAACAAACTTACTGACTAAAAGCCATAAAGTATCGCGCACTAAAGACTTTTTAAAAGTCCGATGTATCTTATTCCCTAGTCGCTGTAAGAAGCCTATAATTAAGCTCATAATTTATAGTTTTTTTGAAGGGATAACAATTATTAACCTGAGTTGGTGTTTGAAACGGTTATCAGGTGGCACAGACCCACTGAATTTACAACGGAAAGATAGAGATTTTAAGCGTTGCTGCCCAATCTATCGGGTCACAAAACTGACTGTTCAAACGTCCTCTAAAGCACTTTGGAATCTATCATACAGCGTTTCCAACGCTGCTGGAGTAGGAGGGGTGGCGGCGCACCGCGCCGCCACCTCTCAAATCTGTACCTCACATGATTAGAAATCGCTATATATCAATCAGACAGGATTGATGAGAAAGAGTAGGGAACAGTCCTCTGCTTGTAGGCTTCGTCTGTGGACTCCGCTTCAGTTTCCTCGTGATTGATTTGAGATCACGATATCAAGCTTGTCATCTACTGGCTTAACCATAGGAGCCCTAATATAAGAAGTGGCCACTGCCGTATACAAAACCCAAAAAAAGTTGTTTTGTCCTAGCAGTCCTCCCTCGGATAAATTAGTCATAAAGGTATATGTCAGATAAGTCAGAGGCCAAAGACCATCCAATCCTGCGCTCGTTCGTGCTAAGTAAAGCGAATACAATAAAATCACTGTGAATCCAATCCCATAGACTATTAGTCCTAGAAATCCTAAATCCAATAAAAGATCAAGTATGCCATTGTGGGAATAGGGAACATCCCAACGTGCTGCTCGAATCACATAGGCAGATGGGCCATCTAAACCATTCCAGAATGCCGTGAAGCCATAGCCCAACCAGGGACGTTTTTCAATCATCTCTCCTACCCATATCCATAGATCTGCCCGGCCTGTCAGGGATGGATCTTTTCCGATAGCATTGAATAGTGCTTCAGAATTTTCTAGGTAGAAAAAATAGGAACCAACACCAACCGTAACAAAAAACAAAAAGACTGGAGTCATGACCAGATATCTGAGTCGAAATGTTCTATAGGCGAGTAAAGCGAATAATAGGATTGTGGCGTTAATTAAACTACTTGTTGATCTTGCTGTGGGTAAAAGTACTAAAGTTAAGCCAAAAAATATACGTAGAATCCACTTTTTGGATGGAGTAATATCTGATGCCACCAGAAACACAATTGACCCTAAAACGAGTGAACGACCAAAAACATTTTTATGAGTGAAGATACCTCGAAAGGCTCCGGCATGAACTCCATGCTCAACCCCATATCTAGGAAGAAGAACAATAAAGAAAATACTAAATAAAATGATCAGGCCATAAGCATAAGCTAATAGCTTGATTTGCTCTTTAAGCGAATAACGAGTCCCAAAGTAGAACCCAAATATAGTCGTTCCAACTAACCCGATGCAACTCCTCAAGGTTTCCGATGGATTGACTGACCAGGTTATAGATAATATGGTAAGGATTATCATGGCTGAGATAATCCGCTCTCTGGCAACAAAATAAATTGTCTTTTTCCATCGTAAGAGTAGAAAGAATGTAGCAAATAGGTAAGTCAAGAAGTAGAGAAATACATTAATCGTTAAGTTGATAGAAGAAAAATTAAAACCATCTCCTTCACTGGCTCCCCCTGATAAAATTAATGGTAGCCAGCCTGAAATGTAGTGAATCAAGGATAAAACAATAAAAGTGACTTCGATACGCTTTAAAAGCTTTTCCATTCTAATGGGTAAATAGGAATTCAAATCCTAACTAGAGATACTGATTAAAAGTAAATTTGATTAAGTCAGGTCATCAGGGAGCACAAATGAACGTAACTCACAATAAAAATAATGGGCTTCTGACTACACTACCCGAGCTGTTGGGTCATTAATCTGACTGTTTAAATATCTCTTAAATATCCTCTAGTAGTTTTTTAGGTCTTGCTCGATAACTTTTCAACATCCTGACGTTTTTTTGGCTTTCCCACCGGGAAATAACGCTTGGCGTGGTAAAAGTACTTCGCTGATTCATTTTTGTTGATCGCATTTACAACTAACCCCAAGACCCGCTGACCTGATCTCTGCAACATTTCCTGAGCCCTTTTCGCACTATCTCGATCTAATATTCTGGGACGGGCTACCAACAAAATGCCCCCTGCCATTTGACTCAGGGTTAGGGCATCTGCTGCCAAAATTAATGGAGGGGTGTCGATGATCACAAAGTCATACTCTTCTGAAAAGTTTCGCACGAGGGAGATCATCCGTTTTGAATCCAGTAGGGCTAGAGGGTTGGGTGGGGTGACTCCAGCGGGCAGAATACTCAGATGGTCAATACCCGGACAGATTGCGGCTTCAAGTTCAGCCTGACCCACTAAAATTTCACTCAGTCCAACTGCGTTAGTCAGTTCCCAAATGTGATGTTGGCAGGGTTGGCGCATATCCGCATCGATTAGCATAACCCGGTGCCCCAACTGAGCAATTGTTGCAGCCAGGTTAGCAGAAACAGTAGATTTTCCTTCCCGGGGTACCGAGCTCGTGACCACAATCACTTTAACCCGCTTATCTGAGCTGAGAAACTTCAGATTGGCTTGCAACATCCGATAAATCTCACTGACAAAGGAGTCTGGTGTTTCTACAACAGGGATATCTGAATTGGCCCTGTCTCGATCAAAACCAGGAAATAATCTCTGCTTCTCGAATGAAGGAATAATTCCAAGTAAAGTGTAGCTGAACAGGTTTTTAATTTGTTCTACGGTTCTTAGACCCTTGTCACCCATTTCCAGGAGCAGCACAGCGGTTGTGGCCGCAATCACTCCCATCATTGCCCCCAATGCTAATAACTCCATCTTGGCCGTCTTGCCATTTTTGGGAACCAGGGCAGTCTCCAGAATCCGGGCATTATTTGTACTCTTATTTTCGGCAACCTGTACCTCTTCTAAATTTTTCAGCAGGGTTTCATAGGTGAGCTGAACAACTTGAACTTTGCGTTCCAATTCTTGCTGCTGTTGCTCAAGCTGAGGCAGAACATCTGAACGCTCGGCATAGGTTCTGCGGGAATCGTACAAAGCATCCAATTGGCGGGTCAACTCTAAACGCTGACTCTCGTTATTGATAAATTGTTCAATCTGATTGTTTTTTTGCTCTCGAACCTGCAATAGGCCATTGGGAATTCGCGCCCCTGGGCCTAGAACTTGATCAATTTGCTGTTGGAGTAAAGCATTCAGGGACGCTTGCTTTTGCTTCAAACTGATAATTCGAGGATTTTTATCTCGAAATCGTCGGCGTTCATTCACCAATTCAGTTTCAACATTTTCGAGCTCAGAAAGAGTACCTAGAACAACGGGAGACTGGCTCAACGTATTGAGAGCGATCGCATCGTTCAGACTCAGACCGACCTGCTGTTGTAAAGAGGCTGCCAGGGCATTGACCCCACTCAGTTCTGACTCTAAGGTTGTAATCTGACGATTGAGTTCCGCCTGCTCTAAAACAGTCGTTGTGAATTCCTGCTTCAAATCTAAAACTTTATTCTTTTCTTTAAAGTCCCGTAGCGCTTTCTCAGCCCGGAATACATCCTGCTGTACGGCGGGAAGTTGCTGAGTAATAAATTCCCGAGCTGTTGTAGCATCAGATTGATTTAACTGAACACTACTTTGAATGTAAACCTGCATTAAGGCATTGACAATATCAGCTACCTCCTGAGGATCCTTGCTAGAATAAGCCAGGGAAACAATATCTGTTCCCCCGATGATCTTCACCTCAAGGTTGCTTCTAATATCTGCTGGGGACAGTGATTTTCCCTCTGCATTAGTCAAGTTCAACTGTTGAATCACCTGATCTAATAGGGGATTAGAATTGATAATCTCAATTTGAGTACTAAGGGGAGTTTGATCGGCAAGCAACGCTTTCAGCTCCCCTAACTCTTTACCAATTCCTGCCAGGGAAGAGGTTCTATCAAGTTTAAATAATAGTTTTCCTGAAGCTGAATAGGTTGGTTTCAAATATTTTGTGCCATAGGCAGACAATCCCAACATCAGTAAAAAAATACTGATTATACTCAGCCAATGTCGCTTCAGTGTTTGCAAATACTGACCAATATTTAAATCAATTGACTCTCGATCTTCCATCAATCTTCCTTATCAGAAAAGTTGAAAACAGTATATGGCGCTTTTCAATCCCGTGAGGTATGGATTTGGGAGGAAGTGGTGCCCTGCGCTACCGCCTCCCCCACTCCAGCAGCGTTAGGAACACTATATTGATTACAGAATACTGAGTAGAGAGTTATCTCCAAAAATTGATTACATTGAGAAATGTCGTCACTCCCAAAAACCCCCAAATGGCCTTAAAGTTTGCTCTACAGAATCTCCAAACCGGGCTTGCCCTGAACGGCTGACAATAATAATGTCATCCCGTTGTAAAACAGGATTAATTTCTGGATCAATTCCAGAGGTTAAATCAATTGGAATCTGCTGACGTGATACGGTGCCATTTGGATTTAACCGAATCAGCTCAACCGCTTCCCGATCGGCCCGCCGTTCATCAAACCCTCCAGCCGCCAGAATCGCCTGGTTCAATGTAGTATCCAAAGACACATCTACAACCCCAGGACGGATCACCTCACCCACAACATTGATCGGAATGGTATCGGGGGAGAAACTAGCTTTAGCCAGAATCGAGATCTCGGCAGAATCAATCGCGCTGGCTTGGGGAATCAGGATAGAGTCTCCCGGTTGCAACGCAATATCTTGGGTCACATCTCCGTCTTGCAGAAGTTGCCAAAGATTGATCTGGATCATCTCAGTTTGCCCATCCTGGGTCAAGCGGCGCAGCTTGATTTCCCGTACATTCGCCAGGGGAGTAATTCCTCCCGCCACTTTAATCGCTTCTGTCACCGTCGGGGGTTCCTGCTGTTGCCCATTTTCCAGGCCAACAATATGGGTTCCAGGATTCAAAACTTCCCCTACTACCGCAACTGAGAAGGGTTGACTACGTTCTGAAGCAAAGCTGGCCGAAGTCAACTGTCGCATGGCAATTGGATCGAGCACCTCTGCCCTAGGCACAAAGATCGTATCTCCGTCCCGCAATACGACATCCTGGCGAATATCCCCTTGTTCGAGCAGCTCTTTCAAGTTGACTGAGATCACTTGCTCTGTCGGGTTGATCCGACGAATCAAAATATTACTAATATCGGCAATCTGGGTGACTCCCCCCGCCTGTTGCAAAAGTTGAGTCACTTTATAAAATTGAAACTGCCGAGTCTGAGAATTGGGGACAAGCAGAGGCACAACATAAGACCCAGGGCGTGTGACTTCCCCAGCAATGACCACAGATAGAGGTCGCGGCGAAATCAGACTGACGGTTGTAACAGGTTGCTGGACATAGGGAATATACTTCTCAGTAATCTGATTGGTCAGTTGAGCGACGGTCATTCCCGTTACATTAAATCGACCAATCAAAGGCAAGCTCAGGGTTCCATCACTCAGGATCAGGTACTCTCCGCTGTATTCAGGCACATCCAGGATATCTACCCGTAACAAATCTCCCGGCCCCAATGTATAGGCATCTGTACTGGCGGTACTCAAGGACGCGGCTGTAGACTGGGCTACCGTAGGGCCAGAAAGCAAAATCTGAGCATTAGTTGTACTTGTCCAAGTTAGACAAATCACTAGAGCAATGCCCTCAACCTTTGGACTCCGGCAACGGGTCACCCGGCCAAATTGATTCAAACCACTCATAGAGAAAGCATGGAGAGAAAATTGGTTCAACCTAAACCGAGTAACCTGGTATCAGGTTCGGATAAAATCATCTGACATTTGACCTGAACAGGCTTTTAAGAGTATTGAGCGATCAAGTCAGCCCAATCGGATAACAAGTCCGACTTTTCAGATACCCTATTGATCTTGCACTGCATCATATCTTTTCTAGTTTGGCATTTTTTCTTGAGACTGTCTCTAACCGCTTGACAGCTTCTTCGACAAACTGAGCCATGATCAGACTTGAAGCGTAATTCTTGAGAAATGTGTTTAAAGCTTTCCTGGAAGAAATCTCTCAAGCTCAGTGATGCCAAACTCAAGTCTGTTATCACCGACGTTTTAATCACTCAATTGGAATTATTCAAATTCCCATCCAAACCACTACGAAATTCAAACCACTGCAAAAACTGGGCTATGCCCTCAACAAAGTTTGCGCCCTTCCAAAAACCATTGATCAATTCCAGCAAATAGGGCTCCGGAGGTTTCTGCTAACACACTAACCAATCGATAAAATGCCACAACGCTCAGAAGAATGCCGGGGGAAAAATGACCTTGGAGTAGGGCTAGAGTTGTTGCCTCAAATACTCCCAAACCACCAGGGCACCCGGAACCAGTAAACCCACAAGCCAGGCTAAACTGTAAGCACTAACCACCAAAGGAATCTGCTGAGGACTGAAAGGAGCCAACGCTAGCATGGTCAGCAGGAACCCAACCCCTCGTAGCGTGACAAACCCCACTTCTCCAAGAAAGGGCTTCAGGGGATATCGCTCCAGCTCACAACGATGGGAACTCCAGTCAGAGTTTTCTTCGCCTTCCAAGGAAGTGACTCGAGATTTCTTCATCTTCAACAGACTCAGCTTCTTAACAACTGGGTTCAAAACTCGAGGATGAACCAGAAACATGACTAATATTAGGCTAACTACCTGCAATCCCCAGTAATGTTGCTGCACACTAACAAGGGCAATCATCAATGCAGCCGATGCCATTAAAATAGGCTCTAGCAAGACACTGAGCACAGCAGTCTTTAGAGAGACTCCTATACCGTTGACTGCATTAATTCGGCCATAAAAGTGCCATACATTACCGGGCAGATACTTAGCCAGGTTAGTTTTTAAATAAACATGCATTCCCCAACGTTGGCCAACGGATTGATTAAATTCCTGTAAGATCATTAACCAAACCCATCCAGACCAAAAATGCGCCGTCAGGGTAACACTCAAAGCTAGTGCCAAGCAGCCCCATCCTGTACGAGTAATTTGAACCTCAGCAACCTCTTTCCAATTGACCTTGAGAGTGTGGGCTAAAAAAAATAGAGTTAGCCCTATAACAAGCCACTTCAGGTAAGGCTTGAGGTAAGAGTACAATTGCTTCATGAATTTCATTAAAAGATGGAGTTCAATTCCGCTTCAGGAAAATATATTTCAGGAAAATACATTTGATTCTCCATGTAAAAAATAATATCCAGGGGACAATACCTAGCTATCAAGATGATAACTTCCGCTTGATTCATAGCTTCTGATAACTCGCCCTACACCTCTTAGCTGCTGTAGATACCTTCGGCTCACTGCATCACCCTGGCTAGATAGAACATCAATTCCAATGCCATTCCGACCGTGCTGCATTCCCGAACTATGGATATACCGACCATCCCCCAAGTAAATCCCAACATGATCGGCTTGATGATTAACCCCAAAAAATATCAGATCACCAAACTCTAAACAGGATAGCATGATACTCCGGACATCGAGTGTGATCAATCTTACAAACCCCTCTTGCTGGTAAGCATCGCGGGGTAGCCAGATTCCAGCAGATCCAAAAGCCGCTTGCACCAGACCAGAGCAATCATAATGGGGCCCCACAGTTCCTCCCCATAAGTATTGATTGGGAGTATCCATGGCATGATATGCAAATTGAACAATTTGATGGATACAAGCTTGAATCTCTATTTCAGAAAAAGATTGAGGGATATAAGGATTGGCAGTAAGCTCAAGGTCATTTAAGCTGCTGGCAGGTAACCAAGCATTGTAGTCATCCTCGCACAGTTTCACCAGATAGACCTGTGAACTAGGACAATTTATCAAATGCCCCTTTATGTGACCCTTGAACTGCCCGGTATTAATCATTTGTTTCGAAGGCCAATCCTCTGAAGGCAAAATCCAGAGATGTCGCCCTGCGGCTGCCTGGGTTGCCAGGCGATCGCACTGGGGAGAGTCATAAAGATTGAGATTGATTTTGCATTGATATTCAGCAATATCCGATAATGGGTCAATCATCATGAATCCGAATTGTTTAAAATCTCTCTTCTAAAAAACTTGGTTTTCCAGGCTTCTAATCATGACATCTTTCAGACAAATGAACAGCTAGAGATTCTTGGCAAAGGGGTAGTAGAGGCTTGTCATGGCGCTTTTCCTGGTCTGGCACCGGATCAACTGGCAATCACCTGGCTAGTTTATGATCCGCCTATTTCAGTGAATACAGGAGGAGCCTTAACCCCAGAGGAATTCTGGAGTTATCCAGTTCGAGGGTTTGCCTATCGAGGAATCGAACGGATTTATCCCGCCAGTGTGGTCAAGCTATTCTATCTGGTTGCTTTATATGAGTGGTTGGAGAAGGGAATGGTGACCCTTTCTCCAGAGTTAGAGCGGGCTACCCATGACATGATCGTCGATTCGAGCAATGATGCCACCAGTCTAGTGGTAGATATTCTAACTGGAACCACCAGTGGCCCAGAAATCCCCCCAGGCCCCTTCGAAACCTGGAAAGCCCAACGCAATCTGGTCAATCGCTATTTTCATTCCCTCAACTGGGCTGAATTTAAAGGGATCAATGCCAATCAAAAAACCTGGTGCGATGGAGCCTACGGTCGAGAGCGAGCCTTTCTAGGAGCAATAATGGAGAATCGCAACGTACTGACCACTAATGCAACTGCCCGCCTGCTCCACAGCATTATCGGTGGGGTCTCAGTCACTTCTGGAGCATCCCAGGCAATGCTGAAACTGATGCATCGTAGCCTTGACCCAGCAGAACTGGCAGAGGATCCGGAAAACCAGGTTACGGGTTTTTTAGGGGGAGGATTACCCCAGACGGCTCAGCTCTGGTCGAAAGCTGGATTAATGAGTCGGGTTCGCCATGATGCCGCCTATATTGAAATTCCAGGCTTACTGCCCTATTTATTGGTGGTGTTTACTGAAGGAAAGGCCCAGAGCAAAAACGAGGAACTGCTGCCATTTGTCTCTAAGCGGTTCGTTGAAGTGATGAAAACAATCAGTGCTGGAGTTTAAGATTTCCTCATCAGAGGGATAACTTGACTTTAGACAAATACCATCCTTACCAGGACAACCCCCTAAAGATAACTTCTAACCCTTCACACCCGTTGCCGTATCCGTCGGTACGATGTAGCGTTGCAAGAGCAAAAAAATCAATAAAACTGGGACAATTGAAATCACCGAACCCGCCGCCACCAAGCGCCAATCCAGGGAAAATGTCCCCGCTAGTTGGGCTACCCCCAGGGGCAGCGTGTAGTATTCCGGTTGATCCAGAATCAATAAAGGCCAGAGAAAGTCACTCCAGGAACCAATAAACACAAAAATCGCCAGGGTGACTAAGGCCGGACGCACCGACGGCAACATCACATGCCACCAGATCCCCAGTTCCGAACAGCCATCCATCCGGGCCGCTTCTTCCAACTCCTTCGGTACACCCTGAAACGCTTGACGCAACAAAAAAATCCCAAAGGCAGAGGCTAAGCTCGGTAAAATCAATCCCAGGTAACTGTTACGTAATTCCAGTTGTACCGCCAATACATACAGGGGAATCATCACAATCTGAAATGGAATCATGATGGTGGTAACAATGGTTGAAAAAATCCATTCCCGGCCTCGAAAGTTCAGGCGGGCCAGGGGATAGGCGGCCAGGGAACAAAATAGCAAGTTGCACCCCACGGTCAAACTCGCTGTAACAAAACTATTCCATAAATACCGCCCGAACGGATTAGTTTGCCAGACTTTGACAAAGTTTTCCAGGGTCGGTTCAGCCGGAATCAATTGAGGGGGAAACTGGAAAATGCTTTCAGTGGGGGATTTGAATGCGGTACTGACCAACCACAATAACGGGAATAGCATCACCAAGGCGATCGCCCCTAGCAACCCATATACCAATCCGGTTTTCAGGCGTACATTGTCAAACACAGATCCAAAACGTAATCTCCAAGTAACACAAAAGCCGAAAGCCTCTGGCTTTCGGATCGATCCAATTTCCTCCTAGTGCCAGGAGAGTCAGGGAAATGATTCCGTTATCCCCCCGAACAAAGAGGGCCAGGGGGATAATTTAACTATGATCAATTGGCATCAAACTACTTGGCAACTTAGGGTAGCACTACCCTCGGAACCCCGTGACAGAATCTCCTTATAACAGACGCAATTCCGGATAACTGGTTACCAGGTCATCCGCATCCAAGGTATCTCCATCCGCCTGGGGTGTCCAGAGGATCTCCACCGCCAATAGCTGTTCCCCAGAGAGAGAACCCAACCGACTGAGCACCTGCCGCAGTTCATCCAGATTGGTAATCTTCGGCAATGGCAGGGAACCCAAGGCCCCCACGACTAAAGTCACAACAATATATTCATTGATCGGTTGATCGGTGTCAACGGGAACAATCTCACGGCTTGGGACTGGGGCCAACTTCTGGTTATTGACGTTGTACAGGGTTTCTGCGGTAAACTTGCTGCGCTCTGCCAATGCCCAGCGGTTAAACTGAGCCTCCGCCGTATCCATGCCCTGGGTCTCAACCTGAACGGTTCCATAGACCCAGTATTCTGGATGACGCAGCAATGCTAATGTTGCTTCCTGCAATACCTGGGCCCGACCGGCAGCGGAGCCCGTGTCGGCGGTATCTGCCATCCGGTTCAGGTCAGTTTGGAGATTGCGAGCCTGGGCCAGCAAACCCACCTGAAGTTTGGCCACAGACACCTTACCACTGCCCAAGGTTTCGGAGTCATTACCGCTGGTTACGGATTGGAAACCCCTGACCAAAACATTGGAGATCGCGATCACCACAAAAATAGATAACAAGCCCCCAAATCCACCCCCAAATCCGAAGAAGGGTAACAGGAAGGGAAACCCGAAGCCACCCCCATACCCTCTGCCATAACCTCCCCCATAACCTCCGGGAGTCCGGGTCTGGGGACGAGGTGCATAGGTTCGGCTGGAAGGGGCCCTAAAGGAGCCCCCCCCAATCCGACCGCCGCTACGGGCAGCCCAAGCGGCATCAGCCTGGCTGACAACTAAGGTTAGGACTAACCCGATGACGACTAAAAATTTTAAACTTGACTTGGCCCAATTGCGAAATCTCTTATCCATCGTATATAGCCGGTACTTTCAAACTGGTACTTTCAAACTAATTGTAAAAAATCTGGGATCAAAATTAGGAAGTTTCATATTTGATCATTTCATCCTTCATATTTTTTTTCCGTTGCCCAGATTCATCTCTACAGTTATACTTTAGCGTTTCTGCCTGATCCTCAGGCTTCAGACCAATTCGTGATTTCCCCCCTTGAAGATTCTGGCTACCGAGTAAAATTTCATGTTCGATTTACGCCTCTACAGAATTTTGAGATCTGGAATACTGCTGGTTGGGTTTGTGGGATTTGATCGGGGAGCACTCGCCATAGATGCCACGATCAAGTTCTCTGCTCCAGTTGTGTCTTTATTTTTTGCTTCGTTGATCATTCAGGAAGGTTCAGTCAAGGCGGCGGAATGCCCAACTGACCTGAATGGATTGATCCAACAGTTGTCGGCAGATCTACCGGGCTATGCTAACCGGGCCAGACTACATTATTCTGCTTCGGGTTTGGGCCAGAAACCGGTTTACATCATCACAGCGAAATTTCAGCCGTTAGAACCTGTGCCTCCAGACGTTCAGTTACTCGCTGAGAATCATTCATCGGGACGGGCAAATACCCCGAACGTTGCCACAATTGTCACTCAGGAACGCTGGTACGAACAGCAACAGACCCTTGAAATTCAGCGAACCTATTGGCTATTCTTACGGCCGACTGACACCGGATGGGAGCTGATTCAGCTCTTGTCTAAATCCAGTCCTTATCCCGGATATCGATTGTTTCCAGAGATATCAGACAACACCAGAGAATTTATGGCAGAGGCAATTCGCAAATGGTTACAGAATTGCCCGTAGGGACAGGGTCACCCTGCCCTGAGATAACCCCGCCTTGGAGATAATTCCCCTGATTTGAAAGTTAAAGATTCTAAAAGTCTCCGGAATTGGAGCGACCGTTTCTGTTATCAAAGGGATAAGACATCAAAAAATTTATAACTTATCACTCATAACTTAATCACTTAATTATGTTTAATTCCTTGGGACATCGGAGAACCTGGAAACGTCTCTTCCCGGTCTTACTGTTTATTTTGACCCTGGTTGGATGTCAGATTTTTGCAGGATCTCCCCCTGAACAGGTTTCTCTAACCGCCGTTGCCCCGTTGCCGACTCCGCAACTGCCGGACTGGATTGAACAAGTGAACCCGGTGGGAGAAGCGGATTCTCTCAATCAGATTCGGATTTTATTCAAAGAACCTCTAATTCCCATTGAACAGCTAGACTCTGCCCAACAAAAAAAACTCCTGCAAAATTTTCGGCTTACCCCAGAATTGCCGGGTCAGTTCCGGTTTTTGACCCCACGGATGGTAGGGTTTCAAGCCGAGCAAGCTCTGCCGCTAGCCACCCGAATTCAAGTCAGTTTAAAAACCGGATTAGAAGACTTGAAAGCTCACCGATTAGACCAGGATATCGCCTGGACATTCAATACAGAACCGATTCAAATTTCTAACTTTCCAGGATTAAAAACTGAGGACAATCCTGATGCTGGAAAAACTCCCATTGATTTAACTCCCAAGCTAAAGTTCAATTCCAATGTGGAGCTCGATCTCCAATCTCTACAGGCATCAACGCAACTAATTTCTGAGAAGACTAAAAAGCCAATTCCCTTCAACGTTGAACTGAGTAAGAATGAGTTCGATCCTGAATCCCTAACTCCCCAGGCTCAATTTGATCCCAGTCGCCACACCTGGGAATATCAAGTGATTCCAACCAAAGCCTTGGAAAAAGCCACCAATTATAATTTGATCATTCAGCCTGGATTGCAATCCGTTCAAGGAAATTTAACCAAAGAATTTGTCACATCCAGTCAGTTACACACCTACGAACCCCTAAAATTTAAGACCCTGGAATCCTACGGTAAGCCTGCCCAGGGCGGAACCTATGGCCGATTTGAAAATGGCAGCCCTCAGCTTAAGTTTAATAATAAAGTCACGGCTGAGTCAGCTATTCAAAGTATTACCATCAATCCACCGCCTCCAAAGGATGCCCCCAAACTGGTTCAGGTCTATGGGGACAGTAATGTGATTAGTTTGAATCCCTGGGCTCTAGAACCCGACACCACCTATCAAATTAAGCTTGATTCAGGACTAAAAGATCAGTTCGGTCAAACCTTAGGAAAACCCATGACCCTGAGTTATCAAACTGGGAATTTGGCGGCAGATCTTTGGGCTCCTGATGGACTGAACATTTTCCCCGCCCGGCAAAATCTGGAGCTGAATATCTCCACAGTTAATCTACCCCAATCGAAGTATAGGGCTGGTTATGCTATTGTTCAGCCGACGGATCTGGTCTATACTGACACGGCTTACCCCAGAACAGACGGAAAGAATTTACTGCCCTCCCAGAAACGTTGGACATCATTTCAAGTCGAAAACTCCTCCAATCAAACCCAGGAAACGGCTATCCAATTGCGGCAAAAACTGGGCAGAGAAACTGGAATGCTAGCCTATGGAATTCAGGCTAGAACAACATCTTATCTCCCCCAGAATCAAGAGAATTCCTCAGAAAGTTCCTCAGAAAAAAAGTGGAACGAACCGGAATTTTACGGTTTAGTCCAACTGACCAATTTAGGAGTTTTTGCCCAGTGGTTTCCTGAGTCAGGATTGATTCAGGTTAACCATTTAGAAGATGGTTCCGCCGTATCCCCGGTCACCGTTGAAGTATATCGCTCCCAATTGCAGGCGACCTCATTTCCCACCCCAAAATCCTGCGCCAGCGGAACTACAGACGCGACGGGAATCCTGAGATTGACCGCAACCGATTTACAGGACTGCATGGAGGGGAGTCGATTTGCTGAAGCCCCGGAATTGCTGGTGGTAGCTCGGGAAGGGGAGGATTGGGCCTTTACCCGGACTTTTCCCTACAGCGGAGCCTATGGCTATGGAATCGTTGGGGATTGGGCAACCCCTCAACCCCAATCTCGCGGGGTAATTTTCTCCGACCGTCAACTCTATCAACCAGGAGAAAAAGTTGCCCTGACGGGGTTGGCCACCTATCTCCAGGGGGGAGACCTGCAACAGGACAAAAACAAACCCTACACCATTACCCTGCAAAATCCCAACGGTGAAACCAAGTCTTTAGGTCAAAAGACCACCAATGAATTTGCTACATTCTCGTTAGAATTTTCCCTGGATGTTAATCAAATCCTGGGCAATTATCTGGTCACGGCCAAAGGGGAAAATGGCCTGGAAATCGTGGGCAACTTCCGGGTTGCCGAGTTCAGACCCCCCAACTTCAAAACAGCTTTGACCCTGGATCAAACCATTGCTCTGACGGGGGACACCATTACCGCCACCACCCAGAGTGACTATCTATTTGGAGCTCCGGTCATGGGAGCCACGGCCAACTATTATGTCACCCGCACCCCGACAGAATTTACCCCGAAAGGTTGGGAGAATTATGCCTTTGGTCGGCAGTGGTTTTGGCCGGAAGAAAAACCACCTCTGTCCAGCGATGTTTTACAAAAATCCCAGGTCTTGAATGACACCGGATCCGGCAGTCAATCGGTGAAAATCTCCCAGGATTTACCCTATCCGACCCAATATCAAGTTGATGTGGAAGTGGCGGATGTTTCGAATCTCTCCGTCAGCGATTCCCGGACCGTCATTGCGCTGCCGGGCGATCGCCTGATTGGCTTGAAAAGTCCCTTTGTGGCCAATGAAAACCAGGAGTTTCCTTTAGAAGTCATTGTCACCGACCCCCTGGGTAAACCCTTAAATAACGTAGCCCTGACCCTGGAACTACAAAAAATGGACTACAGCAGTGCTACCCGGGTGGTAGAAGGGGGACAAACCAATCAAAACCAGGTGGAATATAAAACCGTTGTAAAAACAGCAGTCCAGTCAGATAAGACCCCAAAAATTGTCAATTTAAAGCCCCCCGAACCCGGTTCCTACCGGATCCGGGCTAATTTTTCTGACCGGACTGATCCGGTAACAGCAACGGATCTGCAAATTTGGGTCAGCGGTAATGAACCCGTTTTCTGGGGCAGCAATAACGAAATGGCCCTGAATTTAAAGCTGGATAAAACCCGTTATCAAATTGGCGAAACAGCCACGGTTTTAATTCAATCTCCCTATGCCGATGCGGAGGTTTACTTTGCGGTAGTGCGGGACAAGCCCCTGTATGAAAAGTTAATTAAAGTGCAAGGGGGTGCGCCGCAAATTCAGTTCCAGGTGACCCGAGAAATGTTGCCCAATGCCGCCGTTGAAGCGGTTCTGATTCGCAAAGGAGAACCCTTGTCTACCACAGAACCCGGCACAATTGCCAACCTGGTGCAAACTGGATTTGTCCCGTTTAATACCAACCTGGCGACCCAGTATTTGCAAGTTGAAATTTCCCCCGAAAAACCCGAACTCCAACCGGGAACTGAACAGACTTTAAATCTGACCTTAAAAGATCCCCAGGGTCAATCCCTGGAGGGACAATTAACCCTGATGGTGGTGAACGATGCTATCTTACAACTCACGGATTATCGGCCCCCCAATTTAGTTGAAACCGCCTATGCCGATCAACCGATTTCCATCCGATTTAGCGATAACCGTTCTGAGGTGGTGCTTGATTCCACGGCTTCACCCCTGGCCAAGGGTTGGGGATATGGGGGCGGGACTTCTAATGCCACTCCAGCGGCGCTCCAGGAGCGCTCCAACTTCCAAGCTCTGGCCTATTACAACAGCTCCATTGTCACCGACGGCAAGGGTACCGCCAGCTCCAATCCTGCTAACCAGGGAGAAAGCATAATCACCGATGCCACTGGCAAAGCTCGGGTTACCTTCACGTTGCCCGATGATCTGACCACCTGGCGGGTGATGGTGGTGGCTGCCGATGGCAACCTGCATTTTGGCTCAGGGGAAACCACCTTTATCACCAATAAACCCCTATTGACTACCCCAATTCTGCCCCAGTTCGTCCGTCCCGGCGATCGCTTCTTAACTGGTTTAGCCGTGACTAATAACACTGGAACCAAAGGCAACCTGGAGATCGGAGGTAGCCTGAGTGGCGAGTTGAAATTCTCTGCTGGCAACGCCGCCCAACAGCAACTCAAACGGGCCGCCTCAGCCGGAACTCAAGCCTATCGTTTCCCCGTCGTTGCCCAGGCTCCTGGTAAAGCTCAGGTGGAGTTTACAACCCAGTTGAAAGATCAGGCAGATGCTTTTACCGTGCCGTTAACGGTTGAACCCGTGACCATTACTGAGCAGGTGGTCGAAACCGGGACGACCAGCGATGCAGTGACGATTCCGATTAATATTGCCCAGACTATCAATCCCGAGGCCGGGGGCATCGAAATCACCCTAGCCAGCACCCTGGTTCCCCAAATTATGGTTCCAGCGGCCCAGGTATTTCAACAGACTGACCTGCCATTTTTAGAGCCCCTATCCAGTCAACTATTGGTGGCGGCAAACCTGGAGATTCTCAGCCAGCAGTACAACCAGAACTTTGCGGAACTGGATGTGAAAGCCCAGGCCAATCAAGCCCTCAGAGGGATTTCGCCCCTACGTCGGCCAGATGGGGGCTTCAGTTCCTACCCAGAACAACAGACCTCCGATCCGATGTTATCCGCCTACACGGCAACGGCCCTGGCCCAGGCAACTCAGGCGGGATTCGTGGTGGATGCCAACCTGATAAATGGCCTAAAAACCTATCTCCAGCAAGTTCTGGCCAACCCGGGGAAAGATAATTTTTGTGTTGATCTGGTGTGCAAAGCCCAACTGCGGCTGGATGCATTAATTGCCCTAGCTGAACTGGGAGAACCCTCAACAGAATTCACCGCCGACCTCTACGGATTGCGGGATGAGTTTGATCGGGTGACCCAGGTGAGGTTGGCTCGATATCTCTCCACTCTGCCAGATTGGAGATCAGAAGCCAATCAGTTAATCGCCCAATTGCAACAGGATATTAACCAAACGGGCCGAACCGCCACCATTAACTCCGATGCTAAAGATAGCTGGATGCGATCGCCCACCATCGCCCAGGCAGAAGCCCTACAATTATGGATTGCTCAATCGGCCCCAACAGAAACCATTGATCGGCTGCTAAAAAGTTTGCTAGATCTGCGACGCAATGGCACTTGGGGCAGCACCTATGATAATGCGGCGGGCCTGAGTGGTCTGGTGGCCTATGCCCAGACAGAACCCACTCCAAAACAGCTCAAGGCGGATGTTCAGCTTTCGGGGCGGCCCTTGGGTTCGACGGAATTCAATAGCTATCAAAATTCTGCCTGGAAGCTGATCGTTCCCATGAAAAAACTCCCTCGGGGCAGCAATAATTTGACCCTACAAACCTCTGGCCAGGGCCGACTCAATTATGCCGTGGTTTACCGCTATCAACTCGATGACCAGCCGCCCGGTCGGTTCAATGGCCTGCGAATTGGCCGGACGATTCGCTCCGTTCGGCAAGGGGAAGTCCTAGATCAAATGGGGTTATCCGGGAATCCTAAACCGCTAAAGGTGCAGCCGGGGCAGGTGTTTGAGATTGGCTTGGAGGTGATTACTGACCATCCGGTGAATCAGGTCTCGATTACCGATCCCCTCCCCGCCGGGTTTGAAGCCGTTGACGCTGACTTCCAAACCAGCAACGCCGCTATTCAGGCCCAGGCAGATAGCTGGCAGATCACTTATCAAACCATTCAGCGCGATCGCATAGTGGCCTACGCTGACCGCCTGGAACCAGGAGTCTATCAACTGCATTATCTCGTGCGCTCTGTGACTTCAGGGGAGTTTGAGTGGCCAGGGGCAACCGCTCACCTGCAATATCTCCCGGAAGAGTTTGGTCGCACGGCGGGTTCGACCCTGGTGATCTCGGAGCAGCCTTGAATTAGCTTCAATCAGACATTGAATCCCGTCGATTTGTTCTGATTTGTTTGAAGCCTTGAAAAAAGCCCTGCCTTGCAGGGCTTTTGCATGTAAATTATTTCTGGCTACACCGGTCAGATCGCCCGTTGAGTCAGGGCCGTCAACACCTGATTTGAGCGCTCCACAAAGGCCGTCATCCCCTCGGCATCAAATCCCTTTTGAGCGATCAAGGCCAGATCATAGACATGCTGGCAGACGGATTTTGCCAGTTCAGCGGAGGGAGATTCTCCAGCCCCCTGAATAATTGAGCCCTGACTGAGATTCGCCAGGTTTTGAATCAAGGGATGGGCGGTGTTGACTAGTAAAATGTGATCCTCGGGGAATTCCCGCTTTTCTTGCCCCATCAAAGCCGTCATATCCTGCAACCGTCGCATTACCTCAGGCAGCAATACCATGGCAGGGGGAGTATTTTCAGACTTGAGGGCTTCAGTCCGAATATTGAGCCGAGGCTTATTCAGAGACTGCTCAAACAGCTCTTTGATCTGCTGGGTGCGAGTTTTATTGGTAACCGGATCTACCAGTTCTCCCTCTGCATCCTTGCTGATCAATTCTTCATTAATCTCTGAATCGACTCGGGAGAACTTAACATCCGTGTGTTCCCGCTCCAGGAAACTGACGAAATGGGTATCAATGAACGAATCCAGGAACAGCACTTCTAGACCCTGACTCCTGTGAAGTTCCACATAAGTCGCCTGGGAAGCCGGATCAGTACAGTAGAAGACTCGATTTTCATGGCGGTCTTGGTTCCGTTCCAGGTACTCCTGCAATGTCGTGTAGAAGTAGCCATTTTCATCCGTGATCTGGGATGAATCCCCCGGAACCTCTTGCCAGGCATCGTCTCCCTCGGTCTGAACTTGAATGTCTGGCGTAGCAATGGTTTCTGGCTTATGGGTAGTGCGGAAGATCAGAATATCTTCTATTTGCTTGTGGAATTTTTCATCATTCAAGGAACCAAACTTGACGAAGGTGCCCACATCCTGCCAGCAACGAATATATTCCTTGCGATCATCCCGATAGACTTCCTTGAGGCGATCGCCCACTTTTTGGCAATATAGTCAGCAATCTTTCGTACAGTGCGGTTGCTCTGCAGGGCGCTCCGGGAAATATTCAGGGGAATGTCGGTGCTGTCAATCACCCCCCGCAAGGGCATCAGGAACTTGGGAATCACTTCTTCACAGTGATCGCTGACAAAAACTTGATTGGAGAATAATTTGATATTGCCCTGGGTGACATCGACATCGGGCCGCAGTTTGGGGAAATAGAGAATGCCATTCACGATAAATGGATAGTCCGTGTTCAGGTGTACCCATAGCAGGGGATCTTCCTGAAACGGATAGAGATAGCGATACAGCTCCAAGTAGTCGTCATCCGTTAAATTGCTGGAAGACTCTCGCCAGGGAGCTTTTTGCCGGTTGATCACCTCTCCATCTAACTTGATGGCTACCGGCATGAAATCGCAATAGGTTTTCACCAACTGGCGAATCCGTCCGGCCTCCAGGTATTCTTCTTCCTCCTCCATCAAGGTCAGGGTGATGGTGGTGCCCCGTTCTGTCCGAGGGGACTCCTCCAGTTTGAATTGGGGAGAACCATCACAAGTCCAGTGAACCGCCTGCGCTCCCTCCTGATAGGATAGGGTATCAATTTCTACCTGTTTGGCTACCATGAAGGAGGAATAAAACCCCAGACCAAAATGGCCAATAATCGCATCATCCCCATCCGACTTGTACTTGGAAATGAATTCTTCCGCACTGGAAAAGGCCACCTGATTGATGTATTTCTTCACCTCATCGGCGGTCATGCCAATGCCGTTATCGGTAATGGAAAGGGTTTTCTGATCTTTGTCAAGGGCAATGCTAATTTCCGGCTCTCCTACCTCCTGGGTATATTCCCCGGAACGAGATACCATACTGAGCTTGGAGATGGCATCTACTGCATTGGAGACCAGTTCTCGGAAGAATACTTCGTGGTCAGTGTAGAGAGATTTTTTAATAATCGGGAAGATATTCTCGGTATGGATGGTAATATTTCCCTGTTCCAGTAGACTCATAGGCGCTCCATATTTAAACCTTTAACTTTAGATTCTCAGGGATCTGGACACTGGAGTTAAGGGCAATCCCCCCAACTTCCCATTCGGTTTCCCGTATCTTGGGGGGTAATAGACGGATCAAAACTCCCCATACTGATTTAGTCCAAAGGGTTCAGCAAATTCCCATACTTGCTGAATCTGCTCTAAAGTCAAGCGTTCCTGCCACTTTTTGGCTTCCTGGGCGGCAATTCGCTGGGTGCTGTAGGGATGATGGCTTTGACTCTGGGTTGAAGCCATTAATAACTTTTCAACCGGGGGACTCCAGTTTAGATTGAGTTGCTCAAAGAGCTGCTGATAGCTGGAAATGGAGTCCCGGCAAAAGGCTTCATGCTGAACTAGAATCCATTCAGGATGATGGTTCAACTGTTGCGAGATTACAAAATAGGTAGCGCCCCAGAGGGCCCCCATGGTTTGCCAGAAGGTTTCGGCCGTCTCCAGGACAGGTTCAAAGGGGGCTAGATAAGTGCGGGTTAACTCCGGTTGATCCAGCAAACGGGAAAACGCTTTCTGGGTTTGCCAGCCCAATCGAGCCCAACTTTCGGCGATCGCACAGGGATGACGAATGGTAATCACAATTTTGGGAGTAAACCGTTGACTAATCCAGTCTAAAGCCAGAAACGTATGGACATCTTTAATCAGTAGCCTTCCCGGCCACCAGGGAAACTGGCGGTAAATCCGACTCATTCTTTCAGGGGCCAGGGGGGTTTTGGGTAGCCCTGAAAATGCCGCCCGACAATAGGGGGCAAATTCTGGAGCCAAATCTCCCGCCTGCAAAAACTGATTGCGGTAGGGGGCCAATTCAGGGTGGATATCAGAGTTGAAAGGTTCGTGAATATACTTGATACCCGAAGCCGCCCCCAAAATTGCCGCAACCCAGGTGGTTCCGCTCCGGGGTAGGCCCGTCAGATAAATGGGGGAGTGTCTGAACATGGTTAACTCCGGTTTGTAGCTAACGTTTATATACGGTTTAAAGTCCGCAGTCAAAGTTGGTGGTCAAAGTTTACGGAATTTTCCCTCATCTAGAAGAAGGATAACTTAATCAACCTAATTCATGAATCAATTACAGTGATTTTCAATCACCTGAGGTACGGATTAGGGAGATCTTTATCCGGTTCCCTCTCCCAACTTGGGAGAGGGCTAGGGTGAGGGCGGTTCGAGCAATCACCCAAAAGATTTGTCAGTCAATCAGCTCCCATACTCCAGCAGCAGGAGAAACCCTGTAATGAATTAGCTCAATCGATCAGCCAGCATAATCTATTTGAATTGTAGATTTTAAACGGTGGCCATGGAGCAGGTGTTTTGCCTCAGTAGACTGAGGGTAGGACTTGAAGTCAGGCCCTTAATTTTCCTCAACCCGACAGGACTACTATAAACCTTTGATATTTGAGCCAAATCAATATTTATCTTATGAAAAAGCCAGCGGTTTCAGTTGTGTTTCGGGCAATAATTCTAGGGTTGACTCTCTGGGGTGGGGTGACTGCCTGGGTGAAAATGACTGCCCCCCAGGCAAAACTGGCCCAGGCTGCCGCTCCTCAAATTGTCATTCCCGCCAATCAAGTTCGCCCTCTGCCCGGTCAGCTAGATACGGTACCAATGTTCAACAGCAACAGCCCGGAATGGGTAAAACAGGAAGGAATTTTGCTATCGACCTTCCCCCCTATAGGAAAAACCGTTCCGGCAGCCCACCTGAATTTTCCGCTGAAGGGAAAGTTTGAGCTATTTGCCCATCACTTTGTCCATACACCACCCGATCTGAAAACCCTGTACATTGGCATTCTGGTACACAATCCTGGAACAGAAGCCGTTACCTTAGATATCCTGACCGCCGCCAGTTACCTGATGGAACCGGATGCCCCCTTTAAGCAGCAACCGACCCAATCTGAAAACCCCACTGGAGCAATTTATTCTGGCCCTGGAATTCGGGCCGTGGATATGGTTCTGCGGGGTCAGCGACAGGCTGGGTTTCCAGCTCAGCTTGTGATTCCACCGGGGGAAAGCCGAATGTTGATGAATCATCCTATTCCAGTTCAGGGCTTGGAACGACCCGTTAATGGGCGTTCTACCTTCATGCAGCTCAACAGTCACACCGCCTCGAACCAACCTGCGTCCGTCTATCTGGCCAGTTTGGCCCTGTATGGCCGCCCTGGAACCGTTGGGGTAGCTTCTCCACAACCTCCGTCAACCTCGACAACGGCTCCCACCCTGGCGGAATGGCAAACGCTATTGACAGAAGGCAAACTGGCCCTCCCTCGGGACAAAACCCCAACTCCCCCGGATCAAACCGGAGGCCAACTGATTTACAGTCGGGTGGCTGGGGTGCAAACCGGCTCCCAATGGAAAACCGATATCACCGATGCTGGACAATCAAGCTTAACGATTCCCAATCCAGGCCAGGGATTCTCCTATGTGATCAGCACAGTTCGGGCTGGAACCTTGGGGACTCAGCAAGTTCAATCTGCTCCCTTGATGGTTCGTTACCCCGATACTGCCTACGAATCCCATGCCAATTACGGAGTGCATTACGATCTGACCCTTCCCCTGTCGAATCCTACCAATCAGCCACAATCCGTAGCCGTCACCCTGGAAACACCCATGAAAGAGGAGGTTCTATCTCAAAAAGGTTTAATATTCCGGCAGCCTCCCTGGGACTTCCCCTATTTTCGCAGTACCGTCCGTTTAGCCTACGAAGATGATAGGGGTGAGGAGATCACCCGGTACGTTCATCTCTGGCAACGGCGGGGACAACTGGTTGATCCCCTAGTTACTGTGGAATTGAAGCCCCAGGAAACTCGCCGGGTCAGAGTTGACTTTCGCTATCCGCCTGATTCTGTGCCGCCCCAAGTGTTGACGGTGAAAACCCTGCCTTAATGGATTGAGCAGGGATAACGGCATGATTTTGTATGAACATGATTAATGGTGGTCTGCCAAAGTCTGGTACAACCCTGTCAATACAACCCGGTCAACCGTGAATTAGCACAGGATTTTCCATCCCTCAAATGAGGGTCGCTCAAATGAGGGACTGGTTAATCAATATGAGATTTTCTATATTGAGAATATCCCGTAAATCTCAATGTAAACTTCGATTCTGGAGTCAGACGACCATGTTGAAGCGAATGGCGATTGGCGTATTTTCTACTCTTGTATGGTTTTCCGGCATAGTCGCTGAGGCGAAGAAAGCAGAGGCGCTGATAATTGAATACCCTACTGAAATAGCAGTTCCCTTTCCCCCGGGTGGAGGAACCATAACTATTATTGATCGTACCCAAATAGACATCCCTGTACTGATTCCCGATTTTCCTCCTATTGGCCCCGTTTGTTTATCCTGCCCACCGAATATCTTTGGGCCCATAGGATTTATTGAAAGATTCGATCCTCTCGCAGAGATCGCCCGGGTCAGCGAAATTTTTACTGGATTCAATCGGGCAACTGATTTGTCTGAAGTTTTTCCAGAAGCCAGTGAAGATACCCTGGGGGCTTTGAGTGATCTATTGACTAATTTTTCGTCAGAAGACATTCAGTTTACAGGCAACACAATATTTGGCAACGTCACCGGGAAAGCCTATGCCGCAAGCTTAATCGCTGATACAACAGTTGGGGATCTGGGGCAGTTCTTTCAAGGAGATGATTTAGAACAAATTTCTGCACAATTTGCCGATTTTGCCTCAGAGGCTCGAATCGTGATCGCTCAGCATGAAGTCCCAGTCAATGATCTAGTCTCATCCGATCCCAAGCCTGTACCAGAACCTGGAATGATTGCAGGTTTATCTGCTGTAGTCATGGCTGCGGGTACGGTGAAGCGCAAACTCAGGCAACGTTAATTCCCTGTCAATTTACCTCAACCCCAATAGATCACACCTCACAATCAGCCCAAATCGGGTTGACTCATCCTGGACATCCCTTGAGATCTCTGCACTGTGGGGGCTTTCAAGGGATTTTGACTAGTGGCCCATCAGCCTTGTTCATGTCAGAGCTCCGGGGAAGTTGACTCTGGGGTTGACTCTAAGGTTGCTGAATCTTGAACTGGAATTCGAGGGGGGAGAAAACGAAAATCTGAGATAGAAATTTGCTCGGGGGAAACATTGTTGAGTACCCCAATAATTTCTCCGGTTTGCTTGACTGAAATCAGGGTTCCCCCTGCGGTAAAGGTTTCAATACTGGGGAACAAATTTTGCACAGATAATCCAGTGACGGGGAAAAAGTCCAACTGACCAAAGGAATCCACCCCGGTAATCAAGACTTCATCCTGACCCGGAATGAAATCATCAATCAAGGCGGCATTTAGTTGACCGCGATCTCCCATAATAAACAGGTCATTTCCTGGGCCCCCAATTAAGAAATCAACCCCCTTATCCCCGGAGATAATATCATCTCCGATATCGCCAAACAGAGTGTCATTGCCCTGGCCGCCATAGGCTTGATCGTTGGCAGCGCCCCCATACAACAAGTCATTCCCGGTATTACCAAACAATTGATCGGCCCCATTCAGGCCATCAAGCCGATCCTCCCCAGTATTGCCGGAAATCAGGTCGTTGCCTGCCCCCCCCACCAAGGTATCTGATCCCTGAAGCCCAGAAAGACTGAAGTCAAAGGGGGCAATATTCGGATCAACTTGAATATAATCGGCGCTGGTTGTTCCAGAAAATTCTCCATCCTCCGTATCCTCAGGCAGAATAGTGACAATTGAGGTTCCGAGAATGATTTCAGGATCAGGGAAAAGATTACTCGTCATAATTGACTTTCAGGGAATGGTTCACACCAAATTTTCGCAAACTAACGACTAGAATATACGATAATCCAGGAATGTTGCGAATTTCAGCCTAAAGAAAGCTTAAAACTCCCTGATCCCCGTCTAAATGCACCACCGCTCCCACGGGCAGAGCCCCGTTAGCTCCATCATGGCCAAAGGGCAACCCGGAGACAATCGGCATCCCTAAATCCCCTAGGCGATCGCGCCAGACCGCTGCCATGGTGAAACTGTTGGGACTTGTGGTTTTTTGCCATTGGCTAAACCGTCCCAGGGCGATCCCACGAACCTGGTGAAAAACTCCCAGCATCCGCCATTGGGTCAGCATTCGATCAACCCGATAGGGTTCCTCGTTGACATCTTCAAAGGCCAGAATTGCCCCGGTAAAATCAGGTTGATAGGGAGTGCCCAGTAAATGGGTGGCAACCGTTAGATTTCCGGGCAATAGCCATCCCTGCCCTTGCCCCCCGCCCCAGCCCGAGCCCTTGAGGGCAGCCCAGGTTCCGGTTGATAGCCCCTGGAATAGGCGCTGGATTGACCAGTCAGGTTCCTGGGCCAGGGTTGTTAATACCGGGCCATGAATTCCACTAACTTGTTGCCGCAGTCCCCAGAGCAGGGCTGTAACGTCAGAGAATCCGATCAAGAATTTGGAACGGTGAGGATTATTGTTCAAGTTGATAGCCTGAAATTTTGCCAGAGAGCTAGAAGAGAGGGTTTCTAACAAGCGGGCTCCGCCATAGCCGCCCCGACTACAGAGGATGGCTGAACAAGTTTCATCGGCTAACGCCTCTAGCAATTGATGGCAACGGGCGGCATCGGTTCCCGCCAAGTATCCCCATTGATCGTCAAACCCCGAACTCAATTCAACCCTGTAACCCTGGGCTTGCCAGATTTCTATCCCCTGCTGGAAAGGCTCAACCTGACGCAACCCCCCACTGGGAGAAATCACCCTGACTCGATCCCCGGGTTGGAGCAAGGGTTGGAGGTTTGGGTCGGCGGTGAAGGGAGAAGTCAGCCGTTCGCGATCGCTCATAGGGTTTGAGGAAAATTTCCGGGGTTGGGGCTTGATGCCCACCCACTAGGATGCTGGGTTAGGATGTTGGGTTGCAACATGTTGGGTTCACTGAGTTTAATGCCAACTTGCACCGTCTTAAATTGGAATGTTGGGTTGCCAAGGGTTGGGTTCGCTAGGTTTGATGCTGACCCACCCCACAACCTGTATCTACTGCTTTGGCTCAGATTCCGGCTTGGGTTCATGGGTGGATTTGACATACAGCTCTTTCAGTTGTTTTTTATCCACCGTTGAAGGCGCATCCGTCAACAAACAGCGAGCCTGTTGGGTCTTGGGAAAGGCAATCACATCTCGGATGGAATCTTCCCCCGCCATCAACATCACCAACCGATCCAGCCCATAGGCAATCCCCCCATGGGCGGAGTGCCATATTCAAAAGCCTCGAGCAAAAAGCCAAACTTGCTGTAGGCTTCCTCCGTCGATAAACCGATGGTTTCAAATACTTTTTCCTGGACGCTACGTTGGTAAATTCGCAGGCTACCTCCGCCAATTTCCGTGCCGTTTAGAATCATATCGTAGGCCAAGGCCCGGGCCGTTTTCAGGTCAGCTAGATCCTCAGGATTGGGGGCGGTAAACGGATGGTGCAGGGCCTCCAAACGTTTGTCATCGGCGTTCCACTCGAACATGGGGAAATCCGTCACCCAGAGAAAATTCAACTGGTTTTTGTCAATCATTCCTAGTTCGGCTCCGAGGATCAGCCGCAGGCGATCCAGGGTTTTATTCACCGTTGCAGTATTCCCCGCCCCAAACAGCAGCAAATGCCCCGCCTTAGCCTGAGTTCGTTGCAAAATTTCCTGCTTTTGGGCTTCGCTTAAGTTGTCCTTGATCGCCCCAATCGTGTCAATCTTGCCATCGTCCTTGACTCGAATATAAGCTAATCCTCTGGCTCCCGCTTCGCTGGCTTCTTTGAATAGATCTCCACCGGGTTTGATCCGGACATTAGAAACCGCATCATTGCCCTGGGGAATCGGCAAGATTTTCACAATTCCCCCCTCTGCCACGGCCCCAGAAAACACCTTGAATCCGGAGTCTTTGACAATATCAGACACATCCACCAATACCATGCCAAACCGGGTATCGGGTTTGTCAGAGCCATATTGATTCATGGCATCGCCATAAGTCAACCGGGGAAATGGTCGAGGTAGATCAACGCCTTTAACGGTTTTGAATACATGGGCCACTAATGCTTCGTTCAAGGTCAGGATCTCTTCCTGGGACATGAAGCTCATTTCCATGTCCAGTTGGGTAAATTCGGGTTGGCGATCCGCCCGCAAATCCTCATCCCGAAAACATCGGGCAATCTGATAATACCGATCCATCCCCGCCACCATGAGCAACTGTTTGAATAGCTGGGGGGATTGGGGCAGGGCAAACCATTCTCCGGGATTCACCCGGCTGGGAACTAGATAATCCCGGGCCCCTTCTGGGGTAGAGCGGGTGAGAATCGGTGTTTCCACTTCCAGAAAGTGCTGCTCATCTTCCAAAAAGCGCCGAATGGCTTGGACAACCTGATGGCGGAGTTCCAGGTTGCGGGTCATGCGATCGCGCCGGATATCGAGATAGCGATATCTCAGCCGCAGCTCTTCCTTAACGGTTTCAGTATCGGTAGTGGAGACTTGAAACGGGAGTTGTTTGCCCAGACCATTCAACAGCTCGATCTGGTCGGCGTAGATTTCTACTTCCCCCGTGGCTAATTTGGGGTTGAGGGATGCCTCAGGGCGCTGGGAGACTCGACCCGTGACTTTGACCACATACTCGTTTCGCATCCGATTGGCCGGTTCGTAGGAGTCGGGGGTGCGTTCTGGATCACTGACAATCTGGACTAATCCCGTGCGATCGCGCAGATCCAGAAAGATCACACCGCCATGATCCCGTCGCCGATCCACCCAGCCGCATAGGGTGACAGTTTCTCCGAGGTGAGTGCTGCGTAGCGCGCCGCAATAGTGGGTTCTCATGACTGTTCTTCAGACCTTTCTGGATGATGACATAATTAGCAAGATACAAGTGTAGTTTGGCTAACTGACTGATGCAAGCCAAATTGCCTATTTTGCGGGAGCCGTTAATTATTGAAAGATGAACCCGGACAACAGGAGTGGAATCAGCAACAGGGCCACCACAATGGCCAAAAGAGTGCCGGGGTCAACATCAATCTCGGGACTGGGCCTAGGGCCTTCGGGCTTGGAGGAACGCTTATCAACCATGGTCATCTCCTGGATTTGAACGGTAAGATTTTGAACGGCAAGCTATTAAACAGTAAGCTAATTAAACAGCAAGCTCTTAAGACGCAGAACCCTGATCACAACGGGACTGAAAACTAAAACTCATTTATTTTCTACTTAATTTTCTACTCGTTTTCTACTAGCTAAGACTCCCAGAGGTTGGGTTGAGATCTGGAGCTTACTTTCCATAACCGCAGGCTGCCTGACGGTCACTCTATCACTAACCCATCCTACTGCGCTTGCAGGTTGGTGTCGAGCTTGCGGCGCGTGCTTCCCGTAAAATGACCCAGCAATGACCCAACGTTTTTGAGGGCCGCTGGTTGTTGGGTTTCCTGTTGTCAGACCATCTGCACCCCGAAAAAATCTGGTGTCTATTTCTTGACAACTGAAACAGTATCTACAGTTGGGTTAACCTGAGTTCAACGCAGTGAATTGTCCCTCTTATTGTCCAAATCAATGGAACCCCAATCCACTAGCTAAAGTGTCTTATGTCACTCACAAACCTCGAAAAAGGAAGGCGATTGCAGGGAGAAAACCCTGGAAGCAGTCTTGGGGTCAGGGGCTCAAAGTTTACAAAAGCTTTAATAAATCAAGTGATAATTTCTCAAGAGCTTTATACCACCTCCGTATTTTTTCGAATATACTGTAGATCCGAATAGGTGTAGCAACGTTTAAGCCGAGTTCAGTAGTCGTTCAATTACAATTCAATTATTTAGTTGTTTCAATGCAGTTATTTAAAATCCGGAGGGTGCTTGGTGCAATGAACCAACCTGTTCTATTTCAGAAGCTTGCCCTATTTCCTATTCTGATTGGGCTAACTGTTGCCACTTTTCCAGGGCAACCGGCTGCCGCTCAAATGTTTAAACCCCCCGGGGCGGAGGCACCTGGCACCTCCAAGGGCGGAGGCACTCGGACAGACACTATGTGCATGGGCACTACAGATAGCAAGTCTGTGATCCCTCTACTGCCCACTACCCAGATTGGCTTTACCACTTCCACCCATCCTACCTTGCTCGTTTACTTTCCACCTTCTGAAATTAAGCAAGTGTTCTTTAGCTTGAAAGATGAAGCAGGAAACCACTACTATCAAACTCAATTTGCTGCCCCTCAAGGCTCCGGGATTATGCCAATTCGGTTTCCCCAGGAAGCCCCTGACTTAGAAGTTGGGAAAAATACATGTGGTCTTTGGCTTTGGTCTGCGGCAGTCAACTTGAACCCGATAGTCCTACGATTACCGGATGGGTTGAACGTCGAGCCGCCTCAGATCTTAATGGGTCTGTCATCCCGTCTCTCCAGCAGGCATCTTCCCTGGGCCAGGCAGGTCTGTGGTACGATATGATCGGGGTCTTGGCTCAATTAAGGAAAAACCAGCCCGATGATTCATCTCTCATTCGCCTCTGGAAAACTGAATTGACTTCTGCTGGGTTAGAAGCGATCGCGGACAAGCCATTGCTCGACTAATTTGGCTACATTGGCTGAATCAGGTCTACAGAAATGCACTGGCGAGATACTGTTGAGTCGCCCCTGGTTTTACTGAATTCTTCTTGGTTAGATTAATGCGTTCATGGGGATTTCTCTCAGGCAATGGATAAAGCAGTGGCGTTTTGTCCTGACCATATCACCAAGCGTTGCTGGATTTGTCTTTTTAGGGTCGTCAATTGGTTTATTTCAGTTGCTAGAATGGGCTACCCTGGACTCATTCTTTCGCCTCCGTTCTCTAGAACCCCAGGAAGAGCGGATTCTGGTGGTTACCATTGATGATGTCGACATTAATGTCTTGGGGAAATGGCCCCTGAATGATGGCATCATCGTCAAGTTAATTCGCAAACTTGAAGCGGCTCAGCCCCGGGTGATTGGTTTAGATATCTATCGAGATTTACCAGTAGAACCTGGGCACCAGGAATTACTCCAAGTGATTCAGTCGAATCCCAACCTGATTGGCATTCAAAAAGCGGTGGGCAATCAGGTGGCTCCCAACCCAGAACTGGCTCAACGGAATCAGGTTGCCCTGGCGGATATTCTTCTGGATGCTGATGGCAAAGTTCGTAGAACTCTAGTTATGGCTGGAGATGGTCGGGGAAACTTGATTCCTACCCTGGGAGTCAGTTTGAGCCTGCTTTATCTGGAAGCAGAAGGCATCACTCCACAGGAATCCCGTTCCCAGCAAAATGCCTATCATCTAGGTAAAGCCGTATTTTTGCCCCTGCAATCGAGTGACTTCGGTCATGAACGGAGTGACCTGGGGGGCTATCAGATACTCCTAAACTATCTTGGCCCCCCATCTCAATTTGAAACCGTCTCGATTCTGGATGTACTGGCGAATCGAGTCCCCCCTAAACTGATTCAGGATCGGATTATTCTGATTGGGACAACGGCAGAGAGTACGAATGATTTTTTTGAAACCCCCTATTCTGATGGTAAAACCACAGCATCCGATCAGATGGCGGGGATTTTTGTTCATGCCAATATCGCCAGTCAGATGTTGAGTGCGGCCCTTGATGGTCGAGTGTTGCTGCGACCTTGGGTTTGGTGGTTAAAAGGGCTGTGGATTTTGCTGATCTCATTGGCTGGGGCTGCCATTAGTTGGATGTTGCCCCGCACAACTCTGGGAGCCATGAGACTGTTTTTTGTCTGGCTGATTCTCAATTTTCTCTTGACTGGCGGTGTTGTGATCGTCGCTGGATACTTTGCCTTCCTCCAGGGATGGTGGATTCCGGTGGTTTCTCCCCTGGTTGCCCTCACCAGTTCAACCATTTTGGCCACCAATTCCCGTCATCAATGGGAATTAATCCAGGCCAATGAGCAATTAAAAGAGCACTCCCAAACCCTGGAGATTAAAGTTCAGCAACGGACTCAAGAGCTGGAACGGGCTAGAGTTGCAGCGGATATTGCCAACCAGGCAAAAAGTGAGTTTCTGGCCAACATGAGTCACGAGTTGCGGACACCCTTGAACGGAATTCTCGGGTATGCTCAGATGCTGCAGCGATCCCAAGCTCTAGCTGCGACCGAACGGGATGGAATCAGCATCATCCATCAATGCGGTTCTCACTTGTTAAATCTGATTAATGATCTGCTCGACCTCTCTAAAATTGAGGCCCAGCGACTGGAATTGCAACTCAGCGATATCCATTTTCCCACTTTTTTAATGGGAGTGATAGAAATTTGTCGAATTCGAGCCGATGAAAAAGGGATAGACTTTCTCTACAGTTTTGATCCCCGTCTTCCCCTAGGGGTAATCAGCGACGAGAAGAGATTACGTCAGGTATTGATCAATTTGTTGGGAAATGCAGTCAAATTCACCGATCAAGGCATGGTCAGTTTCAAAATTGCCGTTCTCGATCAACAGCAGCAAATGGTGCAATTACGGTTTCAGGTAGAAGATACCGGGGTGGGGATGACAGCAGCCCAGCTTGAAAAAATCTTCCTGCCCTTTGAACAGGTTGGCAATACCCAAAAAAAGTCTGAAGGAACTGGATTGGGATTGGCGATTAGCCGCAAGATCGTACAGTTCATGAATAGTGATCTGCAAGTTGCAAGTAATTCTGGCAAAGGCAGTCGCTTCTGGTTTGACTTGAACTTGGAGCTTTCCCCAGAGTGGCAACACAATTCCCAACTGATAGTGGCGGCTCAGAGAATTGTTGGTATCAAGGATAAAACTCCAACAGTTCTAATCGCGGATGATCAGTCGGAAAATCGCTCTCTGGTTGTAAATTTGTTACAGCCTATTGGGTTTTCTTGTGTAGAAGTCAGTAATGGCCAAGGAGGGTTAGATATGGTGATCCAGCTTCAGCCTGATGTGGTGATCACAAATATTACTATGCCGGTTCTAGATGGGTTAGAAATGATTCAAAAAATCCGTCAGATCCCCCAACTCAATGACCTGAAAGTGATTGTGGCATCGGGTCGAGTTTTTCAGGCTGAACGGCAAAAATGCTTTGCTGCCGGAGCAGATGCTTTTCTGGCTAAACCAATTCAAGTGGATGAGTTGTACTCCTGTTTACAAAAACATCTCCGATTGGAATGGATTCAGGCAGAATCTGGCATTAAACAGAATCTTAATGGTAAAGACACCCTGCTGCATAAAGCAACGACAGATGATTCAATAGAAAATTTAGCCCAAAAAATTTCTCTCTCCTCAAAAGACTTGCAGAATTTACTAGACCTGATCAAACGGGGTCATCTAACCGCGCTAGAAAGAGCTTTGAGTCAGTTAGAACTCTCTGATCAGGATTCTTTAATCTTTGTCAAAAAGATGAAGGTTTTAGCCCATGACTTCCAGATCAAAAAAATTCGCAGGGTTCTAGAATATTGTTTGACAGCCAAGTAGGATAACCTAGCGAGAAGTGGGTGGTTGTAATTAATTGTTATACCAACTCTCAAAATTGACATGACACAAGACCCAAAGCGTACTGCAACGTGTTCCAGGTTCCTATCTGCAGCAATATTAAAGAGAATTGGGATTAAATGGAAGGGGGCACTGCCCCCCTCATCCCGCAGATCAATCTTCTAATGAATTGCGTCAAGCTCCTGAGTAGAACAAAATTAATGCCGCGCTTTAAAATCCTTAAACTGTCCTTGAAAGTCGTACATCAAACGATTCACATTATTCTCCAAGCTCGGAATAATATTGTAATCCCACTTGCGCTTACGACTAGCCAATAGCTTTGCTACTGAATCTGAAGCACTATTAGAAACAAAATAACAACCCCCCGTCAAGCGCAATTCGGAGGATAGGGCAATAAAAGCCTGGGCTGTTGCTAAAGGAAGTTCCGCAGTATAGTTCTGACAATCCACAATTAACAAAATCCCAGAAGCCCGAGGAATTCGTTGATTTTCCCGACATCGTTCTGCTTCAATTTTGTACAGAATACAAATATCACAGTCATACAAAACCCGCAATCGACCTTGAGCTTTGACCCCAATATGCAGTTCAAGTACTGGCTTATTCTCAAATTCAATCACAGCATGGGTGTAGCCATGGGACGTGTCATCAATCTGCCCGGCATGTTCACGGAAAATCAATTGCTCAGGACTATGCTTGAGCACATCTTGATAGTAAATCCGAGCCCCTTCATTCTGGGCGGCCTTGAGAATTAGATTGAAAATGTAATATTTGTACAGATTAGAGTTTCGACCCAGGGTTTGAACTTCAGAGTTAATCATCGGTTCTAACTGATCTCTAATAGTTTCTACCAGGGATGAGTTCTGGCCTTGAGCGATTTTTTGCTTGAGCTGATTGAATGAGTTTTTTAAAGTTTTGAGCTGCTTTTTTCCCTGGGCCAGAGTGTGGTCAGCGCCATTAATTCTGCTCTTTCGAGAACTCAATGAGGCGATAAAATGAATCTCTGGACTAGTCAGTTTGTTCGCTTGACCGATAAAGGCTTCAGCAATATCTAGTTCAATCTCCATTGAGTCTACAATGGCTTTTTCGAGGGCACCAATTAAGAGTAATAACTGCTCTGACGGAGTGTGATAAGACAGTTTCAGGTCTGGGGATTTTCGTCCAGAAACGATTTCTTCAACTACTCTGCCTGTGTTGATCACTTCCGCTACCTGCCCAGCAATCCACCCCAAACTGAGGTGCTCTAACATTTCAATCAGGTCATCATAGACCGCTGAACAGTCCTGTTCTTTCATAGTGATCCTAGATTTGACAGCAGCCAACCCAGATTCTCGCGTTCTCTCTAGGGACTGACTGTATCTAGTGTATTCGATGCTTGTCTTACCTGCTACAACCATAAATGTGGAGATTTGTATCAATCTCAGGGGCATTGTTTTTCCAGTATAGCTGATTTTTTATGCAACTGACTTAAAAATCAACTTACGTGATTAATTTTCATTTCTACTGAATTTCCTCTGGGGGATGGTTATTTCAGGGCGGGGGTCAGGGGGTTATTGATATGATCCGCGATCGCCAGGGCTTCACCGTAGCCGATCAGGGCATTCCTCCCGTTAACCATTGATTAACTGATGGTTTAGCCAGTCATACCAGTCATTTAAACCGGCTCCAGTCAAGGCAGACACCTGAAAGATTTTCATCTGGGGATTTACCCCATAGGCATATTCTAGACATTGATCAAGGTCAAAGTTCAAATAGGGAAGCAGGTCAATTTTTGTTAGAATCATCACCTGACTTGCCCGAAATAAATGGGGATACTTGATAGGTTTATCCTCCCCTTCTGTAACTGATAAAATGGCAACTTTTCCCTGTTCTCCCAGGTCAAATAGCGCCGGACATACCAAATTTCCGACATTTTCAATCATGACAATAGAGTTAGAGGGTGGATTGAGTTGTCTGTAACCCCAGGCTATCATTGTTGCTTCTAAATGGCATCCTGTTCCGGTATTAATTTGAACCGTGTTACACCCGGTTGCTCGGATTTTTTCAGCATCATGATCGGTTGCCTGATCCCCTTCAATCACACTGAAAGAAATTTGAGATTTCAAGTCATTAATGGTTCGGGTCAATAAGGTCGTCTTGCCAGCACCCGGGGAGCTGACCAAATTCAAAGCCAGAATATTTTGTTCCCGAAACCAACGGCGATTCTGGGCCGCCGCCGAGTTGTTTTTAGCTAAAATTTCCTGCTCTAAGGTAATGGTTCGACCATGAACCTCAGCGTGAATTTTGGCATGAATCTCAGGGGGAATGGTCGGGGAATTATCAACAGCAGAATCTGAATTGAGCGCCCCATGGGTATGGGTGAGCAAACGACCATCAGGCAGGGAATGGGAGTGGGAATGGGTCTGATCGGTACTGGTTTCTAGTTCAATCGTTTCTCCAGTTTGGGGATTAATCAAAATGACTTGATTCTCGTTGGCACAACCACAGGTTACACACATGGGGACTCCACCTCCATTGTTTTAATGTTTAATTCTTCACCTTGAATGATCTTGAGTTCTACACTACCGCAACTGGGACAGATTCCGAAGGGAACATCTAAATCAACCTCAGTTCCGCACTGGCAACATTGCCCAATCCCCGGAATTTCAATAATTTCTAATTGGGCTCCTTCAACGATGGTTCCGCGACAACACACCTCAAAACAGAATTGAATGGCTTCAGGCATCACGGCAGACAGTTGACCAATTTCTAAGCTCACCCGTTTGACCGGAACAGCTCCGGCATACTCCACCGCGATCGCCACAATATTTTGCGTAATTCCCAGTTCATGCATCGTTTTTTGGATGAATGACTAATCGTCGCTAACAGACAGTCACTAATAAATAGTCATTAACAAATTCTGGGCAATTGATCCCCTACCAGCATGTCTACAATCCGCGCCGTCCCAAACCGGGTTTGTAATATCACCATACCCACAGGATCAGCAATCACCTCCCCAATCATTCGACTTTGATGTCCGGCTGGATGGGTTCGCATCGCCGCCAGAACCCGTTCCGCTTTGGCCCGAGGGACAACAGCTACTAACTTGCCCTCATTGGCCAGATACAGAGGATCAAGGCCCAGAATCTCACAGACCCCCTGCACCTCTTCTCGAATCGGTAACTCAGATTCCTCTAGCCGAATCCCGACCTGGGAACTCAAGGCAAACTCATTCAATACCGTCGCCAAACCGCCTCGAGTCGCATCTCGTAGAGCGTGAATTTCTGGACAAACCGCAAGCATCTGCTCCACCAGCCCATGCAACGGTTGACAGTCACTCTCAATCCCAGTCTCCAGGGCCAATTCTCCCCGGGCAATTAAAATCGCCGTGCCATGATCCCCGAGATCCCCATTGATTAGAATGGCATCTCCAGGCTGAAGGCTCCGGGCAGAAGTCCTGACTCCAGGGCGAATCATGCCAATTCCTGCGGTGTTGATAAACAGCTTATCCGCAGACCCGCGCTGAACCACCTTGGTGTCTCCAGTGACAATTTTGACCCCGGCCTGATCGGCGGCCTCCTTCATGCTGCTGACAATCCGACGCAGATGATCAATCGGCAATCCCTCCTCTAGAATAAACCCGCAGGAAAGATACAGGGGAACTGCTCCACCCATGGCCAAATCATTCACCGTTCCATTCACCGCTAGTTCACCAATATTGCTCCCAGGGAAAAATAGAGGATCTACCACAAAGGAGTCCGTTGTGAAAGCCAAACGATCGCCCCACTGCATCAGGTCAGCTAGATTAAACGTCGCTTGATCCTCCAGTTCAGCCAGGATCGGATTGTCAAACTGACGGACAAAAACATCCTCAATCAAGTCCGCCATAGCTTTGCCACCGCTACCCTGGGCCAGGGTAATATGCTGCTCTCTTACCCTGGCCGGAGGACGGCGAAGCTTCTCTACCGATTGAAAGAGAGCATCGGAGAAATTGGGTTGGGCTGGATCAACCGCTGAAAAAGAGTCCATGGAGCGCTAGAAAGGATTCCCAAATCAATTATCCAGCTAATTTTCAGGTTCTGCTTGAATTGAAGCAATTCTTTAACGGACTGAAGAGTCTAAGAGGTCGGCTAGAACGAACCCTAACGAATACTCGATGTCAGATCACGGCTTCCATAGGTTTCCTGTCACATTAAATGGCTGATTGGTTCACAAGAGAATCAGTCAATTCATCACACAACAACGGTAGGATTTCCGAGATGATATGAGTTAACAAAGAGTTTAATCTAAAGCCCATACCATGAACACCATAGCCTGCTCTGCTGATACTTCAATTCCTGCCGTTGTGGATCGGGTGCTCAAATTCCGCCAAATCACAGCCCTGGATTACCAACTGCTAAAGTCAGCGATTCTGGCTGAACCTGCCCTGGCTGAGATCAATTCTTCAGGACTGAATCCACTATTTGAAGGGTTGCAAAAAGGAGCCATCTGGATCACCGGTTAAAGCACCTCAGGTTCAGTGATCTAACCTTTCATCAACTTTTGAACACACCTTCGAATCAGCGTTCAATCCGCTTCTAATGGTTCAATAACAGGCCGATCTGAGTGCCATACATCCTGCAATCACAACGGTTCTACCAGATTTAATCTCCTCAATTGCAATTCCCATCCTAGAATTTTCGGCCCAGACCCCCTGTAAAGTATTGACTGTAGCATTGCCGTCAAAGAATTAGCCCTCAGAGCACTTCACCCGAAAATCGTCTCAGAATCTTTGATTCGGGAAGTGAGAATGTCAAAATAGAGATTCATAGTCGAACGAAGGAGAACATCAGCCATGGTAGCGATCGCAGTGATTGATTACGATATGGGAAATCTGCATTCCGTTTGCAAAGGACTGGAAAAGGCAGGGGCAACCCCTCAAGTCACCGATTCTCCCGAGCTGATTCATCAGGCCGATGCGGTGATTTTACCGGGAGTTGGAGCATTTGATCCGGCAATGGAGCATTTGCGATCGCGCCAACTGATTCAACCCATTCAAGATGTGATTGCTTCAGGGAAGCTGTTTCTGGGAATTTGTCTGGGACTCCAGATTTTGTTCGATCAGAGTCAGGAAGGCCATGAACCCGGTCTAGGAATCTTTGCCGGAACGGTTCGTCGGTTTGCGTCAGAACCTGGGTTGACGATTCCCCACATGGGCTGGAATCAACTACAATTCACCGATCCCAACCTGGCTCTGTGGCAGGACTTGCCCCCTGCTCCCTGGGCTTATTTTGTTCATTCTTACTACGTTGATCCGACTGACAGCACCATCAATGCCGCCACCATCACCCACGGCACTCAAACGGTAACAGCGGCGATCGCTGATAAGAATGTGATGGCAACTCAGTTTCATCCAGAAAAATCCTCGAAGGCAGGATTACAGATCTTAAGTAACTTTGTGGCCTGGGTTGAGGCCGACTTGGCAGGCTCCAACTCATTAACGGCTGCTTCAGTTTCCCTTGGAGTACTACGATAGAGGGAAATACCCCAGAAGCACGGAATAGAGGCACGGAGATCCCAGAGGGTTTAAGCTTTTTGTGGCCTCTGGGGTTAATCGTTTGATTGTAGATTTTGGGTTTTGGGTTTTGGCAGAGCCATCATCTGGTTGTAGATAGATTGAGATAGGGCTGGGAAAAAGCTGACATTTGCACTATAGGGTTCCCCATCTCCTAGTACCGCCAGGACATAGGCAACCTGACCTGAGGGATCTCGAATAAAAGCAACTTCTGTGCGACTATCTGAAGTCCAGCCGACCTTAGAGGCAAACTGTACCTCTGTTCCAATAAAAGGCTCCCCCAAAAATTCATAGAGGGCGGTATATTCTTCCGCCTGCCAGGTATCTGGATTCAAGTTGCGGGTCAATAAATTGAGCATGGCCTGACTGGCTGCGGGTGAAATCGCTTTGTTGCGAACAATTTCATACATGATGCGTCCCACCTGACTAGCCGTGATCTGATTGCGGATAGGCTGCTCCCAACTGCCTCGCATTTTCAGTTCCCAGTCCTCTGGTTGATCCATTCCCAAGGAGGGAATCGGATAGTTTTTCTGGCTGACATCAATTTGCTGGTATCCAGCCTTCTGAAAAAATTGATTAATCGAATGCCGTTGATTCAGCCAATCTTTATACTCTTTTGGAGGTTTGGTCAGGTCGGAGGTGGTTTGAGTCAGTTGATCAATGATGTTGCTAGCGGATTCATTGTCTGAATATTGAATCAGTTTACAGACATCAGTCTGGCATTCGGGGGTATAGGCCACTGCGTCAGGGGGTAACTGCCTGGCATTGACCTGACCGTAGAGGGCCACCATCCAGAACAATTTAGCAACGCTGGCGGGAAATCTCGGGGTCTGACTGCGATATTCAGCAAAGGTCTGATGCTGCACATCAATTAAGTAAATGGATAGATTTTCCAGCGGAAGCTCCTGGGCCGCAGCCAGCTTTACTCCTGTGTCTACGATGCCCTGTAGCTCAGCACTGAACTGTAAATTTGGTGCAACTTTTGGGTTATATATCAGTTCTGGGGCCTTTGGAGTGGGAGGTTTCGATGGACGGGTCACAGGGGTATCCGTTGGGGTGAGATGGGACGCGACGATGGATTCTTGAGAGGCTGAGGTTTTCCCCTGAAATTCTCGGTAAAAATTCTCAATCAGAATTTGGGGGTCAACCAATCTCCAGGCTAAAATCACACCAGTGCCCCCTAGAACCAATCCACTACTCCAGATCAGGCTGAGCGAACTTGCTGAGCCAGGGTTTTAGAATGACCCCCAGAGTGGTGAGGGGAGTTTTTTGAAGATATCGGATGAGCTGAGGCAGGCTGAGACTGACCTTGCTCAAGGTGGGCAACTCGTTTTTGGAGATGGACGATGACTTTGCAAGCCCGTCTGAGCTTGATTTCTAGTTCGGCAACTCGCTCATCTAGATTGGGATCGGGAGTCGGGGGAAATTCAGGAATCACAGATTATACTCACGCCTCACAAACTTGTCTCACGAACCTGTCTCACAAACTTAACCTAATATCTGAATCGGAACTTCCTCTATTAATCCTATTCAGTTAATGGGTAACTAAATTAATGGGTAACTAAATAGCTTGACGCAATTAAATTAATTAGAAAATTGATGGGGGGGTGAAGAGGGTAGTGCCCCCTTCCTGGGGCTTTGCTCCAGACCCCCTGCCATTGAAAATTAATCACAACCGCCTATTTAATCCCTTTGCCTGAGTTGACCAATATTTCAATTTTTTTGATTTGTGCAGGGTTTGATAGGGAAAATAAATTGGTGAAGTTAAGTTATTGTGTAAAGCTGGTTACCGAATATGGGCTGTCAGATTCAGAATCTTGAGAGACATCAAAGCCAAAGCAATTTGTGGTCATCGAGATCAGGCAGCAGCACAGAGCAATTAAAAATCCGCATGATTGAAGTCATTGCTGACTTCAATCGCCCTATGGCTAGACCCCTTAAATGACTTGTCAAGGCAAGCATTGAATCAATCATCATGCAGCAGGTAAACTCTTACTCAGGTATACTAGGTACATAATCTACCAATTCTGTGCAATTGTCATAGTTTTTTCAGGAATCCAAATTTCAGGAATCCAAGGGTTAAGGTGGCTATATCCTCATGGGGGGTATAGACCTGTAATGGTTCTATCCTGCTATACTCTTCATTAGTCGTTAGTATAGAAAGTGGGCCGTAGGATTGAGCATCTAGTTTGCTTTGAACGGCGATTTTTATTTTGACCAAATGGGCTTCAAAAGTATCAAACTACTCTGGGCCCCATGAGAAAATAGAGTTTTAAGGAACTCAGGATTACAAGACTAAAGCAATGGGAATTAACTTCCATATCTAGTGATTGCTATGCTTTAAAGAGCCCGTTGATTAGGCTACGCATGGGGGGTGTCGTTTTCACAGTTCTAGTAGGTTTTTAGAGTTTAGGAGAAGCTGAAAGCAATTTCTGATACAGCCAAAGGGCAGGGTGCTGATTAGACTTAATGCAGGAAAACTAGGGTGTAGCAAACCAGGGCTGTACTAGATGAGTTGGCTAAGTTTTTTAACTGGAGCTTCAAACGAAAGTTCAAATTGAAGTTTGAACTTTCATCTGAATGTGAGTTCTAGATTTACTAGATGGCTTCTGACGACGAACCCTAGCGTTGTATGTGAATAAAACCTATGTCAGGCGTACGCATCGGTATTTTGCACTCTTTGAGTGGCATGATGGCCATGAGAGAATCTCCATTGCGAGATGCTGCTCTAATGGCAGTTGCCGAGATCAATCAATTCGGTGGGGTTTTAGGCCAACTGATTGAAGCGGTGGTTGAGGATGGAGCGTCTGATCCCATCTGCTTTGCTCAGAAAGCCGAAAAGCTCATATTAGAGGATCAGGTGGCTACCCTGTTTGGCTGCTGGACATCCACTACTCGAATAGCAGTTAAATACATTGTTGAAAAGCTTAACCATCAGCTTTGGTATCCCTTGCAGTATGAAGGTTTAGAGAGTTCACCCAATATTTTTTACACTGGACTGTGTCCTAATCAACAGGTAGAACCTGCTGTGAAATGGCTTCTGCAGAACCGGGGTCAGCGTTTTTTTTTGTTGGGCTCAGACTATATGTTTCCCCACACGGTCAGCAAACTAGTCAAGTTACAGCTCAACGCTAGTGGCGGTGAGGTTGTAGGACAAGCCTATCCTCCCCTGGAAACTCAAGATTTTAAAGAGATTATATGCCGGATTCGGCAAGCTCAACCAGATGTAATCTTCAATACTGTCAACGGAGACAGTAATATTGCTTTCTATCAACAATTTCAGGAAGCCGGACTGAGTCCAGACCAGATAACTATCCTGGCAACTTCTGTTTCTGAAACAGAGCTACAGCTCATAGGTAATGCGGCGGTGGGCCATCTGAGCTGCTGGAGTTATTTTCAAAGCCTGGATACCCCTGAAAATCAAAGATTCGTCGAACGATTTCAGGCTTACTATGGGCCTGAGCGAGTTACCAGCGATCCGGTGGAAGCCGCCTATGTTCAGGTTCATCTCTGGAAGCAGGCGGTGGAATTGGCTGACTCGTTTGACTGCGAACGGGTGCGGACGGCGGCCTATGGTTTGTATTATCAGGCTCCAGGGGGCATGGTACGGGTCAAGTCAAATCATCATTTGTCCAAGGTTTGTCGGATTGGTCAGGCGCAGCCCGACGGTCAATTTCAGGTGATCTATTCCAGCCCCAACCGGATCAAACCGTTGCCCTGGCTAGGATTCGAGGAGAGTGAATTCAGTCCCAGCGATATGGTAACCAGTTTGCTGGCGGAGGTGAGTCAGAGTGCTGAACGGGCAGATCAGTTAGAGCAAAAATCCCGGGAACTGGAGGCGACAAAAGCGCAACTTCAAGCCGAAATCGAAAAGCGCAAGCAATATGAAGCCAGACTTGAGCAGATCAATCATGACCTGGAAGAAATCGTCGCGGAGCGCACCGCCAGTCTCCAGGAAACCCATACCCATCTGCTCAATGAGATTGTAGAACATCGGCAGGCCCGGGAAGAGTTGCAAATTGCCAATCTCCGTTTGAAAACGGTCTTGAATGCGGTACCTGGAACTGTTTCCTGGATTCGCTCAGACCTGACCTATATCGAAGTCAACCAACAGTTGGCAGATTTCTTTGGTTTGCAGCCAGAGGACTTCGCCGGTCAGGATATTGGTTTTCTAGGCACGGGAACGGAGTTTATTGGATTCGTTCAAAATTTATTTTACAGTTCAGAGGTGGAAGCCTCTCAGGAAGTCTGTACCAAAGTTGATGGTGGGGAGTTGCGTTATTATCTGGTGGCAGCTCAGAAGTACGACAACAATCAAGCGGCTTTCATTGTTGGGATCGATGTTACTCAGCGTCGGCGGGCGGAGGAAAGCTTGAAAACCGCCAATACCCGTCTGCAAACTGTACTAGAAGCAGTCCCTGGAACAGTCTCCTGGGTGCGCTCGGATTTGACCTATATTGAGGTCAACCAACAGTTGGCAGATATCCACGGGCGGCCCCGAGAAGACTTTGCCGATCAAAATATTGGCTTCCTAGGGGGAGGCTCCCAATTTAATCAATTCATTCAAAATTTGTTCCAGAATCCTGAACAAACGGCTTCTCAGGAAATCTCAACCCAGGTCAAAGAATACCCAAAGCACTACTGGATTCTTGCCCAGAAATATAATCAGGGTCAGGCAGCTTTTCTGGTCGGGATCGACGTTACGGCCCGCCGTCAAGCTGAAGCGGCCCTGAAGGTTTCTCAGGATCAGTTCAAAGCGGTTCTGAATATTGTCCCTGGCATGGTGTCCTGGATCAGCTCTGACCTGCATTATCTCGGAGTCAATCGCTATCTCGCCAATATTTTCAACCTCAACCCAGAAGACTTTATCAATCGCCATATTGGTTTTTTAGACAGTAGTCCTCAGTTCAATGAATTTGTCCGGGAATTCTTTGAGAGCCCTGAGCGGGATCAGAATCGAGAGATCCTATCTCTGGTCGAAGGTCAGCTCCGCAGTTATCTGATTGCCGCCCACAAATATAACGGCAGTCAAGCCGCATTTTTTGTTGGGCTGGATATTACTGAGCGCAAACAGACCGAGGAAGCTTTGAGGCAAGCTGAAGTTGACTATCGCAGTCTGTTTGAAAATGCAGTTGAAGGAATTTTCCGGACAACCCCCAAGGGCCAATATCTCCGGGCCAATCCAGCTCTGGCCCAGATGTATGGCTATGACTCCCCTGAGGAACTGACTGAAAGCATCATTAATATTGCCGGGCAACTTTATGTCAGCCCCACTCGCCGCCGGGAATTTATTCAGATAATTGATGAACAGGGCTCAGTCATGGATTTTGAGTCTCAGATTCGCTGCCACGATGGCAAGTTGCGCTGGATCGCAGAAAATGCCCTAGCGGTGCGAGATCGCAGTGGCGAGATCCTCTACTACGAAGGCAGTGTGATTGACATCACCGAACGCAAAAAGGCAGAACTGGCCCTGCAACAGGCCAAAGATATTCTGGAATCGAGAGTCGAAGAGCGCACCTTGAAGCTGGTACGGGAGATCTCCGAACGGAAACGGGTCGAGACAGCCCTGAGGGCTTCAGAAGCGGAATTGAGGGCATTGTTTGCAGCGATGACAGATGTGATTATTGTCTTCGATGCCGAGGGGCGCTATCAGAAAATCATCACCACCAATGCGGATGTTCTTTGTAGTCCAAGCCCAAGCTGTCTGGGCAAAACGGTATTCGAGGTGCTCCCTGCGACCCAAGCGGGATTATTTTATCACCATATCCTGAAAGTTCTTAAGACCGGCAAAACGCAGTCCATCGAGTATAGCTTGCCATTGCTCTCCCCCTACGGTGAACCGGATTCAAAGCACTATGACACCCTGAGCCTGAATCTGGATGAAATTGCCTGGTTTGCCGCTACGGTCTCGATATTGCCAGATAACCGGGTGATCTGGGTTGCCCACAACACCACAGAACGCAAACGGATGCTGGATGCTCTGCAAGTTGAGAAGCAAAAATCGGAGCGGTTACTCCAGAATATCCTGCCTCAATCCGTCGCTGAACGGCTAAAACAGGATCCGTCATCCATTGCGGATCGATTTGATCAGACCACTATCCTCTTTGCTGACATTGCGAATTTCACTGAGCTTTCCTCCAGTATTTCGCCTCGAGAACTGGTGGATTGGTTAAATAATATCTTTTCCGCGTTTGATGAATTGGCCCAAAAATATCAACTTGAGAAAATCAAGACCATTGGTGATTCTTACATGGTGGCGGGGGGCGTACCGATTCCTCGTACGGATCATGCGGAGCGATCGCGGATATGGCCTTGGAAATGCAACATGCCATTAACAATTTTGTTCGGTCCGATGGCCAACCGCTGCAATTGCGGGTTGGGATCAATACTGGCCCGGTTGTAGCCGGTGTGATTGGAACCCGCAAGTTTATCTATGATCTCTGGGGAGATGCGGTGAACGTAGCATCCCGGATGGAATCTAGAGGGGTAGGGGGGAAAATCCAGGTGACAGAAAACACCAAGCGCCTGCTGGACTATCGCTATCGATTTGAGGAAAGAGGGGTAATTGAGATCAAAGGCAAGGGCTATATGAGAACCTACTGGTTAGAGGGGCGGCGATAAATTTCCTAGAGACAGCCAGAGTCTAGCTGTCTCTAAGCAATCCTGTCTCCTGGGTGAAAAAAGATTAGAGAGGGATCTGACGAATTCTCCAAGCAGGGGGTGAAGGGGGCGTTGCCCCCTTGTCACAAATCATTTGTAATGGCTATGGGATTGCAGGGTCTAGTTTTAAGGGTTGGTTGGAGGTTGAGGCTTAATGCTGGCTAGCTACAGTTGCCAGCTTAGGTGTATGATGGGAAGGTTATGATCCTTCCATAACATAAAATACGATTCAACTGGCTCGGTTCTGGAGATATTCTATTATGTTGACGTTGAAAATTGTCGTTTACGTCGTCGTTTCTTTCTTTGTATTGCTGTTTATCTTTGGTTTCCTATCAAATGACCCCGCTCGGAACCCTAAGCGCAGAGATCTTGATTAAAACTCTTGCTGCGAATTAATCTTACGGATTGTGTTAAGGGTTGATGAATTGCAATGGGGGGTTATCATGGCTTCAGCCAGCTAGAAGTCCTGGCCAGGATGGAGCAATGAATCAGAAATTTTAATACTGGTCTAATACAGGTCGTTTAGCGCTCAGCTCTGAATTAGGGTTGGGCTTATTTGTCCGAACCTATTTGAACCTCATTTATCCGAGCCATCAGTGGATTGTGTTTTGTTGAATGACTATGCCCTATTTGGTAACTGCCCCTCCCCCGGAACCACCCCCGATCATCCTGATTATTCCTCAAGATCCATCCCCTAGCCCCTTCAATGATTTCCCTCAGCCTATCCCCGACTCTGATCTCTCCCCCAGTCAGATTATTACTCGACTAGATGCTACGGTTTCCTATCCCCTAGCCTTGCCCACTACAGAAGGGATTGCAGTTCCGTCTGCCGTTGAGTCAACTCGTCTGGGCTCTCCCCTTGCGATCGCTGCGGATGGCTCAGTTTCTCCCCCCGCAGCCCAGTTCAGAATCTATTCTGCTCCTGAGCAATTGATTGCTCCAGATCCAACCTTAACCACGGTTTATTCCAGAGTGGCTTTTGTCCCCGTGGAGTCGGCGATCGCGGCTGAATTTTTTCAACCCCTCCAGGCTCAAAACTCCCCCTCCCCTGATTCGCCCAATTCATCAGAGACAGAGTCACTAGAAGACCCTCAAACCACGCCAACATCCCCTGAAGGAGGAATTCCCGTGATTCTCCCCGGGGATTCAGTGGAAATCACTGCCGACCGTCAGGAATACGATCAACAAAGACAAATTATCACCGCAACAGGCAATGTCATGATTCGCTTCCGGCAAGCCTTGATTGACGCGGATCAAGCCCAGGTCAACCTGGTAACCCGACAGGTGGTAGCCACGGGGAATGTAGCTCTAACCCGGGGGGGTCAGGTCGTGCGCGGCAATCGCATGGAGTACAATCTGGGCCAGAGTACGGGAACAGTATTTGAGGCCCAGGGAAATGTTTTGACCTCCTCCGCGCCCAGGGACTTTGCCCCAGAAGATCCTCTCGGTCAAGGAACTGGAGATTTACCAACGGCCCCCATTAGTGATCGGATTACGGCAGCCCAACCGGTTGAAAATATTACCTCCGGTGAAGGGGCAGATGTGAATATTTCGGGATTGGCTCTGCCTGGAATTGAAGGCAATGTGAATCGTTTACGGTTTGAGGCGGATCAGATTGATATCGCCGCCGACGGTACCTGGGAAGCGACCAATGTCCGAATTACCAATGATCCTTTTTCTCCCCCTGAACTGGAATTGCGCGCTGATACAGCCCGATTGAATCGGATCTCTCCCCTTCAGGATGAGCTGATTACAACGGGTTCCCGGTTGGTATTTGACCAGCGCTTTAGCCTACCCCTCTTTCGAGATCGCACGGTGATTGATCGCCGCCAGCGGGAACCCAGTCCGATTTCTGTGGGGTATGATCTGGATGATTTGGGGGGATATTTCGTCCAATGGAACTTGCCGCCGATTCTCTTGGGGTCTCTGGAGCTGGAATTTGCGCCGCAGTTTTTGCTGCAGCGGGCTCTCGAAGAAGAAAACAGTCCCTTCGATGAAGGATTTTATGGTCTGCGAGCGAGTCTGTCTGGCCCTTTGGGCTCCCGAACTTTTCTGGATAGTCAATTGCGAATTACCGATTTTGCCGGCTTTCCCAATCTAGAAGAGGATGGCTACCGGGGTAGCGTGCGACTGCGACAGCAAATCGGCGACTATACCCTGACCGGGGAATATAGCTATCGCGATCGCTTATTTAATGGCACTTTAGGGTTTCAGACGGTGCAACGGAGTGTGGGGGCGGTGTTGACATCTCCGGTGTATGAACTGGGCAATTCCGGGGCTCAACTGCGATTCCAGGCGGGCTACCAACAAATTGAAGCCAGAACGGATCGGCTGGACTTGCTAGACATCAATCGGGACAATGATCGAATTGATCGTGGCCGATTTCAGGCCCTCTTTAGCCTCACCTATCCCGTGATGTTGTGGCAGGGGGAACCCTTACCGGCTACTGCTACGGAGGGGTTGAGGTATACCCCACGACCGGTGATTCCGTTCGTGCGCCTGGTGTTTATCGCCCAAGGAGTTACCAGCCTCTATACCGAAGATGAATCTCAGTCTTTTCTGGTGGGGGGTGCTGGGGTTCAGGGGCAACTGGGACATTTTTCGGATGACTTTTTTGACTACACCGGGTTTACCCTGTTTTATAGCCAGGTGGTTCGGGATGGGGAGTCTCCTTTCCTATTTGACCGCCGGGTGGATGATCGGGTACTAACCCTGGGGCTGGTGCAGCAAATTTATGGGGGAGTCAGGGCAGGATTTGAGTCTTCGATTAATTTAGATAATGGTTTAGCACTCAACAACGAATTTACGCTAGAATACAGCCGCCGAACCTATGGAGTTTTATTGCGGATTAATCCTGTCCGCCGGATTGGAAGCCTTAATCTCAGGATTAGTGATTTCAACTGGACGGGCAATCCCGAGCCATTCTCAGGCACAGAAAGAGAGTAAGTCCTTTAATCAATCATTTTAATAATATCTGTACAGCGTTTCTCATGCTACTGGAGTATGGGAGTGGATCGCAAACCGCGTTATCCACTTCCGAATTCGTACCTCACGGGATTGAAAATCGCTGTAATATTTATTCCTAGTGGATTAATTCATTCATCGTGGTTGAACTTTCTAATAGTGCTCCAACTTTAGCAGTAGCGCTACTGATGCACTACAGCTTCGATATGAATGGTGAAATCAGCCCCGAACATGTGATTATTCGATGGGCAAATCAATATGATACGGATTGGATCTATCTAGCCATTATTGAAGCGCTTTATCAGGGGCGTTATAAAGTTTTTTCCGCAGAGCAAATCCTGAATTTATGGCATCGCCGAGGCTATGTCACCTATCACTTCACCGCTGAATTTGAACGGCTAGTCTGCAACCGGATGCCCAGGGATTTACATGCTCGCTTCCAATCCACCCTGGGGCTCTATCGATTCAATCCCTCCCCACCCCTGAGGCTGTATCGCACCGACCTCAATCTAGCTCAATCCCAGCAAACCCGACTGAATCCAGCTCAACCCAGACTAAACTACCAAGCTCTTTCCCGTTCCTCTCTTCAGGAGATTTCAACCTTAGCTCGCTCAGTTTCCCTTGCCGTTTCTGCCCCTGGGGCTTTTACCCATCCAGACTTTATTTTGAAACTCAAGCGGATTATTGACAGTAGCCAGCAGTCATTGCCGGTTTCAGACCAAGTGTCCCTCTCCTCCTCCGCCATTACGGTTGCTGCCAACCCGGTAGAGTCAGATGTGGATGCGGTCAATTCCCTGGAGGGGTTGGAGGAGTCACCAACCTCAAGTGATGCTCAACAGCCTGATTCGATTACTTTAATGTCCAAAACCGCAGAGGAAAACTAAGAATTATGGATTCAATCGGTTAGGATTACTGCTGTGAACTAGCAGGCAAGATGCCTGCACCACAAAATTTTCCTCTAAATTTGATAGACACTTCTAAGAAACACTCAAGCTTAAGTCTGTAATAATTCCAGTCTATCCCCCACCTGAATCCTCAGCCCCATGCCAGAATCTAGCCGTCGTGTGTTGATCCCTAGGCGATAGAAATGATTAAACCGCGATCGCACTGTCCACCCTGGCAAGGTATCGTGTCGTTTGGTCACAAAGGTTTTTTGAAAATTCGGATAGGCGGCTCCAGTTTGGGGATCTCGAGTGATGACAACGCAGCGCTGGCAGGGGTTAATGCCCATAAACGTAACTGCACCAATCTGAAAATCAACAGTTTGTCCCGCTTCAGCAAACAAGCAATCCTCCCAAAAGGCGGGAACGTTCTCCACCTCGATATTGGCGCGAAAGCGGCGGCGGACTTCCTCCACCTCTAGCCCTGGATACCAAGAGGCAACGGCTTCCAGGGTGGCTGTACTGATGATGGTTGGCCCCGGGGAAGCGATATCGTCGGGGAATCCCCTCTCCAGGTTTTGCCGCAGTTGCACGGGAAAGTTGAAGTAATCACTCAGCCATTGTTCAAGCTGGGGTTGGGCTTCAGGAAGTTGAAAGGGGGTGGATGGCTGATCGGGGTGAATCCCTAACGTCAAAACCTGGGTTTCGAGATGGAACTGCGATCGCAGTTGGTGAATCCGGGGTTGACCCTTGCCATTGACATACTGTCCTCCCTGATCAAACAGGGCAAATTCCCGATCCCGTTGAAGTGCACCACTGACCAGAACAGTAACAGATTCTACTGCCACCGGATCTAGAGATTTCACGGGATAGAGGAACAATCGAGCAACGCTGGGTTTTGCATCGGGGGTCATTTCTAGTTCTGGCTGAAGAGTGATGGGTTCAGGTTAAGAGCTTCCATCTTTATATTCTAAAATGGAAGAGTTACGGTAAATTTACGCCTGCTTAAGGGGCTGAGCTGGTTTAGACGTCGTGGTTAGCAATAGCGTACTAAGTAGCTAGGCACAATTAATTAGAAGATACATGTAGGGGGTTGAAGGGGCAGTGCCCCCTTCCTGCAAGCCCAGACCCCTTCCTCGTTGTATAATTAATTACAACC